>JAZSRK010000175.1:0-6093 GCA_045538465.1 Candidatus Limiplasma sp. | reverse complement strand
CCAACCACCGGAGAAAAAGGCCCCAGTGGGGGGTTTTTCCCAGGACCTGGGGGCAGGGGTATCCCCTGCCCTTTTTACAGCGGTTTATGCTGTATCCAATGTACCATTTAAGAGGAGGAACGCAATATGGAAATGACATGGGATCTGTCCGTATTTTACAAAGGCTTTGATGACCCGCAGCTGGAAAGCGACATCCAGCGCGTGGCGCAGCTGAGCCATTCTGCACAGGAGATCGCTGCCCAGCCCATCACCGATGTGGAAAAACTGGAGAAGATGGTGGCTGCCTCCAGCGAGCTCAGCAACCTGCTCAGCAATCTGTTTGGCTTCGTTCATCTTACCTTGGCCACCGAATGCACCAACGAGGAAGCCCTGCGCTATCAGGATCGCCTCAGCAACATGATGGTGGATGTGCAGCTCAACACCAGCGCCATCGTGCGCTTGGTGGGCAGCGTGGCCGATCTGGATGCTTGCATCGAAAACAGCCCCCTGCTTTCTCAGCATGCCTTTATGCTGCGGGAGACCAAGCAGCAGTTTGAACACCTGCTGCCTGAGGATATGGAAAAGTGGATGCTGCGTATGTCGCTGGATGGCGCAGAGGCCTTCTCCAAGCTGCGGGATCGCCTGATGGGCTCCCACACTGTGGAAATGGACGGCAAGTCCCTGCCGCTGCCTGCTGTGCGCGGCATGGCTTACGATCCCGACCCCGCTGTGCGCAAGGCTGCCTACGAAGCCGAGCTGGCTTCCTATGCCAAGGTGGAAACGCCCATGGCGTTCTGCCTCAGCGGCATCAAGGGCGAAGCCATGACCATGTGCGAAGCGCAGAAATACCCGGACATCCTTTCCCGTCAGCTGTCCGAAAGCCGTATGGATCGGGAGACCCTCGATGCCATGCTTACCGCCATTCGGGAAGCACTGCCCGACTTCCGCCGTTATCTGCGGGCCAAGGGCAAGCTGCTGGGGCATCAGGATGGTCTGCCCTTCTACGATCTCTTTGCTCCTGTGGGCGAGGCCAGCCTGCGCTACACAGTGGAAGAGGCCCGGGAGCTGCTGGTCGATACCTTTACCAAGGTCAACCCCGAAATGGGTGCCTTTATCGCCCACGCCATCGACAACCGCTGGATCGACTTCCTGCCCCGTGAAGGCAAGGCCGGCGGCGCTTTCTGCGCTGGCTACCACCAGAAGAAGATGTGTCGCATCCTGACCAATTTTGTGGGCAGCTTCTCCGATGTAAGCACCCTTGCCCACGAGCTTGGCCACGGCTGGCACGACCACTGCTTGGAGCGTGTGCCCGTTCTGATGACCGACATCCCCATGCAGCTGGCAGAGACCGCTTCCATCTTTAACGAGACTTTGCTCAGCCACACCGTTCGCAAGACTGCCGATGAAAAGACCCGCTTTGTGCTTTTGGAAAACAGCCTGATGGAAGCCACCCAGACCGTGGTGGATATCTACAGCCGCTTCCTGTTCGAAAGCGCCGTCTTCGAAGCCCGCAAGACCCATATCCCCAGCGCTGCCGAGCTGAACCAGATGATGCTGGATGCGCAGGAGCAGGCCTACGGCGATGGCCTGGACAAGGAGATCCGTCACCCCTCCATGTGGGTCAACAAGAGCCACTACTACAACGTGGGTCTCCACTTCTACAACTTCCCCTACGCCTTTGGCCTGTTGTTTGGTCTGGGCGTGTTTGCCCGCTACCAGAAGGAGGGCGCTGCCTTCCTGCCCAAGTATGATGCCATGCTGGCTTCTTGCGGCTCCGGCACCATTGCCGAGGTGGCCGCCTCTGTGGGCATTGATGTGCGCACCGTGGATTACTGGCGCAGCGCTTTGGATGTTGTACGCGGCGAAGTGGACGAGTTTGTTAGCCTGTGCAAGTAACGTGGTTTGAATAATATAGCCTGAGCCGCCTCCCATACCCGGGAGGCGGCTTCTGCTCGCCGAAAAACTCACCTACGGTAACTTTTTCGACGAGGCATGCACCGTTTGCCTACTCGCCTACGGCTCGCCGGGCGGCAAGCGGCGATAGGAATCCTTTGCTGCGCAAAGGTTCCGAAACCACCGGAAGGGTGAGTAAAACGAACCGAGGCGTGAGGACAGCCTGAAAGGCTCCGCAATACATGCCGCTGGTTTCGGATCATAGTCGGAGGGTTGCGACCCTCCGACACCTCCCAAGGTTGATCGGCACTCTGCAAGCCATGCCAGATCGCATGGCTTGTATTTCTTTATGCGGTTGTGGTAGAATCAAGGCAGCAAATACGCATAAGTTGGAGAATACCTATGAGAGAACTGTTTGTTTTGGATAAAAAGAATTACAAGCCCAACGGTTCGGTGGGCAGAAGACCGTCTGTCAGAGGCATTATCATCAGGGATGGAAAGATCGCTATGATGCATAGCAAAAAATATAACTACTATAAACTGCCCGGCGGTGGGATAGAACCCGGAGAAACATTGGAAGATACGCTTATTCGAGAAGTTCGAGAAGAGAGCGGACTGATCGTTAAGCCTGAAACGATAAAAGAATTTGGCTTTGTGAGAAGAATTGAAAAAGGAAGATTTGAGGATATCTTTATTCAGGATAATTACTATTTTCTATGTGAAGCGGAACAGGCAGTCGTGGAGCAAAAATTGGATGCTTATGAAGCAGAGGAACAGTTTGTATTAGAATTTGTTTCTGTTGCAGAGGCCGTTTGTGAAAATACATCTTCGAATCATTTTGAAAAAGAGAATATTGCTATTTTCCAAGGCATGCTATATAGAGAAAACAAAGTTTTGCAGCTGATCGATGAGGAATTGCAACTTTCTGGTTCGCATTTCAAATAGCTGCATCATCAAACGGGCACCCGGCGAATGGTTTATCATCACCGGATGCCCGCTTTTTTTGCCATGGGAGGCAGCTTTTTAGGTTATACAACTGTTATATGGCCATCAGTCGGCTTTGGCACCCACCACGTTAAGCAGCTCTTGCATGCTGTCGATCACAACATCCGCTCCGGCGGCCAAAAGCTGTTCCCGGCTCCCGTTGCCGTAGGTAACACCGCAGGCATATACACCGGCCCGCTTGCCCATTTCGATATCCATGGTCATATCGCCGATCATCAGGGCTTCTTCGGGGGCAAAGTGCAGCTCCTCCAGCGTTTTGAGCACTGCATCCGGGTGGGGTTTCAGGCGCTGGGTATCCTCACCGCAGAGCACGTAATCAAAGTATTCCTTCAGGTGGAGGATATCCAGAAACTCCATCAGAGAGGCTTTGTTGCGGGCCGTGGCGATGGTAAGGGTCTTGCCCTGCGCCTGCAAGGCTTGCAAGGTCTCTGTAACGCCATCAAACAGCGTGGGCGGCACCTTGAGGCGGTATTCTTCGAACAACTGGCGGTACAGGGCAGTGCATTCGTCGGCTTGCACATCGCTCATGCCGGGGTACAGCTTCAGAAACCCGGCTTTTGCCGTCAGCCCGATGGTGGAAGCACAGGCTTCCTCGCTGAGCACAGTAAGCCCCAGCCGACGCATGGCCTCCTGCTTTGCCAGCACGATGGCTTGACGGGTATCGGCCAAGGTACCGTCAAAATCAAAAAGGAGCAGTTTGAGGTTCGTCATCTGTTTTACAGCACCTTTACCATCTCATCCAGAATGTCGGCATAGTGTTCGCCCACCAGACCGAAATCCAGCTGCTTATAGGTCCAGATGGCGCGGCCGATGTTGTGCTTGACAAAGGCAGCATTGATGTCGGTAAGCCAGCGCAGGGTATCGGGGGCGAGGGCTTGGTCGATAACGCCGTACTCGCCGCAGTACAGGGGGGCATTGCGCTCCTCAGCTGCTTTGATGGCGACCATGAACATCTTTTCGAAGTATTCGGGGCTGATCAGCTCGCTGTCGCCGGGCTTGCTTTCGCTGGCCTGCCACATGCCGAGGGTCTCGCCAGCCTTGCTGTAGTCGCCCACGGGCTGGGGATAGTGGATGCGGAAATCCTTGGGCATGTTGGCGATCCAACCGGCCCGCTGATGGGTGAAAACCAAGGGCTCGTAGCAGTGGAAGTTGTAAACGATCTTGTCATCGTAGGGCATATCCAGCGTGGGCACGCTGGTAACGGCATTGTAGCGCACGCCGCCCACCAGGATCCACGTATCGGGGGCGATGGGACGGATGGTCTCAATGGCCTTTTTGATGATGCCGTTCCACTCGTTTACCACATCGGGCAGATCCACTTCGTTGAGCAGCTCGAAGGCTACCCGGTCAGCGTACTTGCCGTAGCGCTGGGCAAAGATCGTCCAGATGCGCAGGAAGGCGGCCTGCAGTTCTTCATCGTGGAAGAAGGTGGCGCCGTAGTTGCGCTCGTTGGTGGAGAACATGTAGCCGAAGGTCTTGTGCAGGTCGATGATCAGGTTGAGGCCGTGCTTGCCGCACCAATCGATGCAGTTGTCGATCAGCTGGATGCGGGGCAGGATGGTGTTGCCCATATCCTCAAAGACGGTATCGCAGTCCACAGGCAGGCGCACATGGTCGCAGCCGAAGGAGGCGATGCGGGCGATGTCGCTCTCGGTAATAAAGCCGTTGAAATGGGCATCGTCGTTGCCGACCAACTGGCTCAGCCAGCCGCCCAGATTGATCCCTTTTTGGTAGCCTTCAAAAATACGCATGGTGTTACTTCCTCGCTTTTTTTCTGGCGGTTTGCCGCCGTGTTGATGTTATACATGTTCGCCCCCGGCAAGGGGTCGTCCTGCTGATGGGGAAAGAAAAGAGGGTATCTGCTGCACCTTATACCTGCCCCACCAGCTCGGCGATATACCCGCCAAGGGAGGGGTAGTCGGCTGCACCGGTGCTGTAGGCGGCAATGGTGCGCCCCTGAGCAGCTTGCGATAGCAGCTTGTCGGCGGTCTCCATAAGGAATTCCTTATCCCGCTGGCTGTTCTGGGCACGGGTGATCTTATCCAAGATGCGGGCGCGGCAATCGCTGTTGTTGTGGAGAAGCCCGGCTTCGTGGGTAAGGGTCAGCACGGCGCCCCGGAGAGGCTGTACCTCCTGCAGGGTAACGATGAGGGTGTTGGTGGCTTCATCGTAGCGGGCGGGCAGGGTGTCGCCATCTATGGTAACGACGCTTCCCTTGCTAAAGCCCCGCAGGTACAGCGTCCAATCCCGGGTGGGCACCAAAGCGGTCTGCCCCTGTGCCGGGTGGATGGTCAGCGTGGCACAGGCAGGCTGCCAGTCAAGGGTGAAGCGGGTCTCGGCATATTCGCCCTGCTGGTAGGCAAGGGTGTTGCCGTCATCTTCGTACAGGGTGAAGGTGCCGTTTGCACCGGCAGCCACCACCAGCTCCATCTCTTCGGCACCGCCCAGCTTTCGGCTGCCGGGCACATGGGCCTGCATGGGCAGGATGCCGCCAGCCTTCATCATAAGGGGCATCTCTTCCAAGGGGCGGTACAGGCGCAGTTGCTGCCCGCCGCGGTATACATAGCCGGTAAAGAAGTCCACCCATGTGCCTTGGGGCAGCCATGCATCGGCATAGCCAAGGTCGCTTTCATCGGCCTTCTGGGTAATGGGGGCGGCGATCAGCTCGCTGCCGAACCAGTACTGGTTGGGCACATGGTACGCCTCGGCACACTCCGGATGAGTGTGGTACATGGGGCGCACCAAGGGCAGCAGCTCTTCTGCATTGCGACGGCACATGGTGTACAGGTAGGGGAACAGCCGGTGGCGCAGGCGCATCATGTCCTCGATGACCAGCTGCGCGCGGCGGTTGTAGTTCCACGGTTCCCGGCCAAGGAAGGGGCTGTCGGTGGAATGCAAACGGAAGATGGGGGAGAATACGCCCAGCTGGATCCAGCGCACGGTCAACTCGTCATCCCGGTAGCCGCCCATGTGTCCGCCGATATCGTGGCTCCACCAGCTGTATGCGGCATTGGAAGCCGTTGCGGTGAAATAGGGCTGGAAATTGAGCGCCTTCCACGTGATACCCGTATCGCCCGAGAAGCCGAGAGGATATCGGTGAGAGCCTGCGCCCGAATAGCGTGAAAGAATCATCGGCAGCTCGCCGTTTTCGGCAATATCGAGAAAGTGGTAGTGGTTGAGTGCTGTCAAGGGGTCAAGACCGTCAACACGGCTCTT
>JAZSRK010000129.1:0-24395 GCA_045538465.1 Candidatus Limiplasma sp. | reverse complement strand
ATTACAACCATTGGAAATAGAGTCTTCTCTTATTGCGATTCCCTCACCAGCATTACCGTTCCTCAAAGCGTTACATCCATCAACGATCGCGCATTCTTCAATTGCCCCAAAATCACCCTTACCGTTACACCTGGCAGCTATACCGAGAAGTTCGCTATAAATAATAGCATTCAGCACCAAACGGGGAATGCTGCCAGTTCTGTAGCAAACGTTGAAAAAATACTTGCAAAAGGCTCAACAGGTACTGTAACGCTCAACAATTACAGGCTGGATGTGTACGCAAACGATTTGGCTGTGATTACCGGTTATTCCGGGAATGATGTAGTATTGAATATACCATCTAAAATTGACAAATATCAGATTGTGGGAATTGGGAATAACGCTTTTGAGTTTTGTGATTCCCTCACGGACATCACTATTCCTGATGGTGTAATCTTCATTGGTAATGATGCTTTTCAACTTTGTTTCTCGCTCAGCAGCATCTACATTCCTGATAGTGTTACAACAATCGGGAGTAATCCTTTTAGGGGTTGCATAGAACTGATCAACATTAACGTATCAAAAAATCATCCTGTATTGGAGATGAAAGATGGGGTTTTGTTCAACAAAGCTGAGAAAAAGCTAGTCTGCTATCCATATGTTCTTGAGAATCGTGATTATGAAATTCCTTCTGACACAAAAGTCATTGGGGATTATGCCTTCTGGAGTAACGACTCACTCAAAACCATTACTATTCCTAATAGTGTTACTTCCATTGGAAACTATACATTCGCCTTTTGTGACTCCCTCAAAGACATCAACATTCCAAGCAGTGTAACATCCATCGGATATTGTGCTTTCTTAGATTGCATCTCTCTAACTAACATCACTATTCCAAGCAGTGTAACATCCATCGGATATAGTACTTTCTCAGGTTGCACTTCTCTCTCCAGTATCACCATTCCAGACAGTGTTACATCCATCGGATCTAGCGCTTTCGAGGATTGCCCCAAGCTCACCATCATCACCCCCTCCGGCAGCGATGCCGCAACCTACGCCAAAGAAAACGGCATCCCCTGTAAAAACAAATAACTCTCCCCCCATCAAACCCAACTGAGGTGATCTTATGTCCAACCCCAACAAGACCTCCCAAACCGCCATTTACAAAGATCTGTGGCTGAAAGAACTGATGGCTTATCAGCCCCAAAGCCGCATCTTGCAAAACTGGGAGGTAGTCTCCTATCTTGACCAAGGCACGTTTTCGCGCATTTTCAAGATCGCTCACCGCGAGACCGGCAGACCTGCCGTCCTCAAATTCATCCCCAACCCCATGGATATTAACCAATGCAGCAGGCCAAACAGCCCGGAAGATGAATTCTTTCAGGCACGTTTTGCTGCCAGCAAGCGGGAAGCGGAAATTATGACCCGCTTCCAAGGCGACAAGTATATCATCCAGTATCTGGAAGAGCCGGAGTATCTGCAGCGCACGTTCCAAAACGAAGTAGGCGAAACAGTGTGCCAGCGCGCTGTGCTTATTTGCATGCCATTATACAAAAACCACAAAGAATGGCTGCCCTTGGTATCGGACAGCCAGAACGGTCGCATGCGGCTGGGCATGGAGATGGCTCATGCCTTGATGAGCTTTGAGGAAAAAGGCGTTTATCACCGGGACATCAAGCCCGGCAACATACTGATGGACGATAGCTACCACTTCTACTTGAGCGACGTTGGCGAAGCCAAATTGGAAAGCGAGTTTACCACCATCGGCTTCCACGGCACCCGCCCCTACATGGCGCCTGAAGTTTACGAGCTGGAAACCAAGCAGCAAAAAATGCGCAGCGACCACCGTTCCGATATTTATTCGCTGGGCATTATCCTCTACAAGCTTTACAACCGCAACCAATTCCCCTTTCTTACAGAGGAAGGCAGCCTTTCAGAAGAAGCCACAGCCAACTACCGGACGTACCAACAGAAAAACAATGTTGAAGATGATGAATTTCTGACACCCAGCGAACGTGCACGTTTGCTGCGCTACAACGGGTTTGAACTGCCGCCCCCCTGCGATGCCGGACCTCAGCTCGCGCAGGTGATCTTGCGTGCATGCGCCTATCGCCGGGAAGACCGCTACCAGAAAGCCAGCGATTTTTTCAAAGCTTTGCAATGCTGCGCCAAGGGAAAACCGTTGCCCAAAGAGCTGCAGCAAAAAACAGGGGTATCGAGAAAACTGGCACACATCTGCAAACGTTATTGGCCGATCGCTTGTATCGCGCTGGTCGTGGTGCTGGCATTTGTGCTGGGTATGAGCGCGGGTGAGCAAAACAAGAGTAATCCAAAAGTAACAACTACAGCCACACCGACGGTCGTTGTTACTGCCACACCAACGCCAACGCCGTCTCCAACATCCACACCCTCTCCTACACCAACTCCTACGCCTACTCCCACACCAACTCCAACTCCCACGCCTAGCCCAACACCTACGCCAGAGCCTACGGCCACACCTACTCCGGAACCCACGCCGTCACCTACTCCTGTACCCACTCCCGCTCCATTACAGGTAGGTGACTTGGTTCGTATTGGTTATTATGAGCAAGATGCAATACGAGATAATGGTAAAGAGCCCGTTAACTGGATTGTGATTGACATTAACCATTATGAAGGGAAGGCCCTTGTTTTATCTGAATATATCCTCGACATGCAATGCTTTTATTCAGGTGACTCTGCATCCAAAAAGAACTGGAAAAACTCAGACATCCGTGAATGGTTAAATGATGACTTTTTTAACGAGTGTTTCTCAGCGAGTGATCAAAGCCATATTCATTACACGGAATTAAGCACTAACTATGTTGACACCACCATTTATACTACGGATAGGATTTTTCTGTTAAGTCTCGACGAAGTCTATTGGTATCTCACTCCTGATCAACGCTGTGCCAAAATGTCCGATTATAGAAGAAGCATAAAAAACGACAGTACAACAAGCAACGAACATGGATATTGGATGCTGCGAGATTCCTCAAATAAAAAATCTGGCTTTAACGCCATCCTTCCTGGTGGTTCATCAGATGAATATACACCAAACACTAATTCACGTGGTTATGGAACACGCCCTGCTATGTGGATTGACCTTTCCTATATTCAGCCATAAGCTTCGTCTCTTAATCAATCAAATATCCACACTTATCTATCCACCCACAAAAACGGCGGCACCCGCTCCCATGCGGATGCCGCCGTTCATTATCTCAATATTTACGATCCTTTTGTTATCAGTAGCAACAGTTTACAGCTTTTCTTCCTTACTATTAAAGGACTCCAGTGCCTTCTCCATCTTATCCACAAAGGCCATCTGACCATCGGTCTGGTAACCCACATGATAAATGGTTTCAACCTGATCCCGGTTAAACAGGAAATTCTTATCCGCAGAAAGGTAGCCTTCGGGGAAAAGGCAGCCCACATAATCAAATACGGTATCAGGCTCGTTTACCAAGCGCTGGCAATAACCAATGATCATCGTGCGGTGCGTACCGCCCTTGAGCATCACAACAGACCCTACAGGCAGCAAACCTTCCAGTTTCATGTTCATCCCTCCGTTTATATAGTGAGCACAGATCACTTATCGAAATTTGAGAAAAACCATCACCAGCATGGCTGCAGCGATCAGCATTACCACACCGCCGATCGTGTACCCCCAAAGAGGCGCTTTGCCGTGTTGGTTCAAAATGAATACATTGCTCATGGTCGTACCCATGGTTTGCTTACGGGTGTAAAGAATTTGAACCTGCTGGCCGGTCTTTACCCCAAAGGCACCGGCACTCTGCGCACGGCAACGGATCTTGGCACCCGTTTCATCAATAAATTCTACAAACGGGGTGCTCTGTCCTTCTCTGGGAGAATAAATTACATCTACGACCACGGCCGGTGCTTTTGCGGCTTTGGCAACAAAGCGCTTTTCATAAGTAAAGCACCAGCAAGCGGCAATAACAAGAACCACGATCATCAGCCCAATAACAATACGGATCATCGCTTTACTCCTTTAAGCGAACCAGCCGGTAATCGTATTCCAGCCGTCAGAGAGTGCATTTGCTGCACCATTCCATGCATCGCCGACAAATTCAGATACGCCGTTATATACATCGCCTACGGCATTGATCGTATCACTAAAGTCCAATTCACCGTTGATCTCGAGACCAAGACCGGCAGCCACACCCAAATCAAACTTGATAACGCCGCCATCGATGCCAACATTGGCATGGGCGCCCAGACCAACTGTAACACCGCCGCCCACTGTACCATCAACAATACCGGTATCGAGCTTACCCTGCACCTCGGCAGTAAACGCATTCAGTTCGGCAGAGGCATTAAGATTGGCTTCCAGCTTACCATCAATAAAGCCAACGGAACCCTCCGCCTCCATCTTCGCTTCGCCTACGGTTATATTGCTCTCAACGCCCACAGATACGTTGTCGCAAAGCTCGTATTCCATAGAAGCGTTCACTTCGGCAACGGTTGCAGAAACACCGATCTTGCCTTGTGCGCCATAATACAGTTTTAATTCGCCATCTTCACCCGGAACATATACACCCATACCAGCTGTGGCTGATGCTGTAGCCTCGAGGTTGCCAAGACCAACATCCACCTTAGCGGTCGTTTTTCCATCTTCATAAGTCTGGCTCTCTGCCCAAATACTCTCCGTAATGCCGGAAGAAGCACCGACAGTGATCAAGCCAACACGCTTGCCAGTTTCTTCTTTGTTTTCAACTTCTTTGCCGGTTTCAATATCATAAGCCCCAGAATCCGAATCTTCTTTAGGCTTAAGGATCTTTTCTTTGTACTTGATACCGTCAAGTACACCAACTTCTTGCTCTATCTTTGTGCGGCTCTTTCCATCGTAAATACGGGTGGTGGTCTTCTTGCCACTCAGCCCACTCTTTTCTTCCTGGTCGGCGATCAAGCCGTTAGGACCGATCAGCATTTTCCGATCATCGGTTTCAACATAGGTCAAGTCGCCATCTTTGCTGATCTTCGCATTCTTGATGATCTGGCTTACTTTCTTGTGCATTTCAGCCGACCAGGTACTTTTGTCATTCGAATAGCCCAACGATTGGGCAACACCTTCCATCAAGATATCAGGCAGCAGCATGGACGAAACATCGCCAATAATATCTCTTTCGCAGGCAAGGAAGATAGCCAACGCCTCGCCAACATTCTTGCGCAAAAGCCCCGAATACTCTCCCGTTGCGCCAAGACAGCTGGCTGCACTTGCCAAATACTCCGCCACCGTGCTGCCGCTCATGATGCGGTTAGAGCATGCGAGTCTTGCTGAAGAACCATAAATGGCGATCTCCGACCCGCTTTGCCGGTCGATTCGAATGCCGCGTATTTGGCTTTGTGCCGCGTCCAACGCAGAATAAAGCTTTGTCAATTGAGCAGAAAGGGTTTCCATCTGCTCGCTGTTCACACGAATCTGATCTGCCATCTTTCTTCAATCCTTATCCCTCCCGGAGACTGCCACAGCGGCAATCTCCGGGAAAACATTACAAGATCTACTTGCTTAGCCACCAAAGGGACTATCAGCTGCATCGGTCATACCGCTCAGCGCTTGAGCAGCGGCATTTTCCATTTCTTCGTAGCCAGAAACTGCAGCGCGCAAACCGGTAATGGCCTGGGCAACGGTCTCATCGCTGGTACGCAGATTGCTTACCAGAGAAGCGAACTGTGCATCAAATGCTTCGCTGGCAGCGCCATTCCAAGAAGGGCTGAGAATAGCCACTTCGGTAGCCATCTTGCCATAAGCTGCGGCAAGCTGCTCTTTGCAACGATCAAACTTGGTAATCGCTTCCTGCAATTCACCAGTTGTTACTTTAATAAGTTCAGCCATTTTATTGCCTCCTGTACTCAGTACTCATTCAATTAGTGCTTGTTAATAGCGGCCTTAGCTTCCATGTCGGCGCTCATATACTTGCCGGCGGCAGCATCCATCGTGCTGGCGTAATCGCTAACACACTGGCTCATAACCCGATACCAGTTGTCGATACGCTCCTGCTCAGCAACAAACACATCGTGGGACTGGCCTTCCCAAGTGGAAGCCAATGCATCAGCAGCGTTCTTCAAATTGTTTGCTGCTTCGATGAAACTCTCGTTTGCATTCCGAATACCTTTTGCAGCGCTCTGCAGTTGGGAAATTGTTACTTCAATCAATGCCATTGCTTTATCTTCCTTTCTTGTTTATCAGCCACCGTTTATCAGCCACCGAAGGGAGAACGGGTACCTGCATCCAGATTGCTGACCATGCCTTTGATCTCGCTTTCGTTCTCGGTGAAGATGGATTCCACTTCGCCCAGTTCGGAAACAGCGTCGATCACGCGGTCGTAAGACTTAACGATCTTTGCAGTCAGATCGGCAACCTTTGCACTCATAATGAGGAAGGCTCTGCCGGTCCAGTCGCTGCTCAGTGCCTGCAGCGATTTCTGATAGGTAGCCACCGCACCGCGGAGAGTTTCCAGGCTCTTAAGGTAAGCTGCTGCACACGCATGTAGCTCAACGTCAACCACTCTGATTTTATCCATCGTCTTAATTCCTTTCTAAATCTTTTAGTCGATGTTATCCTCTGATCTTATTAGCGATCTCGTTTTCGCCCTCAGCGTACTTCGCCTTTACGCTCTGCAGTACGCCCATGTACTCGGCGCCAACCATACCAAGCTGGGAGCACCAGTTGTACAGAACATCCTGTTCGTCGGCGAAGGCAGCTGCTGCTGCGCCTTCCCACTTACCGCACAGTTCCTGTGCTGCACGGCGCATTTCTTCGTTGGCGTTCTCCAATTGTTCCTGTGCTTCCTGTGCTTTACCAAGGAAACGGGCAATCGCGCTGAAAGTTACCAAGAGGTCTGTCATTACCAAGTCACCATCCATTCTTAAGTCGTTGGGTTCATCCGATGGTTGAAGTATATCAAACACCGGTTAGGAATGATATCGAATCTGACAGAATGTCAGATTTTTGGAACGAACGGTATTTTGTCCCGTGAAGAAGCTTGCGTGGGAAGGGGTACATACACGCGTAAATCCCTTTGCATGCTTTGGTTTACGCTATCTTCGTACGACAGGAATATCTCGTCGCACATGCCCACCGCAAACCGGATGCCGTTCGCTCGCTGAGCCGCTTCTTTCGTGCGGATGCAATAGTAGCGCAAGTCCTCGAGAAAATGGTCGCTCAGTGCGGAATAAAGATAGAGGGTACGCAAACGGAGGGCAAGCGCATCCAGATCATCTTCCAACCGCATAAGCTGTGCCATTACTCGATAGGCATCTTCTGTTTCATATCGGATCTGATCCGTCATAATGATCCATCCTACCTTTTTTGAAAATGCAAGCGACTATTGCCGATCGTCAATTCTGTGTTGGGAGGAAGTTTTTCCTGCGTAAACGGTTCCAGCCGTTTGGTACCCAGATAGGTACCGCTTCGGCTGCGCAAGTCTTCGATGTAGTATTCCTGACTGTACTTTCGAAACAAAATGCGGCAATGTTCACGACCGATAGCCTTGTCACCATCGATCCGGGCATCGCACTGGGTCGCGCGCCCTACGAGAAAATCTTCCTTCGTTATTAGATAATGCCTATCGCCAGTCGAACGTTTCAGAACCAGTTCATATTCATGAACAAAGTCGATCTTACGTTTGTCAGGATCTTCGGGAACGCCCCAGATCTTTTCTTTCATTCTGCGGAAAGGAGCGGTGAGACGCTCCTTTTCCGCTTGAAAGAGAGCAGGGTGCTTTCTCTTTTGCACGATCAGGATCAGAACCGACAACAGGATCCAGAATACCGCCACGACCGGCTCGAGCAAGAAGAGAAAAACCACCACAAAAAGATTCAGCAGCACTGCGGCGATCATGACGCGATGGAACTGTTCTGCTGACATTTGACTCACTCTCCCGTAATTACCATGTAATGGTTACTTCGTGTTCGCTGAACTTCATAACATCGCCATTGTTGACAGGAACACCATTGCTACCGGCATTGCCGGCGATATCCTTTACCTTTACGCCATTGAGCATCGTGTTCTGGTAGCTGCTCGTATCCACCAGATACACTTGGCCAAAGGCAAAGTACAGTTCTGCATGGGTACGGGAAAGGCTCTTGTCGGATTCGTCAAGCAGCAGATCGCAATTCTTACGGCCAATGGTGTAGCGGGGCTTTTCCTTCAGCGCCACATCAAACGTATGGCTGCTGCCGCGATAGCGAACTTCCAGTTTGACCGGTCTTTGATAGAACGGGTCTTCGGTTTCGCCCTGATCGTCGATGGGAGCCCAAGAACTACTGGGGTTGGAGCTTATGCCGGAAGATGTTGCAGATGCGCCATACTGGGGTGCATAAGTTGCAGGGTTCGAATCCGCCGCTTTCTCTACCGAAGCGATCGTTGTAGATTGTGCTGCATTCTTCTTACCGCCCGCAAGGATCATGATAAAGATGATCACGAAGACCAACAAGGCGCAAAGCAATACGGGTATCCACATAGGAATCGCCAAAGAGCCCACAGACATTGTGCTGGTAAGGAATGCCTTCACCTTTTCGGCAAAGGTGGGTTCGGGCGTCACCAAGGGTTCTCTGTTAACACCATTGGTAATGATCTCTGTACAGATCGTCTGCGTTACGCCGTTGGGTTTATCATTGTACCAGTTGAATGCCTCGCAATAACGGTTGACAGCATCGATCGTTGCGCTGTCCAAACGACCTACAGAGGCAACAGCGCCTTCATCGTAGCAATTCAGGTTTTTCAAAACCTGCTGCATTTGAGCAATGAAACCGCCGCTACCTTCGGTATCCATATCATTGATGGAATAGCCCTGCGCCGGTACCGTGGGTACGGGGGTAGCAGTGGGTTCGGGGGTGGCAGTGGGCTCGGGGGTCGGCAATTCCATGCTAACGCCATTGCCGCTCAGCAACAGATTGAAGGTGCTTTCGTAAATACCTTCTTCAGGAACGATGCCATTTTTGCTGCAAAACTCGAGATAAGCGTTGTAGCAAATATTATCGAACTCCTTGTGGTCTATGCTGGTGAGGTAATTCATCTTGTACAGCGCGTTGATCGCTTGCAAAGCTTTGGAATCGGACTGTCCAACTGCTACCACAGGAGTGGGTGCCGGCGTGGGCGTCGGCGTTTCTTCAACAACTACAGGGGTGGGGGTCACTTCCGGCAGCATATCGGCATTAACCGTTACTTCTACCTTGTTGGCAACCTCAGCATTTTCATCGCTGCAATAAACGGTGAAAGGCACCACCTGAACAGCGTCGTCGCTGGGGAGATGGCCTGCGATAGCCGTATAATCAACCGCATAATACAGCGATGTATCTACCCAAGCAGAAAGCTTCATATGCAGTTCATCGGTCTTGATGCCGTTGTTATCCTGATAGACCTGCACATACTGGCCGCCGGTCTGCTTTGCAAAGTCTTCCAACGCACTAAAGCCGTTTTCCAAACCAGCACGGCGGCTGTTGCTGGTACCCTCCATATATTGCGGACGGTGCGGAGCAGTTACGAACACATCGAAAGCAATGGCGCTGTTGTTGCGAAGCTGAACCGCTTCCTGCAAGCTGCGCGCATCTGTTTCGTTGCTCTCCATGTCAGGGTCGGCAACGATAAACACGCTATTGAAAAGCGGCGCGCTCTGAGCAGGATTGATGGCATACTCAAAGGCGGTGCACACCGCTGTGCCCAAACAGGCAGAAGCCTTGGTGCCCAGCGTCAGCTGCTGCAAATAATTCTGTGCCTCATCTACAGACATATAATTGCTGCAAGTCGGCGAAGCACCATCTTGGGCAATAACGAAGAGAACTCTCTCATCGTGCGAAAGACGGGACAGATAGGAACGCGCGATCTCTTGAATATTCTCTATCTTAATATAGGTCGTACCATAATAATACAGAGAAGCATCAATAACAATGATGTGACCAACCTGATCGCCGGTCAGTTCGGTCGCCGTCAGCTCTACCTCGTCTGCACTGCCGACAAAGCGAACATTGTTCCGCTGTGCCTTGGTGGCAACGCCATTGTTATCCAAAGCCTTCATTTGCAGATAGATAATGGGCGATGCACTATCGTGCCTGATCGCCATAATCTTGATACCGCTGATCTTGGCAATTGCTGTATTTAGTACAAGTACTAGCAGCAAAACAAGAACTGCCGCTTTCCAAAGTTTCCGTTTCACGGTGACCCCTCCATTTGCTTTCTTGCGTAGTTTATTAACCTTCGATCGCTTTCTTGGCAGCAAGATCGGCAAGCTCTGCCCTTCTGGCGTATTCCATCAATGCCTTGTAAAGGCCATCCAAACCATTACCGATCTTATTGATATCGGACGAAAGATCGGTAAGCACGTCTTCCAGCGCGTTGGCAGCATCGCCCTTCAGGCTATCCTGCACCGTGCCCCGCATCTTTTTAACGTTGTCGGTGGACAGTTTCTTAACATTTTGCGCGATCCGTTCAATTTCTTTGGCTACTCTGCGAACCTCTTCCGAATTGTACTCAAAGCTCATGTTTTATCCTCCTTTATTCTTTAGCAGATCAAACGATCATTAAGCGATGACCATCGCCAATATTGGCCTGCGCCAAGGTATAGGTCGGCGGGATCATTCGCTGCGATACCATGTCAAACAGATTGACCTCTTCCTCTGCAAAGGTAACGTTCTGAAATGCCTGTTCGATCAACCCCGCCAGATCCTTGATCAAGCTTGAAACCGGTATGTGCGCAGGCAGCATAAAATCGGCTTCTTTACCAGTGGCGCCAATACATAGTTCAACAATAATCGTTTCCATATAATCCTCCTACCGGCTTGGTTATGCTTCAAGCGCTTCATGCATACCGCTCTTCATTGAACGCGCCAATGGCACGATCGTTCCGTCGATAAGGCGAATGAGCATTTCCTGAAAATCTACATACTGAATGTACTCGCGATTGATGAAGTAGGAACGGTGACACCTGAAGAAGGAGTCATCTACCATCCCCGCCACCTGATCCATACTGCTGTAAATGGATATATCCTGCGAGCGGGTATGAAACTCCACCATTTTTTCCGCTGCCTGAATCGTAATAACATCCTCAAGGCGTACACGATGGATCTTTCCCGAGGCTTTCAGATTCAGCCACTTACTATTGGGGGGCGGCAAATCGGCATACATCTGATGATAATCTTCAAGCAAGGGTCGAAACACCTGCTCAATCGCCTGCTTATCGGGCGGACAAACCAAAATACCTGCACTGCGCGAACAGTAGGGAAGCAGCTGGGACAACTGGCTGTTGTCCTTGATCACATACACCACGTAGTGATCGCGGTTGCGCATTTTTGCCAGATTCCCCAACCGAAATGCAAGCTTGTATTTATCCTGGTTCAGGTTATCTACCCCCAGAACGACGGCAGCAATTCCTGTTTCTTCTTCTATCGCTTGTATGGCATCATCCACACTATCCGTATTTACTTCGAGGCGAAACGGTGTGTCTACTTGTATGCTCAGCTCGTGTAGAACATCGAACAGGACATTCTGCCTTTCTTCCTCCAGGTTATATAGAATCATCGGCAGAATCACGGAATCACCCCCTTGGTCAATTCAACTCATCCCATTGGGGAATGACGACCTGCATCGTCTCCTGCTCGCTGATCTGCATTGCTTCACCCAGCGGATAAACTTCGTTCTTCTTGTTGTACGGGATATTGATGTCGAAGGGGAGGCAATCTGCCAAGCGGCCCTGAAGCATCAAGCCGCGATTGGCCTGCGCCATGGCAACGACCGTCTGCTTGAGATGCATACGCTGATACCCATTGTGCGACATGGTAACGAACGTATAAATTCCATAGCCAGATACATTATCACCGTAGAAATGGCGCAAGTTGGTAACGTACGGGGATGTTTCGCCCAACTTATCTATGTACTGATCGAAATCGTCGATCAATACAACGATGGGTTGGAAGGTCGCCAGCAGGCGATTTCTACCGGCAACGCCGCCTTCTTCTTTTGCTTTCTTAAGCAGCTCGCTCCGTTCGGGAACATCCTTGCTGAAGATATTGTTGAAGGTCTCTTGCCATTCCTGTTGATCGTAGGCAAACACCTGCATATTTCTTTGCTTGCCCCAATAGATCAGATCATCCGAACCGATCAAATATACCTGCGCGCCCTTGCGTGCGAAGACCGTAGCCATATTCTTGAGCACGTTGGTTTTGCCCGACTTTTTGGGGCCGCATACCAGCATGGAGAACTGCTCACGCAGATCAAGGCTGAACATCTTACCGGTATTCTTTTCATAGCCCCAAGGCAGCCGATCCACACGTTGCATATCTGCCACAGCGGTTTCATGCTGCATAAGCAAGCTGAGCTTGGGTTCCTCAGGAATACGCTCGATGCCCTTGGGCAGCTTGCCCTGCCAAGCACGCTTCATCTCTGCGCCCAACGAACGGATCGCATCCGCACGCAGCGAGTCGGACTCAACTGTGTGATAGACCGCCGTCTGGATCTCATAGATATGTGTAACCTTGGCTTCCTTATCCACTCTGGCGATCATACCGCGACCAGGGCATTCCTGAATGCCGCCCCACTCGATCGGTACACGTGCGCCGATCGCTTCTGCATAATCCATACGATCATTCATCTGCAGAGAAATACCGCGTACAAACGACTGGTACTTGCCGGGCAGTTCGCTGCGATCGTAGGCTGTCATAACAAAGTAGATACCCTGACTGCTTGCAGAACGCAGCATGTCGTAGAAGAGCTGCAGCTTGTCTTCCAGCTTGTTATCGGTCCACTCGCGCAATTGCTGCATACGATCGATGAAAACCACAATAAACGGAACCGTTTCGTGCTTGCCATCGTTCAACGTACGCACAAACTTGTTGTACTGAACAAAGTTATCGGTGGACATCTGAGCGAAGAGTTTCTTTCTGCGTTCACTCTCTTGGTAGAGCATTTCCATCAAGCGAACCTGTTCATCCAGCTCTTCATCGTAAACGATCTCACCCACATGCGGCAACGATTCCAGACAGCTGAGCATTCGGCTGGTAAGGCTGAACACATACATTTCCACCTGTTCTGGCGTATAGCGCTGTGCCAACGATACTGCCATGCTTTGCAGAGCCGTCGTTTTGCCGCTGCCGGAAAGGCCACAAAGCATCAAGTTCTTCTCTGTGATAAAATCGATAGCAACGGGAATATAGCGCTGCTTTTCGATGTCATCTGCCATGGCGTAGTAAGCCAGCAGCTCATCGCTGCTATTGGCAGGCCAACAACCATCGCGGAAAGCAGACTGCGCAAGGGGCTGGATCTGTTCCAACAGCAGCGTCTGGCTGATCTCCTCAAGCCACATCGGCTTTGCCTTGTTGAAATGATACTTATCGCAAGTTTCATTCAAGAACTCCAGCACAGCATCTAATTCTGTTTTCTTGGGCGTATTTTCGCTGCCCTGCTGTGCCTCTGCCTTTTTGCGCTTCAACTTGATGGGCTGACCAGCCTCGTTGAGGAGTCGGGGCTCTTCTTCGGCACGCAAAGCACCGGGGGCATATTCCGCACCGGAATAGCTGGTCTGTACCTGTTCGAACAATTCATCATTGCCCACTTGTACATAGCACCGTCCCATACCTTTAAGGTATGCAGCATCCGGCCGCTTGAGCATTTCGTTGGAATCGCTCTTGCTTGCTACGCGCAGACAAATTCTGAAGCGAGTATTCGCAGCGATCTCGTCGCTAACAGAGTTGGAAGGTTTCTGCGTGGCAAGCACAAGATGCATGCCCAGCGAACGACCTACACGAGCAGCACTGACCAATTCGCTCATAAACTCAGGCTGTTCTTTTTTCAGTTCGGCAAACTCGTCAACGATGATGATCAAATGACCAAGTGCTTCTTCAGACTCATCGTTGTTGTAGTACTTCATATAGTCATCGATGTTGTTTACGCCGACACGCTTAAAGATCTCTTCGCGACGAAGGATCTCGCCCTTAACGGAAGCGAGCGCACGGAAAATTCTGCGTTCGCCCTGCAAAGAGTCGATAATACCGGCAGCATGAGGCAGAATACGGAAGTCTTCCGACGTACCGCCGCCCTTATAGTCGATCAGAATAAACTGGATCTCCGTGGGGCTGTAATTGATCGCCAGAGACAAAATGAAAGTCTGCAAAAGAACGCTCTTACCAGCGCCTGTGGTACCAGCGATCAAGCCATGGGGGCCGTGGTTCTTATCGGAAATATCAAGCACAAACGGCATAGAGCCTGCTTTAAGACCTAAACGAGATTTTACGCTTTGCCAAGCGTGGTTCTCATTCCAGAAATAGCGAATATCAATATCGTTTATGCTGCGTGCCTGATAGGTCTCAAGGAACGTAACAAGGGACGGGATGGCAGAATCCTCGGAAACTTCCTTGATTCGTACCGGAGCAATGGTGTGCGAAAAACTTTCCAGTTGTTTTTCGGTCGCCACTTCAAAGTGCACACCTGTCATCTTGCCATCGGGAGTATAAACGGCACCCAATTGACCAGTAGCTTCAATAACGGTGGTGCACTCTTTGGGCAAACGCTCCATGGTGGGGGCTTGCAAAACAAAGGTTATGCCAAGATCGCTCGCCGTAAGGTAGCGCATAATGGATTGATCTTCCAAATAATCCGGATCGGTACAGAAGACGATGTACCACGGCAGCGGCGTTTCCTCGCTATCCTCTTCTCTGTTTTCCTTCATATCGGCACGCACGCTCAGCACGTTATCGATGTGGGAAAGCACTTCTTGGATCGCGCTGGTATGGCAAACCGACATACGCAGCGAACGGTCATCCGATGCATATACATGAGGCAGCCACTTGGTATACTGCCACAGCTTTTCTTCTTTCTCACCGTGAATAACAGCAATACGCACATCGTGATAACTGTGGTTTGCCGCTGCTTGCAGCACCATGCTCTGCATTAGCCACGGCATGGTCTTATCACCCAGAATACCGATGATCGTGTTCTCCTTCAAGGAAAGCACGATGGGTACATTATTCATGATGCTGTATTGGTCGTGAAGACGCTTTGCCTCATGGCGAAGGGGATCGTCCGTAAGAGAGATCTTATCGGGCTTGATGCTGAGGGTCGTGGGCAAGCTGCGTTCGCCAAGACCAAGACGGATATGCAGAAAATCATTATGCGTAGACAGACGCTCCCACAAACGATGGTTGGAGGCAGACGGCAAGCCGGTGCATTCGCTCGGGCTGAGATAATTATACAAAAGGCGCTTGCGTTCCCGGTCAGTTTCCGCTTGGATCCGCTCTTCCATCTCCGCATAATACTGGCGGCAAATGATCTGGCGATGGGCTTCGGTAGCTTCGCTTTGCTGTTTTTGATAGCGTCTGTTGAACAAACTCCACATAACGGCAAGCGCAGAAGATGTACCGATCATGACCAAGCTGGAACCCATGCTGCGCTGCATAAGCAAAGAGCTCATCAGCATAGGCATGACCATCGTCAAGGAAGGGCCTACCGCAAGCCACGTGGGCAGTTCCTTTTTCTTTTCTTTTTCGATGGGGGGATCGATCTCGATCGTTTCCTCGTTGGGCTGCTGAATATGTCTGGGGGCGCGGTGATATTCTTTCCATACGGAATTATCAACATTGGGGGCAGCGATCGCAGGCTGAACGAGCTTGCTGATCTCAGGAACCACAACAAGGCTGTCGATGTGGTTAACAGCAATGCAATTGCCCAAAAACAAGATAGACAGCGACGGCAGGATGGTGATCCGATCCCCGTACTGCAGTGTTTTGCTGGCATTGAGCAACAAGCGCCCGTTCACAAAGGTGCCAAATTTGCTGTGATCGGTATACTGCCACGAGCCATTTCCCTGTGGGGCAAGCGCACCGTGGGTACGGGATACAGAAGGCTCCTGATATTGAATCGCATTGCCTTCCTTGCTGCCTATTGTTATAGGAAATCTGGGCAATACATATTTCCGCATTGCATTATCGCTCTTTTTGCATTGCGCTACATGTATATCCAGCTTCATGGCACCGTTGCCAAGAGACACCAGCTGACAGTGCTCCAGCTTGTTTCCATGGTAGCCATCAAGCCAGTTGAAACCTTCGGGCAGCTCAATAGAAAAAACACCGTTGAGCGCGGTCACAGGCAACGCAACGCTGCTGCTTCCCGTCAATTCGCTTCCAACATGCAAATGCCCGGACCAGTTCATTACCTCTGGAAGATAGTAACTTTTTCCGTTATTGCCGCTGCGAACCCACAGAAAAAACATTTGCAGCACACCCCTTCTTTTGTTCTATTTGCAAATCTGATGCACGATCATCTAAAGTACTGAGCAACCAGCTCAGCCAAGCGCATCAGCACGCACATACTGGCAATGCCCAGTGCAAGCGTCGCAAACCACCAGCCCTTAACAGGCTTAAGCAGTTTTTGCAACGAATCATCCATAAGCAACGGTTGATTGGGTTCGACTGTTCCTTCGGAATCGCATACTTCCAAAATCAATACGGTCACATTATCCTTGCCGCCATTTTGGAGCGCCTCGTCTACAAGTTCCTGCGTGATATCCTTTATGCTTTTGCGCTGACGCAGCAACTGAGCGATCCTATTGTTTTCCACCATATCAGTAAGACCGTCGCTGCAGATAAGGAAGCGTTCACCGGCTGCATAGGGGATCTTTCTGGAAATAAACGGCTGGAAGGGGGCTATTCCCAGCGGCATGCCCCAATACTGCAAGATCATATGGCGCTTGGGATGCGTTTTTGCCTGTGCAGGTGTGATCAGCCGTTTTCTAAGAAGCCTCTGAATTTCTGTATGATCCTCCGATACCTGCTCCAAGCCCTTGCCTACCAAACGATAGATACGGCTATCGCCCATATTGGCAGCATACAAGCCATCTTCTGCAGCGATCAGCATAGCGATGGTTGCGCCGGAGTGGTTACCATTCTCGCGGGCTTGGCGGAGCACTTCCTTGCAGCCATTCTTTAAAAACTCAGCAAGCTTTTCAGGCTGCGTGCTCATTCCTTCCTTGCGGTAACGATCGCACAGCTTAACAGACAGCAAAGAAGCTTCTTCGCCTGCTTCTTCACCGCCCATGCCATCACACACAGCAAACAAACCACGGGACAATTCGTCCTTGTTGAACAAGCCTCCCTGATCGCGCTGTGTTTCATCCATGAACAGACCGTCCAGATAAAAATTGTCCTCATTGTTCATTCGAACACGGCCCTTGTTGCTACAGGCTGCCGCTCTAATAAAGATGGCCATTATCTCACCTTCCCGCCTTTATCTCGTTTCGTCTTCGTTACTCTCCAGCGCTTCATCGTATTTCTTACGCGCCTGCATAAAACGCCTGCCACAGATCCAAGTAAGTGCGAGCAAAATTACCAGAAGAATTGATAACACGATCGTTTCTGCTGTGGCAGAGGCACCTTGATCTTTCACAAGTGCCGCAGTGTTCTCGGCATTCGCATATCCCATCTCTGCTACGCTTGCGAGGCATGCACCCAGTGCAGCATACCATTTTTTAGGGCTTAGCTTGCTCATGGTATTCCTCCTGTTAGTTTTCATCCGTATTGCTGCTTTTGCGCGATTGTTCTTCCGCATACCAATGGATGGAGTAGGGATTGATGGTTTCTTCCTCATCAAGACTAAACTGAGGAACTGATTGAGGAAGAACGACCTGTTGCCTGTGATATGGGTCGCTGGTCAGTTCCTCGTCACCGGCAGCAGCCTCATACTGAAACCCGCCCATCGCCGCATAGGGATTGACTGTTTTATCGTCCGCATCCGACATATCATTGGCAAAATAGGGATTTACCGTTTTATCTTCATCCATAGCGTTCGTGTAGGCAGCATACGGATTAACGGTCATATCGTCTCTGGCGTTGATACCGTAAGCGGAATACGGGTTTACTGTCACTTCATCCTGGTCTTGTCCCTTTGGCGGTTTGTTTTCGGCAGCCGGTGTATCGGGCGCAGCCTTTTGCGTTGTATAAATGCGTCTGCTGACCACAAAGCCGACAATAAAGCCGATGGCTAACCCCACAACAAACACCAACAACATAAACACTCCGTTGGCATCGCCTTTTGCCGCTGCGCTAGCGCTGCTCAACAATAGCATCTGTTTGCACATCTGTGTTTCCCCCCTTGAATGACATGATCACCAATTCGCTCTTTGGTTGTTTTCACTTCATGCTGACATTACTGGAATGCTTGCCCTGCCGGACAATTCAGGAACGCATTCTCGCCGATCTGGGTTATGCTTTCCCCATGCTCGATGGTGGTAAGCGCTTTGCACTCCATAAACATAGCCGCTGGAATCTCCTTAAGCCCCTTGGGCAAGCGAACCGTTTGCAAAGCATCGCACAAGTAGAAACCACCCTGACCAAGTTTGGTTACGCTATCGGGAATATCGATGCTTTGCAGATCAGACCCGATAAAGGCATATTTACCGATCTCTTTCATGCTTTCCGGCAGAATGACGGCAATGACCTTTGCATGGTCGAAGGCATACGGCTCTATGGACAGGGTGCCTGCTTGCACCGTATACGCTTCGTTCTTGAGCGTTGTCGGATACCATACAAGACTCTTGGTCTTTTTGTTGTACAGAACACCTGCATTCAGTTCGAAGGCCGGATGCCCCGAAGCCAATTCCAGCGTTACATTGGTTTGTCTGAAAGCGCCGCTGCCAATTTGCTTTACGCTTGCAGGTATAGACAGTTTTTCAAGGTTCGGTACGCCGTAGAATGCAGATTCTCCGATCGATACAAGCGTATCCGGCAAAACCACCGTCTCCAGCTCCATGCATCCTGCCAGTGCGCCGACACTCAGACGCTCAACGCCGCTGGGGATCTGAACATTCTTGAAATGATTTTTGGCGAAGCCTGCATGGTTGGTATCGGAACCGATCTGAACAACATTTTGATCATTGATCTTGGCAGGGAAGGCCAAGGAATCGATCTCACCATTGTAGCCGACAATGGCAACGCCGCCTTGAACCTCTTCAATATCAAAAAGGTTGTGGTTGGCTTGCGGCTCTTCGGTATAAACGACCTCTACCGGCGCGGTGGTTTGCTCGGTAGCATTGGTAAGCGGGCCTTTTGCTGCCGTAGTTGTAACATTGGTGTTGACCGTTTGGTTGGCGCTTATGTTGGCAGACAGTTTGGGAATAAAGATCGCCAAAGCACCAACCAGCACAAGGCTCAGCAAGGCAGTAAGGATCAGCTTTCCGTGCTTTTTGGGCTTGGGGCGGCGATGCATCAAGCACGCTTCCAGATCCTCGTACAGTTCGGTGGCGTTCTGATAGCGTTCCTTAATGTTGTAAGCACAAGCGCGCAAAATAACTTTGCCCAGATCATCATCTGCTTCAGCAGGTTTGGGCAGCTTGCCTCCGCCATAGCGCAAGATATTGGCTTTCTGACTGGCAGTGAGATATTCGCTGTCGGTCCCGGTTTTCTGTTTGAATTTATCATAGCTTACCGTTGCTTCGTGGGTAAGCGTACCTTCAGAGGTCAAATAAGGAAACTGCTGCTTGTTAAACAAACGGTACAAAACAATACCCAACGAGTAAATATCGGAACGATGATCGCTGCGCTGCTTTTTGCGCAGCTGCATTTCAAGTTCTCTTACTTCGGGGGCCATATAGGGAGGGGTGCCATGGTAACCGTAGGTCGTTTGTTCGCTCTCCGGTTTTGCCTCGCCAATATCGCCAAGGAGGAATGAACCGTTGCTATCCCGCATGATATTGCCGGGCTTTATGTCGCGGTGATAAACGCCCACCGCTTCGAAAGATTCCAACGATCTGGCGATATCCATGCCCAGACGGATCCGTTTTTCACGGTCGTTCGCTATCTCCGGCAGCCAGCGCTTATGGTCGGCATACAAAGGCATACAAATCAGCACGGCGTATTGGATCACCTCCACGCCAGCACTGTTGCGAAAACGCCTCGTAAGGAACTCAGGCGTGCCGATATATTGCACAACATTGGGCTTTCCCCTGAATTTACGCATGATCTCCGCTTCTTTTTGGCTGGCCATAAACCGGCTGAGAAAGAAGAGATCCTGCTCTGAGCCTTCGGGGGCACAATCTGTTTCTTCAGGGTTCGGTACAAATTTCAATGCAGCTTTCACATTGTTATCCGACCGTTTCTGAACCAGAAAAATGCGTGAAAAAGTACCTTTATCAAGATAAGATACAGGTTCCCATTCTTGTAGAATTCTGCTTTGATCGGAAAAGGCAAGAAGTTCCTTCAGCCATAATTCAGCTTGGGCGCTTAACTGCATAGTCTGACTCATATGAAACGCTCCTCATTGATTCAGATTTTTTCATAATCAATATTTTACCATCTAATCTGCAATAATGCAAGAATTTAGCAATTAACTAATTCAAAGTTTTTTCGTTTTTTTCCGATCATGCTTTCTGTTTTCACATCGAAATATTTTCTTCGCGTTTCTTCGAAAATTTTCTTCACAGCAAAAAGTTGACACGACACCTATCTTATGTTAGTATCACTTGAATACATTTTGGAGGTGCTGGATGTCGGTTCGGTAAGGAACGCTGTATGCGTCAGAACCAAGAAGCGGCCGCATGACCGCTCTGTTTGCTGTGCATACATGTCTTACTAGCCGCACGAGGCACTTTTTGTGTGCTTTTCTTTGGCAAAAGTGATATAAGACAAGCGTTCAGCTCCTGGTCATGCCATCTTATTGATACAGGGGACGATCAAACATGGAAACATTTGCTCATTTAAAGGCGCTGCATTTTGATACCATCCTGCAACAGTTGCAGGAGCACGCCATCAGTCAGCCCGCCAAGGAAGAACTGGGGCAGCTTCGCCCTATTTTGCAAGAAAGTCTCTGCCGTTTGAAAATGCAGGAGACTACCTCGGCTCGTGCTTTGCTGGATAGCTGCGGTACGCCGCCCCTTTCCCCCATGGATACCGTCAGCGAACATTTGCATCATGCAGAAACTGGCGGTATGCTGCTGCCGGGACAGCTCTGCGAGATCGTGCGCTTCGCTGCTGCCTGCAAGCGCACTGCCGACTACCTGAGACGAGGGGAAGAAGCCTCGCCCCAATGCGTGCAGGTGGCTGTTTTCGGCCGTGCATTTCATGATCTCAGCGACCTGCGCCGCCGGATCGAGTCCACCGTAAACGAAGAGACCGTCTACGATGATGCCAGCCCCACCCTTCGCAGCTTGCGCAGACAAATGATGGTCATCCGCGACCAGATCAAAGAAAAACTAAACCATGTTCTCAAAACTAAAAAGGCCTATCTGGCAGATCATTATGTCTCCATCCGGGGCGACCATTATGTACTGCCGGTGCTCAAGCGCTTCAAAAACGAATTTGGCGGTACGGTGATCGAAACTTCTGCCAAGGGCAGCACATTGTTTATCGAACCAACTGCCATCCGTTCCTTGCAGGAGGAGCTGAGTTCGCTGTCCATTGAAGAAGATGCGGAGATCCGCCGGCTGCTGTACGTGCTCAGCGGCGAAGTGGCCGATGCTGCCAAGTCCATCCGTAATAACGTGCAGCTGATGCTTCAGCTGGATGTGATTTTTGCCAAGGCCAAGTACAGTGCCGCTTTGCAAGCAAGAGAGGTCGCACTGGATAGCGGACGGAGCCTGTGCATTCGTGAAGGGCGGCATCCCTTGCTGGCTGCTGAAACCTGCGTGCCGCTGAACATTTCCTTGGACGAAGCCAACAACGGCGTACTGATAACAGGCCCCAACACTGGCGGCAAAACGCTGGTCATCAAAACCGTCGGTTTATTCTGCGCTATGGCGCAAAGTGGTCTGCACATTCCTTGCGGCGAGGGTTCCACCCTTCCCCTGCACGACCGCATCCTGTGCGACATCGGCGACAGCCAGTCCATTTCCCAAAACCTGTCCACATTCTCCGGGCACATTACCAATGTGATCGATATTCTTGGAGCCGCCAGTCGGGATAGTCTGGTATTGCTGGATGAACTGGGCAGCGGTACCGATCCTGCCGAAGGTATGGGTATTGCGCTGGCTGTGCTGCAGGAGCTTTGGCTTCGGGGCTGCCGGTATCTGGTTACCACCCATGACCCGCAGGTGAAAGAATATGCGGCGCGCACGCCGCAGGTCATCGCGGCTCGTATGGCCTTCGACCGGGAGACTCTGCGTCCTCTCTATCGGCTTGAAATGGGCAAAACTGGCGATAGCTGCGCCCTGTACATAGCACAAAGGCTGGGCATGCCGGATGGGCTCCTAAAACGAGCACAGAAGATCGTGGATGCACAAGGAGACACCCAACCACCGGAGCTGTTAAGACCCGTTATTCCACGTCCGGGCAGCAGCCTTTTGCGTCATAAGAGCCAGAGCACCGAAGAGGTGAAACAGCGTTTCTCTATGGGCGATGCTGTTATCTTGATGCCGGAAGGCGAAAACGGCATTGTGTACCGCCCAGCTGACGACAAGGGCGAGATGATCGTGCAGGTAAAAGGCGAAAAGATCGCCGTTAACCACAAGCGAGTCAAGCTGCACATCCCCGCCAGCCAACTCTACCCAGACGATTACGACTTTTCCATTATTTTTGATTCCGTATCCAATCGCAAGGCATCTCATCAGCTTAGCAGAAAGCACGATGAAAACGCTGTTATCATTCACAAAGAAGCCAAGAAAGAGGAGGAATGACCATGATCCGCACCGATATTCAAATCAGATCCGAACGCCCCGAAGATTTCCCCATTATTGAGCAGCTGGTTCGCCGTACCTTCGCAGAACATGCACACTCCGATGGCGTAGGCGAGGTGGCACTGGTCGAAGAGATCCGGGCGAAGCCCTATTACAGACCCGAATTATCCTTTGTAGCACTTTTGGATGGCGAGATCGTCGGGCATTTCATGCTGTCCGACTTCCCCCTCTCCCCTACACCTGAGGGCGGCTACGACCCCAATACCAAAACCCAGTTTCTTTTGCTGGCCCCGGTGTCGGTACATGCAGACCACTGCCGTAAGGGCATCGGCGAAACCATGCTCCGCTTGGGCTTGGAGCAGGTAAAGGCGCTGGATTATAAGGGCATCCTTGTGGAAGGGGATTATCACTACTACAACCGGCTGGGTTTTGAAACCTCGCAGGATTTCGGCATCTATGCCACTGGCGGCTATCCACTGGTAGAGCCCCGTTGCCAAATGGTCATGGAGACCCGCCCCGGCTCGCTGGCAGGGGTGAAGGGGTATGTTGTATATGATATGTACGAAAACGCCTAAGGAGGAAGACCATGAGAAGCGACAACTATTCACAGTATTTTTCAGCCGCCAACCTGATGGGCCCCAACAGCATCCGGCTATTGGATGAAATGCTGGAGACCCATCCCTTACACTTGACCAAAGACCAACTTGTGCTGGATCTGGGTTGCGGCACTGGGCTTAGCAGCCTATTTATCGCCAACGAGACCGGGGCAACGGTCTATGCCAACGATTTGTGGATTTCCAAAGAGGACAATCGCAAGCGTTTTGAACAGTGGCACATGCAGGATCGTTTGATCCCCATGCAGGAAGATGCAACCAATCATTCTTTTGGAGAAGGGATGTTCGATGCCATCATCAGCATTGATTCCTACCACTACTTTGGCGGGAAAGAAGGCTTTTTCGCCGATAAGTTGCTGCCCTGCCTGAAAAGCGGCGGCGTTGCTCTGATCGTTGTGCCCGGAATGAAAAACGCCTATGATGGACAAAGCAAACCCCTGCTAGGGCATTGGCTTGGGGGTGAATCCCATATGTTCCAGAGCGCCGCTTATTGGAAGCGCATTTTGGGTGAACATGAGCAGATGACAAGCGTTGAAACGTGGGAAATGAACGCCTTTGAGCAGCCATGGCAAGAGTGGTTTGCCACCGGGCACGAATTTGCTTTAAATGACCAAAAGATCTACGAATCCCACCTAAAACCCTACACAACCTTTGTGGGCATGAAGGTACAGAAACGGTAATATGAAAAGAGCAGCCGCTGCAAAATGCAGCGGCTGCTTTGGTTTTGTTCAAACCGTTTTCAGAGAAAACTCTGAAATTATTCGATCACGGAAGCAACAACGCCGGAACCGACGGTACGGCCGCCTTCACGGATAGCGAAACGGAGACCCTGCTCGATAGCGATGGGGGTGATCAGGGTGATTTCCATGTCGATGTTGTCGCCAGGCATAACCATTTCAACGCCTTCGGGCAGCTTGATGTTGCCGGTAACGTCGGTGGTACGGAAATAGAACTGGGGACGATAGCCGTTGAAGAAGGGGGTATGACGGCCGCCTTCTTCCTTGGTCAGAACGTAAACCTGACCCATGAAGTGGGTGTGGGGCTTGATGGTGCCGGGCTTGGCCAGAACCTGACCACGCTCGATCTCGCTGCGCTGCACGCCGCGGAGCAGAACGCCGATGTTGTCGCCGGCTTCAGCCTGATCCAGCAGCTTGCGGAACATTTCAACGCCGGT
>JAZSRK010000144.1:0-3798 GCA_045538465.1 Candidatus Limiplasma sp. | reverse complement strand
AGTGCATCCTATGCAAGCGTGGGGAAGGTGTGCAAAAAGCCCTGCCGGTTTTATGGCAGGGCTTTCAGGTCCCTTGTTACGCAAGGGTTCCGAAACCACCGGAAGGGTGAGTAAAACGACCGGGGGCGTGAGGCCAGCCTGAAAGCCCCCGCAGCGCCAAAGCCCAAAGCCGATGTAATCGGATTTGGCCCGCAATACATGTCGCTGGTTTCGGATCACAGTCGGAGGGTCGCGACCCTCCGACACCGCCCGGGGCTTTCGACAGTGTTGCCGTCCTTTATTCCTTGGTCTTGATATCCTCCGCACCGTAGCGGCGCAGGTGGCGCAGCTTTAGCTTGGCTTCGTGCCCCTGCTCGGTGGGGCGGTAGTAGACCTTGTTTTCGTAGCCTTTGGGCAGGTACGTCTGCCGCACAAAATGGCCGGGATAGGCGTGGGGGTACTTATATTCCGGGGTTTGGGCGTGGGGCACCGAATAGCTCTGATCTCTCAGGTACACGGGCACAGCGGAGAAATCGCCTTTGCGGGCATCCTCCTCGGCGGCAGAGAGCGCCTCCACCACGCTGTTGCTCTTCTCTGCCATGCAGATGGCGATAATGGCTTGGGCAATGGGGATACGCGCCTCCGGCATGCCCACCACTTCCAGCGCATTGGCGGCGGCGTGCGCCTGCAGCATGGCAGTAGGCTCAGCAAGCCCCACATCCTCGCTGGCGTGCACGATGATGCGCCTTACGATCAGCTTAGGGTCTACCCCTGCGTATAAAAGCCGGGCAAACCAGAGCAAGGCGGCATCGGGGTCGCTGCCGCGCATGCTTTTGATAAAGGCAGAAAGCATGTCGTAGTACATGCTCTCATCCAGTTTGAGCATGGGCTTTTGTACGCTTTCGTGGGCGGTCTCCACCGAAATGTAGCGGAAGGGTTTGCCGCTTTCCGGGTCGGGGGTCTCCTCGGTGGTCAGGTACGCCAATTCCAGCGCGCCAAGGGCGGTGCGCACATCGCCGCCGGCGATCTGGGCTATGTAGCGCAAAGCGCCCTCTTCGCAGCGCACATCGCTAAGACCGTAGCCCCGCTCCTTATCCCGCAGGGCATGCAGGAGGGCTTCTTCTACATCGTCTACGGTGACCGGCTCAAACTGGAACACCCTGCATCGGCTTACGATGGCGGGGGTCATGCTGGCCATGGGGTTTTCGGTGGTGGAGCCGATAAAGCGGATGAGGCCGCTTTCGATGGCAGGCAGGATGCTGTCGCTCTGGCTTTTGGACCAGCGGTGGCACTCATCCAAGAGCAGGTAGGTGGCTCGCCCCTGCCGCATGCGGCGCTCCTCGGCTTCTTTGAGCACCTTGCGCACATCCGCTACGCCGCTGGTAACGGCGTTCAGCTTTTCAAAGGCAGAGCCGGTCATACCGGCAATAATGGAGGCCAATGTGGTCTTGCCGCAGCCGGGAGGCCCCCAGAAAATGCTGCTTTGCAGCTTGTCGGCCTGTATGGCGCGGCGCAGGAGCCGCCCCTGTCCCAACAGGTGCTTCTGCCCCAAAAACTCATCCAGCGTGCGGGGGCGCATCCGGTCGGCCAAAGGCGCACGGGTATCGCTTTCGGGTAAACTGCTCCAAAGGGTCTGCTGCATCATATCGTTCATGGGGTCTACCCACCTTCCGCTTGGTATGGCTGATCGCTGTATGCCGATAAAATAGCATTCTATACTATACACTTTTTTGGCTGGAAATTCAACCATAGCAGGAAGCCGCCGCCCGGCAGGAAAACCCGCCCCCGGGGGCGAAAACGAAGAGTAAGTAACACATATACCCTCAGGAGGTACCCCCCATGGAAACGTCCATCCACACCGCCAGAACGGCAGATAATGCCGGAGTCTTGCTATCTGCCGCCAAGCGTATTCTCATAGAAAAAAGCAAGCGCCGCTTGAGCCTGCTTATGGGAGAGGAGCTTTTGTTTTCCTGCACGGTGGCGCTGGGGCGCTGCCCGGTGGGGCCTAAGCAGCGGGAAGGGGACGGGCGCACCCCGGAGGGTCTCTACACCATCTGCTTGGTAAAGGAACAGGGCAAATACGGGCGCAGCTTGGGTCTCAGCTACCCCAACCAGCGGGACGCCGATGCCGCCCTGACCGATCTGCGCATCGACCTTGCTACCCATCAGGCCATCAGCCAGCGGCTGGCGCAGGGGCAGCGTCCCCCGTGGGGCACACCGCTTGGCGGGGAGATCTACATCCACGAGGGCGGCACGGCCACCGACTGGACGCAGGGCTGCATTGCACTGGAAAGTGCCGATATGGACATCCTCTTTCCCCAGTGGCAGCAGGTTGAAACGGTGGAGATCGTGCCGTGAACAAGTGCCGTACGCTGCGGACAAATGTAACAGAAATGTTCGGTTTTGCAGGGGCGAAATCCCTTTACAAACCTGTGCGAAATGTGTATCATAGCGAGTGTTGTTAATACTGATTTGGCATCTCGCCAACGGAGAAACAAAAGGAGGAAACATCCAAATGAAGAAGGTCATCAGTCTGCTTCTGATCCTGTGCATGGCTCTGAGCATGGTCGCCTGCCAGAAGGCTGAGCCCGGTGCAGAAAACCCCGCTGCCATTGCGCCCGTTCCTGCTGATAAGATCAAGGTCGGCTTCATTTTCATCGGCGATGAAAACGAAGGCTACACCTACTCTCACTACAAGGCCGCTATGGAAATGAAGGAAGCCCTCGGTCTTTCCGACGAGCAGATCCTCATCAAGCGCAACACCCCCGAAACCGAAGCTGCTTACGAAGCCGCTGTTGATCTGGCCGAATCCGGCTGCAACATCATCTTCGCTAACTCCTTTGGCCACGAGACCTACCTGTGGCAGGCCGCCAAGGAATATCCCAACGTGCAGTTCTGCCACGCCACCGGCACCATGGCTGCTTCCTCCGGTTTGCCCAATGCTCATAACTACTTCACCGCTATCCACGAAGCTCGCTACATCAGCGGCGTTGTGGGCGGCATGAAGCTGCAGCAGCTCATCGACGAAGGCGTTATCACCCCCGAAGAGGCCAAGGTCGGCTACGTGGGCGCTCATCCCTTCGCTGAGGTCATCAGCGGCTACACCGCTTTCTTCCTGGGCGTTCGCTCCCAGTGCCCCTCTGCCACCATGGAAGTGGTCTACACCGGTTCCTGGTCCGATGCCACGCTGGAAAAGAACGCTGCTGAGAGCCTGATCGCCGATGGCTGCTACCTGATCGGTCAGCACGCTGATACCACCGGCGCTTCCACCGCTTGCGAACCCGCTCAGCGCCACATCGTGGGCTACAACATCTCCATGATCGAGACCGCCCCCAACTATGCCCTTACCTCTGCCACCAACAACTGGACTCCCTATGTGACCTATGCTGTTGAGAGCGTTATCAAGGGCGAAGCTTTCGTTACCGACTGGAGCCGCGGCTATGCTGACGGCGCTGTGGCCATCACCGAGCTGAACGAGGGCGTTGTGGCCCCCGGCACCGCCGAGAAGGTCGCCGAGATCGAAGAAGGCCTGAAGAACGGCACCATCAAGGTATTCGACGTGTCCACCTTCACCTGCCAGCCCTCTGCTGACGGCAGCTACAAGGTAGACGAGAATGGTCACCTGACCAGCGCTCTGTCTCAGGATACCGATGGCAACTTCGTATACGACACCGCTGAGATCGTTGTGGACGGCGCTTATGCCGAGGGCAGCCTCATCTCTGCTCCCAGCTTCAACATCATCATCGATGGCATTACTGTAAAGTAAGTTGCAGCCGGTCGTCGAAAAATTCGCCTGCGGCGACTTTTTCGACGAGGTTT
>JAZSRK010000116.1:0-41060 GCA_045538465.1 Candidatus Limiplasma sp. | reverse complement strand
CACGCCGAAGTCGATATGATTACGAGAATTTATGCACACATCCTGGATGAGGACAGAAAGATCAATGCACAAAAGTTTGAATCTTCTTTCTACTCCAACCCGGATTTGCGTAATGTGAGAGCGCCAGCAGACCCGCAGCCTACCATTGATGTGGCTCTGCTGATCCAGCAGCTGCAAAATTCTCCCGAACTTGCAAACACGCTCGCGGCCCTGTTACCCAGGACCCGCTAACAGCCCTGTTAGCAAATTGTTAGCAAAGCCCAAAAAGGCTTGGAAACGGTTCGTGTCCAGTTAGCAAATTCCCGGCTTTCAGGGCGCTGAAGTCCGATGGCACTCCGACCTCCGCGACGGCATGAAAAAATGCCGCAAACCTTTGAGTTTACGGCATTTTGGCACGCCCGGCGGGGGTCGAACCCACGGCCTGTCGCTTAGGAGGCGACCGCTCTATCCTACTGAGCTACGGGCGCAAATACGTTATAACCCTCGTCAGGGGCGGCCGAACACCTTCCGCTTAGGAGGCGACCGCTCTATCCTACTGAGCTACGGGCGCATAGGCTGCTTTTACAAGCAGCACGGATATTATAACAAGGTTTGCTATGCTTTGCAATGGCGAAAGAACAACTTTTCTGTTTGTCCTCACCAGCCACGGTTGGCCAGCACATAGTTGGAATAGTTATCATCGCCGGTCACTTCTTTGATCACCTTGATGCAGTCGGGGATGCGCAATTCATCCTCGGCGCAAAGATCGACCTCCGCAAGGGCTTGATCCTTCCAGAAGGGGTAAAGATCGATAACGAAGGATTCGATACCGCAGGTAAGGCAGTAGCGGGTCTTACGGATGGGGCGGCGGGTGGTATCGGCATCCATCAGCATTTCCAGATATTCATCCTGCGTCAGGCGGCGCTCGATCTCCACTCGTTCGGTATCGCTTACCTTGCGTTTGATGGTCTGGTAATAGATGTAGCTGCCGTTCATGCCCCGCTGGCGTACACGTACTTCGTCGCCGTTGCTCGAGCGCAGATAGGTCTGGATGATCTCTATGCGGCGGCAGTTGGGCATCTTCTCCAAGGCTTCCACATCGGGGTATTCGATCAGGAAGCGGCGCTCTTCTTTGCAGGGCATGGGGGCACCCAAGAAAGTGGAGATCTCGTTGATGAGGCGGCGCATTTTCTGGCTGAAATCGGTGGTGTTGTCGATAATGCGCAGATGGGGATGCCCCGTCCAGGAGGCCAGCAGCTTATCATCGATGGCGACCGCTTCTTCTACGGTCTCGTAGCGGGCTTGGTTGTTGGCAGTTGTATAGAACTGCTCTGCACCCTTGGCGGCGGTGACCAAATGGAATACAGCATCGTAATCGTCCCGCAGGCGCACTTCATCCAAGCCGAGATAATCCAGCACATGGGCAAATTCTTCATCGTTCATATAGGCTTTGTTGTCCATAGCGCCTCGGTCGCACACCAGCAGGATCTTTTCGGCATTCATGGTGGAAGCGGCACGGTGGAAGATCTTTTCTTTAAAGACCTGCATCTCCATCTGGCATTTCTGGTAGTCTTCATTGGTGCCGCAGGTCCAAGGGCATACACCGCCGGAAATAAGCGCCGTGGCAGTCTCGGGAATAAACAATACCGTATAGCCCTGCTGGGTAAATGCGTTCTGGATCCAGCTCATGGCGGTGGATTTGCCTGCGCAGGGACCTCCGGTCACAACAATTTTTGTAATCTTCATAGGAATGCTCCTTACCGTGCGGCATTGCCGCTATTTGATAAAATATGTCATATGGAGTATACCAAAAAAACAAATGGGTTACAACAAGCATTCCAATTTACAAGTTTGACAGAAACATGAAGAGAATCAGACGCACATCTGACATTCGTTACAGAATATGTCGGGCTATTTACAATTTGCTGAGATTTTCGATTATCTCATTGGCAAACGGGTAAAAGCGCAGTAGACTATCAATACCAAAAGAAAACTTTGGTCGGAAAATCAACTGCACTGGAGGTAGAATTTCGATGAAGAATATGCGATTGCAAAAACTGATCGCTTTCATGATAGCGCTGGTTCTGGTTCTTTCTGTGGTAAGCTCTGCGTTGGCTGCATACAGCACCATCCGCTACGGCTCCAAGGGAGACGATGTGCGCAAAATGCAGACTGCACTGCGCCAGAAGGGCTTCTACAAAGGCAGCGTGGATGGCAAGTTTGGCCCTGCCACCCGCAGAGCGGTCATCGCTTTCCAAAAGTCCGTCAGTTTAACGCCCGACGGCAAGCCCGGCAACAAAACGCTTACGGCTCTGTACCATGGCAGCTCTGCTATTAACAATTACCACAATACCGAAACCAGAAACAGCATGAATGTTACAAACCCGCAATCCATTTGCTATGGTATGTCGGGTCAGCGTGTGCGGGCTTTGCAGCAGGCGCTGCGTACGGCTGGTTACTACAACGCCGCCATCGATGCCAAGTTTGGCGACAATACGTTGGCAGCCGTTAAGCGCTTCCAGCGTGACCATGGCCTTACTGCCGATGGTATTGCCGGTGTGCGCACGCAGCAGAAGCTGAATGCCGTAAACGGCGGCAAGAACAAGATCAGCAGCAACTTTGTGCTGGGTGTGGGCAGCAAATGCCAAGAAGTACACTCTCTGCAGAGCTTTTTGTCAAATGCCGGCTACCCCATCGAGGATGCGGCAGGATATTTCGGCAATTCTACCGAGCAAGCACTCAAGGCTTGGCAGCGTGACACCGGCCGCAGCCAGACTGGCACCATGACCGAATCCACCTATAACAATACCGTTGCAGCACCGTAAAATCGCTTTATCAGCACACAAGCCCCCCGATTGCCAGTAGGATCTGTTAAGGGATTGTTTATCCTGATAAAGTATATATAGGCATGAACCTTCTGTTGAAATTCAGAAGGTTCATGCTTTATCTTTCAGCGCATGGTCGTCTCTCCAAAGGCTGTACCAAAGGAGGCAAATGGTGTATGAACACTTTTGAAAAAGCCCGTGCCTATGTATACCGCCACGCCCGCCCGGTCGATTTGGCACGGTGGCAGTACCATTTTGAGGGCGGCCGTCGGGAAAACGTGCTGCATGCCCTTACCTTTTACCAAAATGCAGACGGCGGCTTCGGCCATGGGCTGGAAGCGGACAATCTAAACCCTGCTTCCACCCCTATTACCACCCTGACCGCCGCTGATATCCTTGATGAGATCGGCTTTGCTGATGCAGATCACCCCATCATTCAAGGCATATTGCGCTATCTTGACAGCGGCGATAGCTTTGATGCTGCTCACGACCAATGGATGAATACGATCCCTTCTAACAATGACTATCCCCATGCCTGCTGGTGGAGTTATGACGGCAAGGACGACTTCCGCTACAACCCTACCGCTGGGCTGGCTGCCTTTGTTTTGCGCTATGCAGACCGAGAATCTGCCCTCTACCATAAGTGTTTGCGAATCGCCAAGGAAGCCGTTCGGTGGCTGCTCAGCGGCGAAGGGAAGTGCGAACGCCATGTGGTGGGTCTCTTTCTTCCGCTTTATCAGGCTATTGCAGACACCGGCCTTGAAGGCTTCCCCATGGGCGAACTGGCTACCACACTTCGGGCGCAGGTGCAGGGTTGCCTGACCCAAGAAACCGATAAATGGATGGTGGAATACATCACCAAGCCTTCCGCTTTCCATATCGTGCCGGGCAGTATGTTTTATGAAGATAACGCTGCACTGGCGCTGTATGAATGCGACTTCATCCGAGAAACTCAAGAGCTAGACGGTTCGTGGCCCATTACTTGGCAATGGTGGAATGATTACAAGGAGTACACCCTCTGCGCTGCGTGGTGGCGGGCGGTGTTCTGCATTGAGAACATGCTATACCTGAAAGGGCATGGGCAGCTGGAAAGATAAAGGTGCATAGAAAAACCGCAGGATGCGCAAAACTTGCATCCTGCGGTTTTGTGTGTTCGGTATCCATAGCAGCTGCTTTTTGTCTGCGCAAATATACTATATTAATGTAGGAAACCCTTTTCAATTTGAGGGAAAAATGGTATAATAGTATACGTGGAAACATGGCTTAAATATTGACTTTTTCGTCCTTTTCCGCCATCAAAAACCCCGTCAAAAACGGTATCAAGGGAGTGGAACCTTCGTGAGCGAAATGACCCCCGATATGAACCCCGTCAATGAGCTGGAAAACGCTGTAGAAACAACGGCTTCCGCCACTCATGTGGAAGAAAACGCATACGACGAATCTCAGATCCAGGTACTGGAAGGTTTGGAGGCTGTGCGCAAGCGCCCCGGTATGTATATCGGCTCCACCGATTACCGCGGCCTGCACCATTGCGTATACGAGATCGTCGATAATGCTGTGGACGAAGCCCTTGCTGGATACTGCACCGACATCAACGTTACTTTGCATAAGGATGGCTCCTGCGAAGTAGAGGATAACGGCCGCGGTTTCCCGGTGGGTATTCACCCCAAGCTGGGCCGCCCCGCTGTAGAAGTGTGCCTCACTGTTCTGCACGCAGGCGGTAAGTTCGGCGGCGACGGCTACAAGGTATCCGGCGGTCTGCACGGCGTAGGCGCCAGCGTTGTCAACGCCCTGAGCCGTCATCTGATGGTCACCGTCTATCAGGATGGCAAGGTCTATCAGCAGGAGTACAACCGGGGCAAGATCTGCTACGACCTGAAAGTGGTGGGCGAGACCGACCGTACCGGCACCACTGTTCAGTTCTGGCCCGATGCCCGCTGTGAGGACAACCCCGACGGCGTGTTTGAGACTGGCGATTTCCAGTTCAACATCCTGAAGGTTCGCCTTCGCGAGATGGCCTTCCTCAACAAGGGCATCCGCATCACCCTGACCGACAAGCGCACCGATCCCGAGCAGCAGCGTGTGTACCACTACGAGGGCGGTATCATCGAGTTCGTTAAGTACCTGAACAAAAACAAAGAGGTGCTTTTCGAGGAGCCCATCTACATGGAGGGTGTGGTAGAGGGCGCTTCCGTGGAAGTGGCTCTTCAGTACAACGACAGCTATCAGGAGAACATTTACACCTTCGCCAACAACATCCACACCCCCGAAGGCGGCACCCACCTGACCGGCTTTAGCTCCGCTTTGACCCGTGCCATCAACGAGTATGGCCGTCAGTTTAAGATCCTCAAGGAGAACGACTCCAACCTGAAGAGCGAGGACGTGCGTGAGAGCATCGCTGCCATCGTCAGCGTTAAGCTCAAGGAGCCCCAGTTTGAGGGCCAGACCAAGAGTAAGCTGGGCAACAGCGAAGTGCGCGGCATCGTGGATAAGCTGGTGTACGACAAGCTGTCCACCTTTATGGGGGAAAACCCCGCCATTGCCCGCAGCATTCTGGAGCGCTGCGTAGGCGCTGCCCGCGCCCGCGAAGCTGCCCGCAAGGCCCGTGAACTCACTCGCCGCAAGAGCGTGCTGGAAAGCGCCAGCCTGCCCGGTAAACTGGCGGACTGCTCCGAGCGTGACCCCGAAAAGTGCGAGATCTTCCTCGTTGAGGGCGACAGCGCCGGCGGCACCGCCAAAACAGGCCGAGATCGCCATTTCCAGGCCATTCTGCCCCTGCGTGGTAAGATCCTCAACGTGGAGAAGGTACGAGTGGATAGAGCCCTCTCCAACGCCGAGATCAAGGCTATGATCACCGCCTTCGGCTGCGGCTGGGGCGACGAGTTCGATGCCTCCAAGCTGCGCTATCACCGCATCGTCTGTATGACGGACGCCGACGTGGATGGTGCTCACATCCGCATTTTGATGCTCACCTTCTTCTACCGCTACATGCGCCCCCTCATCGAAAAGGGCTATGTATACGTTGCCATGCCGCCCCTGTACAAAGTGAGCCGCGGCAAGAAGGAATGGTACGTGTACGACGATAACGAGCTGGAGAAGTTGCTGAACGAGATCGGCCGCGACCCCAAGCCGGATATCCAGCGCTACAAAGGCCTTGGCGAAATGAGCAAAGAACAGCTGTGGGAAACCACCATGAACCCCGAGACCCGCTCCATGATGAAGGTGACCGTGGAGGATGCCATGGCTGCCGACGAGGTGATGAGCCTGCTCATGGACGAAAAGGTAGAACCCCGCCGGGAGTTTATCGAAGAGAACGCCACGCTGGTGAAGGATCTGGATATCTAAAGTGCTTTTCCAAAAGGAGTGAACCATCCCCATGGCCTCTACCATTCAGGATAGACTCATCCCCATTGATCTGGAACACGAGATGAAGACCTCCTTCATCTCCTATGCCATGGCCGTTATCGTCAGCCGTGCCCTGCCCGATGTACGTGACGGCCTCAAGCCCGTGCATCGCCGCATTTTGTATGCCATGAACGAGCTGGGCATGACCCCCGACAAGCCCTTCCGTAAGAGCGCCCGTCTGGTGGGCGACGTGCTGGGTAAATACCACCCCCACGGCGATAGCAGCGTATACGACGCCATGGTGCGTCTGGCGCAGGATTTTAACATCCGCTACCCGCTGGTGGAAGGTCAGGGCAACTTTGGTTCGGTGGACGGCGACGGCGCTGCCGCCATGCGTTATACCGAAGCCCGAATGGCCAAACTGACCCTGCACCTCTTGGGCGAGATCGACAAGGATACCGTCGATTTCTATCCCAACTTCGATGAGACCCTCCTGCAGCCCGAAGTGCTGCCGGCCCGCTACCCCAACCTGCTGGTAAACGGCTCCAGCGGCATCGCCGTGGGTATGGCCACCAATGTGCCGCCCCACAACCTGCGGGAAGTGATCGACGGCTGCATCCACATGATCGACCATCCCGACTGCACGGTGGATGACCTGATGCAGTTTATCAAAGCGCCGGATTTTCCCACCGGCGGCATTATCCTCGGCCACAGCGGCGTGCGTGCTGCCTACCATACCGGCCGCGGCCGCATCGTGGTGCGTGCCCGCACCGAGATCGAAGCCATGCAGAACAACCGCAACCGCATCGTGGTCACGGAGATCCCCTACATGGTCAACAAGGCCAAGCTGGTGGAGAAGATCGCCGAGCTGGTACACGAGAAGCGGCTGGAAGGCATCAGCGACATCCGCGACGAGAGCGACCGTAAGGGTATGCGCATCGTTATCGAACTCAAGCGGGATGTGCACCCCACCGTGGTGCTCAATTACCTCTACAAGCACACCTCCATGCAGGAGACCTTCGGTGCCAATATGCTGGCACTGGTGGACGGCGTGCCCAAGACCCTTACCCTGCGGGAGATCCTTTTCCATTACATTCGCCACCAGAAGGATGTTGTCACCCGCCGTACCCAGTATGATCTGGCTAAGGCTGAAGCCCGTGCCCATATTTTGGAGGGTCTCATCAAAGCGCTGGATCACATCGACGAGATCGTACAGATCATCAAGACCAGCGCCGATACCCCCACTGCCCGGGAACGCTTGATGGAGACCTTCGATTTCAGCGAAAAGCAGGCGCAGGCCATTCTGGATATGCGTCTGGCTCGCCTTACCGGTCTGGAGCGGGACAAGCTGCTGGCTGAATACGACGAGCTGATGAAGACCATCGCTTACCTGCGCAGCCTGCTGGCAGACGAAGCCATGCTGATGAACGTCATCAAGGAAGAGATGGCTGCCATCCGGGATAAGTTTGCCGACGACCGCCGCACCGAGCTGACCCACATGGAAGGCGAGATCGATATCGAAGACCTGATCCAGGCCGACGATATGGTGGTCACCATGTCTCATCTGGGCTATGTGAAGCGCCTGCCCAAGAGCACCTATCGTGCACAGCACCGCGGCGGTAAGGGCGTTACCGGCATGGCGACCCGGGATGAGGACTTTGTAGAGCGCATGATCGTGGTCAACACCCACGATGAGATCATGTTCTTCACCAACCGGGGACGTGTGTACAACCTGAAGTGCTACCAGATCCCCGAAGCGGGACGCACCGCTCGCGGCATGGCTATTGTCAACCTTTTGCAGGTGGCCGGCGATGAGAAGATCACCGCCATGATCCCCGTGCCCAAGGGCATGGAGGAGCACTACTTGGTCATGATGACCAAGGGCGGCATGATCAAGCGCACGCCGTACAGCGAATTTGCCAACCTGCGCAAGAGCGGCCTCATCGCCATCACCCTCAAGGAAGATGATGAGCTGCGGGCCGTGAACCTGACCGACGGCAACATGAGCATGATCGTTGCCAGCCGCATGGGCCGCTCCCTGCGCTTTAACGAAGGCGCTATCCGCGTGATCGGCCGTACCGGCATGGGCGTGCACGCTATGCGCCTGAAGGAAGGCGACGAGCTGATCGATATGTCCATGCTGCTGGAGGGTCAGCAGGTGCTGGCCATCACCACCAATGGCTACGGCAAGCGCACCGATCCTGAGCAGTACCGCGAGCAGGGACGCAATGGTATGGGTATCCGTGCCATGAACCTGACCGAGAAGACCGGCGAGCTGGCCGCCCATCTGGCAGTCAACCTGGATGAGGACATCCTGCTGATCACCGACGATGGCACCGTCATCCGCATGGCGGTAGAGAACATCCGTGAAAGCAGCCGTGCCACGCAGGGCGTGCGCCTGATGCGCATTGCCGAAGGCGCCAAGATCGTCTCCGTTGCCCGTGCCGAGCAGGAGCAGCCGGAGGATGAAACCGAGGTGCTGGTTGACGAGATCGCTGGCGATGGCCTTGGGGAAGCGGATATGCCTTCCGGCGAGGAAGAAGCTTTCTCCGATGAGCTTTCGCAGGTTGACGAAGAGAACGCCGAGGCTTTGGACGGCGAACAGGACGGCGATATCTGATCTGCCCCATAAGCTGTGAGCAAGCTGCCTCCAGCCTGTTCCAAGGATATACAAGATAGGGGAGGGCATTGTGCTCTCCCCCTTTTTTGATCGTAGGAGATAAGTTCCATGCGTTTATGTATTCAGAAGCATTCCCGCCTGTTCGTTTGCATTGCTTTTGTGCTGCTGTTCCTGATCGGGCTCTTTACGGCAACCGATTACGATCTGTATATGGATCAGCAATCCGAAGCGATCATTCTTAGGGAAAACATGAAGGAGTACGCTTATTATCTGCTGGGAGCGGATAGCGAGCCGGTGCGCTATTACGACAGCATCGGTCTGCCCAGGATCGTTGAAACAGTGGAGATCGATCATGGCATGGCTGCCTTTTATCCCTTGGCTCCGTTTATGATACGGATGGATGCCGACCAGACAGAGCTGTTTCCCCTGTGGAATATGTTGGCTTGGTGCTGGTTTATGGGGGGCGTTGTAGCACTGTATGGTCTGTGCCGCAAGCTGGGCATGGGCAGGCTTGCAGCGCTGGCCGGTGCGCTGCTTTTGTACCTGAGCCCCCGGTTCTTTGCCGAAGGGCATTACAATAATAAAGACATGGTACTGATGAGCTTATCGCTGATGACCATGTTTTTCGGCGTTCGGCTGTGGGAAAAACCGAGTATTGTCCGCAGCCTCATATTCGCTTTCTTTGGTGCCCTCTGCACCAATACCAAGATCATCGGCGTGTGCATCTTTGGGGTAATGGGGCTGGGGGCGGTGCTGCTGCTAACAGCACGCAAGCAGTGGGGCAAAAAGACGGTGCTGGCCGCAGTAGCTGCGCTGGTAGGCTTCGCTGCCTTCTACACCGTGCTGACTCCCGCCATGTGGCATGACCCGGCAGAGTATCTGCGCTATTTGGTGGCTAATGCCACTGGATTTACCCGGTGGAACAACAGCATTCTGTTTCGTGGCGCTATTTTCCGGCATAGCGATCATCCTTTGCCGTTCTATTACCTGCCCTATTACATAGCGACCACAACACCGGTGTATGTGGTGTTTTTAGCCGCTGTAGGGCAAGCAATGGCGCTGCGCTACTGGATAAAGAATCGCCAAACCTTGCTTTGCGACCAGAAGGGGCTATTGCTACTGGCCTCCACACTGATCTGGGCAGCACCGCTGTGCTATGCGATGGTATCGAATCCTGTGGTGTACAATGGCTGGCGACATTTCTACTTCGTGTTTGCCGGGCTTGCCGTCGTTGCTGCCTGGGGGCTTGAGTGCCTTATTCGCCTTTTGCAAAACCATGGCAAGCGCTGGCAGCAGACCACAGCGGCGGTGCTGGCTGCGATCTGCTTCCTTACCAGTGCTGTGGGTATTGCGATCAATCATCCGTATCAGTACGCCTATTTCAATGCCGCTGGAAAGGCCCTGAACCCCGTTTCTTTGCAAGAAGGCATGGAGTTGGACTATTGGTGTGTGTCGCTGATCGATGCGCTGGAAGAGGCTGTTTTGGCGCAAAAAACGGATGAACCTCTCACCTATAGCGCTATGGATCCTGTTACTTACCTTGCGCTGGAATTGTACAGCGAAGCGCTGCCCCCGTCGCTTAGGGGCAAAGTGCTGCTGGTCGAGGCTTATGCAGCTGATGCAGACCTGCTGGTAATGAACCTTGGCTATCAGGAAATGTATGGCCGACCCATTCCGGAAGGGTACGAACTTTTATCGGAGACGACCAGCTATGGCAATGCGTTGATGCGTGTATATGGCAACAAAGAAAAAGACTGAGCTAAAAGTGCAAACCTAAAGAGAGCCGAACCGGACGATGTTTCCGGTTCGGCTCTCTTTAGGTTTAAAGCGCTCGGCTGTATGCGGCTTACAGCGCCCATCCGCGCAAAAACAAGCTAAGGAACATGCAGCCGACCCATGCTATGGCGGCTATCCATTTCACAGCTGTCAGAATACTTGCTGCTTTGGCAGAGATAGCGCGCCTTTTGGCAGGATACCCCGCACAGGCAAACAGCAAAAGAATATCTTCCAGCAGGTCGGCAATGGCACGCAGAATGTTGCTCCAAAGCATAATAGCGGCGATCCATGGTATGGTGGCTACATTGTTAGCAACTACCGCCATCATAGCAAACATGCTGAAGATCAAGGCAAAATCCAGTATCCAGAAGCGGATCATCAGGCGCTTGCCTTCGTCGCCCACGGCATCCAGCGTGGCATACAGTTTGTCGGTGGTGTAGCGGAATTGCAGATCGGGCATGGCAAAGCCTTCCTGCAAGCTGCACAGCCTTGTATACAGTCCATTCTTCTTGTTCAGCATACACCAAAGGCAGACGAGCACGCCCAGTGTGCCCACAATACCAGTCAGCAGCCAGATGGTCTCGGGTTTCATGCGTTTCCTCCGTTTTTGAGCCCCAGCTTGGTGCAGGGCACTTTGCCTCTGAGCAGATCGTCAATATGATGCTTTGCATTGGCGATGATCACTGTGGTGCCGTGCTCGGCAGCACGCAGGGCATAAGCCAGTTTGGCTTTGGCACCGTTTGCGCCGCTGCGGCTTGCACCGTTGCAGTGCTCCATCAGCTCCTCCACCTTTGCTTTTAGTTCGGCAAAGGTATCTGCCATTACATCCTGCACCAAAGTGGTGGGGTCGTTTTTATCCAGATAGATGCCGTCGGTGCTGGTGAGCAGGATCAGGGTCTTGGCCCCTACCAGCTGGGCGATAACTTCTGCGGTCTCATCGTTATCGACGCATTCCACCGCTTCCACGCCCTTGGCCCGCACGCTGGCCAGTTCCATCTTGCGCACTTCTTCGTCGCTGACGGGGTCGTTGTAGTTAACGATGGGAATGGCAGCTTGGGCTGCGGCACGCTCCAACAAATGCTGAATGTGCTCCCGGCGCTGGGGGTCGTTAAAATGGTTGTGCTCTACCAACACTTGCCGTACGCCGTATTCGGGACGGATGAAGCTGCGGTACGTGTTCATCAGGATGGTCTGTCCCTGGGCAGAGTAGTCCACTTTATCCTGTTCTGTCATACCGCCCAGCTCGCAGCCAGTGCGCTGGATGTAATCCAAACGTCCGATCTCGGTAGCGCCGCTAGTAACCAGCAGCATACCCGGGCGCAATGCGTTGCCCAGACGCTGGAACACGTTGTAGTCGATCACATTGTCTTCTTTCTGGATCAATGCCATGGAACCGATCTTGATGACCAGATCTATGCTGTGCATGGTTGGTTCTCTCTCTTTCGCATCCTATGCCAAAGGGGCAGAGGATGTTATAACGTTTATTACAGCAGGGTGATGCCTGCCTCGCGGCACATGCGCTGGGTGTCGCTATCCCAAATGGAGGATTGTACCTCGCCGATGTGCGCCTTGCCCAGCATCAGCATGCAAAGGCGGCTCTGGCCGATACCGCCGCCGATGGTCAGGGGCAGTTCGCCATCCAGCAGCATGCGGTGATAGGTCAGGCTGCGGCGATGGTCGCAATTGGCCAGCTTGAGCTGCTGGTCGAGGGTCGCGCTATCCACACGGATGCCCATGGAGCTGATCTCCAGAGCGCAATCCAGCGTGGGGCAATAGTACAGCAGATCGCCGTTCATGTTCCAGTCGTCATAGTCCGGGGCGCGGCCGTCGTGGGGCTTGCCGTTGGAAAGCTTGTGCCCGATGCCGATCAGGAAGGTAACGGGGTGTTCCTTTACAAAAAGGTACTCCCGCTCCTTGGCGGTCTTATCGGGGTAGAGCTGCAACAGCTCCTCGGAGGTAATGAAGGTGACTTCGCCCGGCAATTGGGTGCGAAGCTTGGGGTAACGGCCGTTGACGATCAACGATGCATCGCTGATGCACTGCACGATATCGCGTACCGTGGTTTTGAGAAAATGCTCAGTGCGCATATCCCGGGTGATGACCCGCTCCCAGTCCCACTGGTCCACGTAGATGGAGTGCAGGTTGTCCAGCTCCTCATCCCGGCGAATGGCGTTCATATCGGTATAGATGCCCTTGCCGGGGTGTACGTCGTAGCGGTACAGCGCCATACGCTTCCACTTGGCCAGCGAATGCACCACTTCGGCGTTCATGCCGGCAGCAGGAATATCAAAGCTGACAGGGCGTTCCACGCCGTTCAGGTCGTCGTTGAGACCGGTGGCAGGGTCTACGAACAGGGGCGCAGATACGCGCTTCAAATTGAGCGCCATGGACAGGTGATCCTGAAAGGTGCGCTTGATGAGGCTGATGGCGGCTTGGGTCTCGTACAGGGAGAGTTTGGGCTCGTAGTTGGCGGGAATGACAGTATGGTTCATATGGCTTTCCTCCTTGAGGTGAAGATCCGCAGGGCGGATGGAATGATTATAGGATGCGGCGCAGGAAGGGGATACGCCTGAGCAGCCAGATAAGGAGCAATGCAGCGGCAAAAACAGCTGCTTCCCACAGAAGCACCGCTGCCATGGGGGGCATGTGCTGGCACAGGGGCTGGAACAATCGGTGCTCAGTCTCGGCAATGAGCAAGTCCTGCGCCAGATAGATGCCGAAGGCGCAGCCGCCCAGCTCTGCCACCCAAGCACTGCCCTTGGCTGAAGTAACTTCAGCGGCATCGGGCTTTTCTCCCAAGCTCTTTGCCAGCAGCATGGCGCAGAGGGAAGCTGTGGTCACTGGTAATGCAGGGATCAGTCTGTGATCCATAAACCAGTACTTGGTGCCGGGAGCCACTTGCACGTATTCCAGCCAAGTAAGCGCCCAGCTGAACAGCAAGGAGGCGCAGATGCCCAAAACAGCATAGCTGCGCACCTGCCGTGTGAGCGGGGGCAGGTCGCGGATGTAGGAACCTGCGAACAATAGCCCAATGTAGCTGACAGGTATGCAAGCCATTATCTTCTCAGGCAGCGCCAAGCGGGGTATATAATGCCCGATCAGGGGCAGCGCTGCCCCGAAGGCAATGGTCGCGGCTACGAGATGCAGCTTCTGCTCATTGCTCAGCTTGCAGGAGATCCATTGCCACAGCGGCATGGTCAACAGTAGGGCGATGTAGAAGTACAAGTACCAGAACCCATCTGTTATCTCAAGCCGGATGATCTTGCCAAACAAAATATCCAGCCGGATAGCACGGGGCCACAAGCCCCAGTTGACCCATGCATCATAGAGGAAATAGGCATAGGAGGCCAGTACCAGCACCAGCACCACTCTGCCTACCCGGGCAAGGGTCTTGCGCCATCCATCCTGCCGGTTCAGCAGCACAGCGCCGGAGATCATTACAAACAAGGGCACAGCGGTCTTGCTCACATAATACCACAGAATGGACAGGTGCCATGTAAGCTGCCCGGGATCGCTTGCCTGAAACACATCGCTGTTGGTGTGGTTTACGATCACCAGAAATGCTGCTGCGATCCGTAGCGCTTCCAGCCAGAGGATGCGCCCCCTCTTGGCAGCGCTCATGCGTTTTGCTCCTGCGCAGAGGGCGCTTCATCGCTGGGCAGAGCACGCAGGGTCTGCACCACTTCCCAAGTAACAAGGCATACCAGCAGCAGATTGATCACGCCGCCCAGTTGCAGGCTGAAGAAGGGGAACTGGAACAGATACTGGGCGTAGGCGCTGAGGATGGGGAGGATGCAAAGCAGCGCATACAGAAGCCCGCGGGGCTTTTTGAGCCAAACCGCCCAGCACAAAAGCAAAATTTCACCCACGATGCCATAACGCTCGTGCATGCGGGGCAGGAAGAACACGCAGCACAGTACGCACCATGCACCCAGCAAAACCAAGGCGGGGTCATCCAGCTGCTTGTGTTTTGACATCATATAGGCAGCCACGCAGCCCAGTGCTGCAACGCACAGCACCAAACCCACCCGGCTGTACATGCCCAGCGTCATTTGGTCCACTTGGAGGGCATCGCCCATAATGGCGTAAAGGTTGGGGTAGTTATAGGTGATCTTGTTGTACAGATCGGTTTGACCAAGATAGATGTTAACAGCAAACAGAGGGCTTTCGCCTACCAGCACCATGGGGATGCCGCTGATGACCAGAATGCCGGGCACCAGCAAAAACCACAGTACGCTGAACCGCTTTCTGCCGCAGAAGTACGCCATCATAAACAGGGGCAGGAGGAAAATGGCTTGCAGCTTGAAAGCCAGCGATACGCCCAGCCATACGAGACCCCATACGGGTTTGTCCTTCACGAGCATCCATACTGCCAAAACGGCGAACACGGCAAACAGGGCATCGGTCTGCCCCCAGCCTGCCACATTCCACAAAAGCACCGGGCTGAGCCACAGGGCAGTAAAGCCCAGAAAACGCTGAAATTGCTGCTCTTTTTTGGGCAGAAGGGTGCGCAAGAGCCCGCAGGAAGCTGCGACCATGCCCGCCTCAAACAACAAACTGACCGCCTTAAGCACCATATGGGTGTCAAAGGAACCGAACAGAGCCGCAGCCAGCATCCACACATACAGGTGGAAGGGGCTATAGGTATATTCCAAGGCAGGGTCCAGAATGCCAGCCATGCCTTCAGCCTTGATGGCTTCGAACCACGAAGAATTCATGTATTTCAGGTCGGCCGCCAGCATGGGCAGGTGGCTGTACCTGAGGAACAACCCCAGCACGCCCACCGCCACATAGGCCAATAGCAGAATGTGATCCGTCAGCCACTTGCGAAGCTTGGTTTCCCATTTCATCATACGATAACCTCCGGAAAGATGACATCAGCCCTCACTATGCAAAGCCATCCACTTTTTGCCGCGGGCGATGCTGTCTTCCACCGCCACCGGAGCGGGGCCGCCCCGCAGGCTGCGGCGTTCCACGCAAGCGCTCAGGGAGATAGCTTCGTATACATCCTCTTCAAAGGAAGGATGGGCGGCTTTCAATTCTTCCATGGTCAGGTCGTCCAGTGCACGGTTTTCCTTAACGCACTTGCCTACCAAGGAGCCGCTTACATGGTGTGCATCCCGGAAAGGCAAGCCTTTGCCGACCAAATAGTCGGCCAGATCGGTGGCGTTGGTAAAGCCCAGACCGGCACTGCGCTCCATCTCTTCTTTTTTGAAGGTGGTGGTGCGGAGCATCTCGGTAAAGGTGGGCAAGCACTTCATCAGGGTGTCGTAAGCATCGAAGAAGGCTTCCTTGTCCTCCTGCATATCCTTGTTGTAGGCCAGCGGCAGCCCCTTCATGACGGTAAGCAGAGCCATCAGGTCGCCGTATACACGGCCGGTCTTGCCGCGGGTCAGCTCGCAGGCATCTGGGTTTTTCTTCTGAGGCATAATGCTGGAACCGGTAGCGAAACCATCATCCATGATGGCGGTGGAAAACTCGTTGGTGCTCCACAGGATCAGCTCTTCGCAGAAGCGGCTCAGGTGCATCATCAAGGTGCTGGCAGCCGCCAGAAAGCTGATAAGGAAGTCACGGTCGCTAACGCCGTCCAGTGCATTGTCGGTCACTTCGCTAAAGCCCAGCAGCTCCGCTACCCGTTCCCGGTTAAGGGGATAGGTGGTGCCAGCCATTGCACCGCTGCCAAGAGGCATCACATCGGCTTCGGCATAGGCGTTCTCAAAGCGCTGCACGTCCCGCTTGAACATCTGGAAATACGCCATCAGGTGGAAGGCCAGCGTAATGGGCTGCGCCTTTTGCAAATGGGTATAACCGGGCATGATGGTATCCTTATGCTGGCTGGCTAGATCCAAAAGAAGCTGGCACAGCTTCATCAGCAATGCTTTTACTTGGGTGTTGGCCTGCAGAGCGTACATGCGCACATCTAGCGCCACTTGGTCGTTGCGGCTGCGGCCGGTATGCAGGCGCTTGCCCGCATCGCCGATGCGCTCGGTGAGCAGCGCTTCCACAAACATATGCACATCCTCTGCGCCCATGTCGATCTCCAGCTTGCCGGCTCGGTAATCAGCCAGAATGCCTTCCAGCCCTGCTACGATGGTACGGCTGTCCTCCATGGTGAGAATGCCCTGCTCGCCCAGCATGGTGGCATGGGCAATGGAACCGGTCACATCGCATTCCAGCAGCCGCTGGTCAAAGGGAATGGAAGACTGAAAATCATCCAGAAGTGCATTGGTGGGTTTCTCAAAGCGTCCTGCCCAAAGTTTGGCCATGTGCGCTCGCCTCGTTTCTGTCAAAATCAAATTTTATTATAGCATAGGCATGCACGAACTGCCAATATCACAGCAAAAAATGCAGGGAAAATGCGGGCAATATTGCCCAGACCGTCCAACTGTGCTATACTGACCGCAACACGACCGCATTACCAAAACACGATGCATCAACGGGAGGAAAACCCATATGGATCAGATCACCTACGAAATGTACGGCGCCGTAGGCGACGGTGTGACCGACGATCTGCCCGCGATCGTAAAAGCGCATGAGGAAGCCAACAGACAAAACCTGCCGGTTCGGGCCAGAGAAGGGGCGGTATACTATCTCTCCCCCCGAGACCTGACGGCGGTGGTGGAAACCTCTGTAGATTGGAGGGGCGCACGCTTTATTATCGACGATGTGGGGTGCGAAAATCACCAAAGCCCCATTTTTCTGGTGGCTTCACGGCTTGCACCTGTTGCTTTTCCGGTGGAAAGTTTGGCAGCCGGGCAAACCAGTATCCCCAATCCCACCGGGCAGCCTTTGTATTTGCTTGTGTTCAATGATGAGCACAACGATTACATCCGCAAAGGGCTGAACCAGAGCCCCGGCGAGCCTCGGCGGGATAATGTGCTGCTGGACGGGGAAGGGCGATTGTCATCTCCCGTATCCTTCGCCTTTGATAAGGTGACCCGCAGCGAAGCCTACCCAGTGGATGAGACCTTGCTGACCCTTCGCGGCGGCGAATTTCTGACCATTGCCAATCAGGCAGAGTCTCAATACAACTATCATGCCCGCAATATCGTCATCCGCCGCTCCAATGTAGAGGTGTGCCAGATCCGGCACACGGTGCGGGGCGAAGGGGAACACGGGGCACCCTACCGTGGTTTTTTGTCGGTGCAGCGCTCTGCCCATGTGCATATTCACGATTGCGTATTTACCGGGCACAAAACCTACTGGACCATTGGCAGCGCCCATCTGCCCGTGCCCATGGGGTCGTATGATATCGATCTGAATGCATCCACGCAGGTAACGCTCAGCCGGTGCAGCCAGACCAACGATATCATGGATACCACCTATTGGGGCTTGATCGGCACCAATTTTTGCCGGGAACTGGTGCTGGAGGATTGTGTTTTCTCTCGCTTTGATGCTCATTGCGGCGTTACCAATTGCATCCTGCGCCGCTGTAAGCTGGGACACCAGTGCCTGAATGCCATCGGTTTCGGGCATTTCCTCATCGAGGATACCGAGGCTTGCGGCCATGCCCTTGTAAACCTGCGGGAGGATTATGGCAGCACATGGCGCGGCAGCATGACCATTCGCAATTGCGTGTGGCGGCCGCTGGGGCAAAGCCGGTCGGTCTTCTCCGGGCACAATGATGGCACCCACGATTTTGGTTACCAGTGCTGCATGCCTTCCCAAGTGACCATTGAGGGCTTGCGAGTGATCGAAAATGATCAAGCTGCCCCCGACGTGCCGCTGACTGTCTTTAACGATTATCTGGGCGATAGCCCGGCAACAGAACGTCCCTTCCGGCCTGTGCCGCCGCAGAGGGTCACGGTACACAGGGTGCATACCCAGCGCAGCATTCAGCTGTGCGCCGCACCGGAATTGATGCCGGATACGGTGTTTTCTGTAGAGTAACATAAGCAAAAGCCGCCGAAGAAAAATCGGCGGCTTTTGTGTGGAATCATTCCTTACGGAAGGATCACTTTTTCGGTTACAGCATCAAAGAGATATACGTTTTCATAGGGGACAGAGAAGCTGATCGTGCTGTCCATGGCAGGGATCTCGTGCGGGGTCACCTTCAGGATGGAATGGTCTTGATCGATGTTTGTGTATACGTTCACATTGTCGCCAAGCATTTCGGTCAGTTCTACCTGCCCGGAGATGCAGCATGCGCCTTCCTGCTGCCCCAGCACGATGCCTTCGGGGCGGAAACCAAACACGATCTCCTTGCCTTCGTAGTCAGCAAGGGCTTGCCCCAGCTTGGGCGCAAGGCTGATGTTGCCGCCACCGATGGTGATGCAGCCGTTTTCCACCTTGCGGCGAACAAAGTTCATGGGCGGCTCTCCAATAAATCCCGCAACAAACATATTGACCGGGTTGAAGTAAACATCTCTGGGTGTGCCGATCTGCTGCACATAGCCATCCTTCATAACCACGATCCTGTCGGCCATGGTCATGGCTTCAGTTTGGTCGTGGGTAACGTAGATGGTGGTCGCACCTGTCTCGTTGTGGATCTGGGTGATCTCGCTGCGCATGGTAACACGTTGCTTGGCATCCAGATTGCTCAGGGGTTCATCCATCAGGAATACGCCCACCTTACGGATGATGGAGCGGCCTACTGCCACACGCTGGCGTTGACCGCCGGAAAGGGCGCGGGGCATACGATCAAGATAGTCGGTCAAGCCGAGAATGGCGGCGGTTTTCTTAACACGCTCGTCGATCACGTCTTCATCCACGCCCTGTAGGTTGAGGCCGAAGGCCAGATTGTCGTACACAGACATATGGGGGTAAAGGGCGTAGCTCTGAAAAACCATGGCGATCTCCCGCTCGCGGGGACCCCACTGGTTGGCCAGCTGACCGTTGATGTAGAATTCGCCCTTGCTGATATCCTCCAGACCAGCGATCATGCGCAGGGTAGTGGATTTACCGCAGCCGGAAGGGCCGACAAAGACGATAAACTCGCCTTTTTCCGCTTCAAGATGAAAGTCGTGTACAGCATGAAAACCATTGGGGTAGATCTTGTTGACGTTTTTGAGCGTGAGATATGCCATGTGGGAACGCTCCTTTGCTTGGTTTGGAGTGGGGGAGAGAGTCGGATATGGACAAAACAGCTGGGCATGGACAAATCCGACATAATTTGATACAATGGGACAAATGACTGCGAGGTGACATCATGAATGACATCATCTTTGCCGGTAAGCACTTTTTGACCTATACTGTCAGCCGGCACCAGCATAAGAATTGGGAGCTGGTCTACTGCACCAGCGACGAAGGCAGGTTTCTCTTTGATGGGGAGGAACTGCCCTATTGCGAGGGCGATATCGTGGTCATCCCGCCGGATACGCCCCATGAGAATGTGAGCGATGCAGGCTTTACCAACATCCATTTGCATGTGGATGATGCAACGCTGGCGTTTCGTGCGCCTACGCTCATCCGGGATGATGCCAACCAGTCCATTCTGCATCTGTTTTCCGATGCATACTATGTGTACTGCGGCTATCCAGAGCACAAGGATGTGCTCCTTTCGGCTTATGGCAGCCTGATCGTGCGCTATATGACCGCTTATCAAGCTGCTGAGCACCCTCAAAACCGTATCGTGGAAAGCATCGAGCAGAGCATCGTGCAAAACTACGCCAATGCCAACTACGAGCTGGATGAGGTGCTGCGCAGTATGCCGTATTCTTACGACTACCTGTGCAAGCTGTTCCGCAAGGAAGTGGGCATGACGCCTAACCGGTACTTGGCCAACATCCGCATGCAAACAGCTACCGAAATGCTTTCCTCCGGGCACAATGATGGCAATATTACCGATATAGCCCATTTGTGCGGTTTCCGCGACCCGCTGTATTTCTCCCGCATGTTTAAGAAGAAATACAATGTATCCCCCAAGGAATACTATCGCCAGAAGCAAGCGGAACGCCAAAACCAGCAAAGCTGAATAGCGACTGTCTCGCCGCCCGGAAGATCACTTCCGGGCGTTTTTTGCATCCTGCACCATGCTTTGCAGCATGTGCTTGAAAAAGATGCAGAGATGATCCATCGCAACGCAGAAGGCGCCAAACAAGAGAGGTTCCACCCGCAGAACGGGTGCTTTTTGCCCCAGCAAGGCATGCAGCGTGCCATTGGTAAAGGTGTATAGCAGCGCTACCAGCACCAAAAGCAAGAAGGCATACATCAGGTTCATAAAAAAACCTGTCGCTCCATTTTTGGTCACCATCATCCAGCGGTTACTGCCGCCGGGCAGCTTTTCGGTAAAGCGGAGAAAATGCTTGATGAGCAGATCGGTAGCCATGCCCATAATAATAGCCGCTACAAAGTACAGATCCAGCTGATCGGCTAAATACATGCTCAGACCGAAGAATACAAAGTAGCAGATGGCTCCATAAAACCAAAACTTGATCAGTACGACCTTCAGCGCTTCGGGCATCTTCCACTTGGTTTTGCCGGAACGATATTTGTTCAGCTCTTCTTCGGAATACTTGGGGGTGTTTTCGGCGGAGGCATTCACAAGGTCTTCGATGGCTCCGGTATGCAGCTGGTAATAGGCCGAATGGTCTTTTTCGGTTTTTGGCTGCACGTCCTTGCGCATGAAAATCAATCCTCCTCAGCCAGCTGCAGCGCTTCCATCTGGCTGCCCTCTTCCACCGGCAGAGAGGTATCGATCTTGCGAAGCAGATTGCGCAAAACGGGCACAAGTAACATAAGCACTGTACCAACAAGGAGAATGATCCGGTGCACATTCAGCATATCGTAAGCCTGCTGGATGTAGAGCGTGCTTTCACTGATGGCGATGGGGTTGCTTTCGCGGGTAAGGGCCTTGGTGATGCAGCCCATGTAGTAGCTGTCGCAGTAGATGAGACCGGCCACCATCAAAAACATCAAAACCAGCATGGGAATGTTGGTCTTTTTGCGGTGGGGGTAGGCGTTGAGGAAGCACACGAAGCTGAGCATGCTGAACAGCATGGTGCAAAAACCGCTCAACCCCATACCGCTCAGCTGAATTTTGGCTGTGGTGTCGGATACATGGGTCAGGTTGAGGGAATAGTAGAGAAAAGCAGCGGCAAGCACCAGCATGGGAATGGTCTGTGGCTTACGCTTGAGGGAGACGATCGTCTTGCGGAAAAACTCCTTCAGGCCGCTGTTTTTCTTTGTGCCTTGACTGGTCCGGGACATTGGTCACCCCTCCTTTCAACGGATGGCGTTGGTGGTTTCCTTATCGAAGAAATGTTTGCGCACAAATTGTACGTTTACGGTATCGCCGCGCTTGTAGTCGCACCAACCACGCAGCTTGCAGGTAATGGTTTGCCCGTTGGCGGCACCGGTTTGCAGGTGACCGTGCACCAAGGTATTCATGCCGAGGTTTTCGTTGGAGAAAACCTTCACCGCTACCTCGCCACCGGCTTCGATGTTCTCTGGGCGCACACCCAGCACGATCTCCTTGCCTTCGTAATCTTTCAGCAGCTCTTGTTCGTCGGCGGTAAGGGGCTGAGTAAAGGCTGGGCTTACCAGCTTGCCATCTTCCACCCGTACATCAAAGAAGTTCATGGGCGGCAGACCGATAAAGCTGGCAACGAACAAGTTGGCGGGCGTATCGTACAATTCAAGGGGCGTACCCACTTGCTGCACCCGGCCCATAGACATGCACACGATGCGGTCGGCAAGGGTGAGAGCCTCCGTTTGGTCGTGGGTCACGTAGAGCATGGTGGCATTCATGCGCTTATGCAGCAAAAGGATCTCACGTCTGGTCGCACCGCGCAGCTTGGCATCCAAGTTGCTCAGGGGTTCGTCAAACAAGAACACCTTAGGGCTGCGCACGATGGCACGCCCCATGGCCACGCGCTGTCGCTGACCGCCGGAAAGCTGTTTGGGCTTTTTGTTCAGTTGGTCGGTAAGACCGAGGATCTCGGCAGCCGCCAACACTTTCTTGTGGATAACGTTGGGATCTTCCTTGCGTAGGGTAAGCGAGAAGGCCATGTTTTCGTATACGGTCATATGGGCATAAAGCGCATAGTTTTGAAAAACCATTGCCATATCGCGGTCTTTGGCAGGTGCCGTGGTGATGTCTACGCCATCCAACAAGAGTTTACCGGCACTGATGTCCTCCAGACCGGCGATCATACGCAGTGTGGTAGACTTGCCGCATCCGGAAGGGCCTACCAGTACGATGAATTCGCCGTCCTTCACTTCCAGATTGAAGTCAAAAACGGCTTGTACCTTGTTGTCATAGATCTTATCGAGATGCTGTAAGCTGATGTTTGCCATAGGGCGTCTCCTTTATGCAGCCTTCTCGCTGAGAGAAGCATTGTAAGCAGCCAGCTTTCGGCTGCGAATAACGGCGATCACGCCGCCCAGCAGGCAGCACGCCGCCGACAGGCACAGAAAAACGATCACCATGATAAATTGGGTATTTTCCATAACAGGTACTTCCACGACCTTCTTGAGGATGGGGTCGTTACGCTTGGTCATGGCTGTATGGGCCATCATCGGCAAAATGAAGATGCGGATGATCTGACCGATGCCAAGACCGGCGAGCAGGTAGCCATAGCCCAGTTTGTAGTTCTTTACGCCTTCGGAGCAAAGAAAGGCTACCAGCATAAATACCAGATTATATACCACCGAAATACCGATCAACCAAGTATAGTACCAGTTACCAACATCCGACTCGAAGATGCTAACAAAGTATAGCACATCAAACAGAATGGCCAGATAGGCAAGGCTGGAGGAGAGGGTATTTTTGGTGTAACGCATCCGATCCAGTTGGATGCGTTTTTTTTCTTCCAGGCTGATGGGCATCATGCAGACACTCCCTTTCCTTGGTCGATCAGCTTCTTTTCGGCACGCATCAGGGAATGCTTCCAAAAGAAGTTAAGTACCAACGCCAGACAAACTAGCAGCATCAGGGCAAACACCACATAGTGGGCATCGAACCAGAAGGTGGAATCGATGTAGTCCTTCTTGCGGCGGGTGGCGTATTTCAGGTAGGCATCAAAGTCCATCTGCAAAAACTGTGCTTTAAAGGCCGCAATTTTTTGGTGGGCCCATAGGCTCAGTGCTGTGCCGCCTGCGGCAAAAGCGAAGGTGGAGACAGCATTGCTGATGTAGTAGCGCCTGCGGCTATGCGTGCTTGTAATAAATAACAAACAAGCCAGCAGAATAAGCACGATGGAATAATTGAGCAGCTGCTTGTTGAAAGGCTGGATGTGGTAGTAGATCTCCGAACCTGCGATCTTTACCTGATCGATCTTGTCTTCCTCTGGCAGGGAATAAAACAGCCCATCGTAAAGGTCTGTAGACAGACCCAGCGAATAGAAAAATACCAGTCCGCAGGCTGCCAGTGCTGCAAAGCAAAGGATCTTTTGCCAAGTTAATTGCTTTTTATACATGCTTACCTCCAAAACGCTGCCAGCATAGTTGCAAGGGCGGCGGGTCTGTTCGTCATGGGCTCCTGTCAGCCTCTGCCATAGGGGAGGGACTGGCAGGAGCCCATGACGGGGCCGAAGCCCCGTCATGGGTAAAAAGGTTACTGAGCGTTATAGTACACCAGCAGACGATCGTAGGCTTCCTGCTTCAGGAACAGGTAGTCAGCGCCGCCCATGGTCTCGGAAACGGTAGTAACAGCTTCTTCAGCAGAGAACATGCCTTCGAAGGAGAAGCCGCCTACAATGATGTCAACGAAAGCGTTGGCGCCATCCTTGGCAGAGTTGAACTTCTCGCTCAAAGCAGAGTAGCTCTTGAGGGTCTCGTTCTCATTCTGGGTGTTGGGCAGAACGGTGGGTACGGAGGTGTACCAGGGGTTCTCGGTAACAGCCAGCTCGGGGTGCTTGATGGTGCCCAGAGCGATGGCGTTGGAGATCTTACCGGCGCCTTCCTTACCAACTTCGTGAGTGCACTGGTACTCGAAAGCCTGGCTCTTGGCGAAGGACAGGGTGGAGCCCAGGAACTGACGGGCGTAGTTGGTGTAGTTACCGGAGGCCTTATCCCACAGCTCAGCGTAGGTAGCATCGGCGATAACGGGCATTTCGGTGCCGTTGAAGTTGAAGGTGACGTAAGAGCCATCCTCGTTGGTCTTGATGAAGGCATCGGGGCCGTAGCTCATCAAGATCTGGCCTTCGGGGCTGTAAGCGTAGTCGATCAGCTTCAGAGCAGCGTGGAGCTTATCGGGGTTGCCTTCAACGCCGGCAACGGAGATGCCCCAACCATCGGTCTTAACAGAGCGCCAGCTCTCGGTAAAGCGCATGAACACGCCTTCCTCGTTGGTGCCGTCGTACCACTTGGCAACGGGAACCATAACGGCCATGTACTTTTCGCCATCCTGCAGCTTGGTCTTGTTGTACACGGTCTGGGTCTGGTTGTAGTCGTAGTGCATGAAGCCCAGGTCGTTCTCCAGATAGGTAGCGGTGGATTCCTCAGCGGTATCCACGAAAGCCTTGGAGATGAGGCCTTCCTGAACCATTTCGTTCATCTTGCCCATGGCGTTGTAGGCATCCGGTTCCTGACGGGCATCACGAAGGAAGCCATCCTGGTCGATCCACAGGTAATCCTGACGGGATTCCAGACCACGCACGCCGAACAGGGTACCGGCAAAGCGGAACATATCCACGCGGCGCTGGTTGTTGTTGTCTTCACGGGAGAACAGACCCTGCACAGAATCGGTGCCGTTGAGAGTCTGGGGGTTGGCTGTAACGCAACGCAGCAGAGCGACCAGTTCGTCAGCATCCCAAGCTGCGTTCTGACCAATGAACAGGTTGGAGCGCTGAGTGCCGTAATAGCCGCCGTAAGCCACGTCGATGTATTTACGCAGCATGTTGACAGCGGTAACGCCATCAATGGGGCCAGCAGCGTTCATGTTAGCAACGATGTTGCCAGCTGCATCGTAGTTCTTGGTAACCTGCTCAACACCAGTGCCGTCCAAAGTAACAACGTCTACGGTCACGCTGCCTTCGGTGGGCATGTAGGGGGTGTAAACAGCGGGAGCTACGGTGTTGCAGGAATCAGCGGTAAACTCGCCTTCGCCGTCCAGCAGCTTCTGCACCCAGTCCACACGCATGAGGGGCATACGCTCGATGTCGTTTACGCCGTCGAAGTAGGGGGAGAAGTAGATGGCGCCGGTATCGGTGTTACCAGTGATGGACAGGCGCACGATGGGGTTGGCTTGCAGATAAGCGTTGAAGTTGGGCATCAGATGCAAGTAGTCAGCGATGTTGACGATCTTGCCGCTCTCGCCGTACTCGGTCAGCTTGGCAGCGGTGCCGCTGATCATATCGACTTCGCCCAGACGATCCTGCCAGAACTCGAATTCCTTGGCAGCGCTGTTGCCCTGATAGTGGTCCTCGAACTTAACGCCCAGAACCTTTTCAACCTCCACCCAAGTGGGCTTCAGGTCGCCGGTCAGGTAGGTGACGCCGTCGGCCAGGGTGACGCCCTCGCCAGCAACGTCAGCGTTCATGAACAAGCCAGTCTTGGCATTGTTGTAGCCGGTGGCCATGCGTAGCACGGTGCCTTCGGCGTAGGTGAGCTCAGCAGTTTCAGCTGCTGCGGTGCTGATGAACATGGTCATGAGCATAGCCAGAACCATCAGCAAAGAGACGATACGCTTCATAAAAATTTCCCTCCTGTTTTATGTTGTTAACCGGATATTCACCATCCGGAAAACGATGAAGTGATGGATCCCGATCATTCCTTCACGCCGCCGGCATTTACGCCTTTGGCAAAGTATTTTTGTATGAAGGGGTAGATGATCAGAATGGGTACGATGGAGCATACGATCAAGGCGTAGATGACGGAATCGGCGGAGTAGATCTCGTTCCATCCGGCCATCTGCTCCGGGTCGGTAAACTCCTCCAGACGAAGGCGGATAAATACCTGCAACGGGTGTTCGTTGGAGTTGGAGATCATCTGGCGGGCCCAGAAGTAGCCGTTCCAACGGGAAATGGCAAAGAACAGGGTGACCGTTGCAATGGTGGATTTACACATGGGAATGTACACCCGCCGAAGCACCTGAAACTCGGTAGCGCCGTCTACAATGGCGGCTTCTTCGATCTCGCTGGGCACGCCCTCGAAAGCGTTGCGCAGAAGGATGATGTTCATGGCATTCATGCCCATGGCAATGACCACCAGCCATTTATCATCGGTAATGCCTACAGAGTTAAAAACATCTTTGGTGGCAAGGTAGTTCAGGTACTGGGGCACCAGACCTGCGGAGAACAGCATGGTAAACACCAGAAAGAAGTTGAAGAACCGGCGGAACAAAAGCCGCTTTTTGGATAGGGCGTAAGCGCCCAGCAGAGATACCACAAGCGCCCAGATGGTGCCGTAGAAGGTAAGGAACAGGGTGTTGGAGTAGGAATTCCAGAACATGTTGTCGTTAAACATTCTGGCAAAGGCTTGGAATTGGATATCCTTGGGAAAGAGCACCACTTCGCAATAGTCCACCGCATGGGCGCCGCTGATGGAGGCAGAAACAGCATATACAAAGGGGTATAGGCAAGCCAGTGCAAACACGCACAACAGTGTGTAGCTGATAAATTTAAAGATCAGCTCGGAGGTTTCAAGCTTTCTTTTCATCTTACTTTCCCTCCATTAGTACAGCGATGTATCGGATGCCTTGCGGGCAATGGTGTTGGCGCTGATGACCAGCAGCATGCTGATGACGTTGTTCATCATCTCGGCAGCGGAGGCCAGGCCCTTTTGACCACCGGCAATGCCCTTTCGCTGTGCAAAGGTGGATACCACATCGGCAGTTACATAGGTGGTGGGGTTGTAGAGCAACAGCACCTTTTCGTAGCCAATGTTCAGCAGTGCACCGATACGGGTGATGAGCATGATGACCACCGTGGACAGGATGCCGGGCAGCACCACATAGCGCATCTGGGATAGTTTGCCTGCGCCGTCGATCTGGGCGGCTTCGTAGCTGGTGGGGGAGATGGCGATAATAGCGGCAAAGTAAACGATGCTATCGTAGCCTGCGCCTTCCCAGATACCGGAGATCTGGTAGATGGCACGGAAGTAGTCCGGGTTGTTGAGGAGACCGGCCTTGGCTACCTCCTCGCTGATGAGCCCCAGCGATTGCAGCGCCTGACTGACGATGCCGTAACCGGAGGTAATGGCACCCTGCTTTACCAGCATGGTCACAAGGGATGTCATAACAACGGTGGACATAAACTTGGGCAGGTAGGTGAGCACCTGACAAGTGCTGCGCACCAAGTTGGAGCGGATCTCGTTAAAGAACAGCGCCAGCAGAATGGGCATCGGGAAGCCGAAGCACAGACCGTAGAAGCTCAGCAGGAAAGTGTTGCGCAGCGCACGCCAGAAGTCGGGCGCATCCGTACCGAACAACAGGCTCTTAAAGTAGGAAAAGCCCGAAAAATACTGGTCTGCTACCGGCAGCACCTCGTCTGGCACCTTAAAGCAGCCAAGCAGCTCGTACATGGGCAGGTAGCGCCACAGAACAAATACCAGCAGCATAGGCACCAGCATCAGGTATAAGCGCCAGTCTTTGAGTATAGTCAGACCAATATGCTTCCAACTATGTTTCTCAACATCATCGCGCACGGCTTGTTCGGGATCTTCGCGATATACGCCAGCCGCTTCGTCGTAGACAAGAAAGTCTGCTGCTGTCGCTCTCATGGGGTCATCCTCCTTGCCTCGGTTTCTTTTTCTTCCTGAATTCGTTTCAGGTAATCCTTCTGGTTTTCCAGAATGCCATCAAGTCTCCGGCTGATCCATACCAGAAGAACAGCGAAGAGCATGGAAAGAACGTCTGTGGTGATAAAGCCAGCGCAAATGGCGGCGGGGCTGCCCAGCAGCCATGCGATCAAAAAACGACCAAGCTGCATCGATAGTGTGGTCAGCGCGGCGTAGACCATGGCCAGCAGCGCATTTTCGTGCAGCTTACGCCAGCCACATTTGGCAACCATTGGCAGCATGGCTAAGGCGGCCAAACTGCCAATACCATAGATGAGGTACTGCGCAGGCGTTGCGTGAGAGACGATGCAAAACACCAACGAACCCAACACAGCAGGAATGGCGGCAAATGCACCCCAGCGAACCATCACAATGGCAGTTACAGCAGATGTAAGCGATAACGTGTAGGGTTCACCGGGAAACCAACGGGTGGAAGCCAGCGTGATCAGCGTTTCACAAAGGCACAGCGCGGCGGTGAAAAAGAAAAGATCCATGCCTCTGTATTGCCGGAAGGTGATTTGGCGATCCATAGGTGCACCCTCCTGAAAACTTATCATTACTTGCTTTTTGCATATGCAGCCATCTGTGGGAGAACTGCATCGAAAAAACAGTGCTATTTGGTAAGACTTACACCAGTATTGTACATGGGTTTCCTCGTCTCGTACATGACCAAAATCAATTCCTTTATGTACATTTTCGACCTTTTCTGCGACGCTTTTTGCACATCATTAACAGAAAAGTGTTGTATTATAAGGGGTTTGGTGTTTGAGAAGAAGAGAAAAATTACTGTAAGCGCTTTCCTACTATGATGTAAAACGACCAAAGAAAAAAATGCTCATTGGTGAGATCTCATTCAAAGCTAAGAACAAAAGGGAAAATTGCTTTGATGAGGCAGATTTCATTTGGCGGTTTTATTTAACGTTATTATAGCAAAGAAGCAGCATTTTGTCATCTGCAGAAATGAAGCGTTTTCATACAAAAACAGCCGGAAAAACTTTTGTCCGGCTGCTTTTGTAAAACTGTTACGTTTTTTTGAATGTTATTCTTTGTAAGGCGTTTCGTTTTTGCATGGATCGGTGAGAAGAGCTCGTGCTTGCTTCCATGCTGTGTAGATCTGTACTTTGTACAATGTGAATTGTTGCAAAGCCCATAAGCAAAAACGATAAGCAATGCATCAGCTTTTCCTTTGAATGTCCAAATAATGGTTGGTAATACCGATCATATCCGGACGTTCACACACAAGGAAATGATATTTCAGATAGTATTCGTACAACTCATCGCTCATGGTTTCCACGGTATCCTTGATGTAGTTGGTCATCATATCAGTACCAATGAAGTGCAGGCGCTGTGCGGGCAAGTCTGCCATCAGCGCATCGATCTCTTCGGGGCGATGCAGCGCAAAGCGATCTTCGGGATTTGAGCTGCATTTGAAGGTCTCTTTGTCGATCAAGGGGAAGAAGTGAGGATCCATCAGGTAGCCTCGCATGAAGCAGAAATTGTAGATGGTGGCTTCGTTGTTGCAATAGGCGGTGTAGAGCAACCCGCCGGGCTTGGTGACCCTCAGAGCCTCCGAGAGGGCTTTGTGTTGATCCTCTTGAGTGAATAAGTGATACATCGGCCCCAGCAGCAAGGTGATATCGTAGGTATCATCAGGGAAAGATGACAAGTCGATGGCGTTGCCCTGCTGTATGGTGATGTTTTCGCCGGGCTGGGTGTTCTGCTTGAAGATCTCAATGTTGTGCTCGAGCAACTCCAGTGCATCCACCTGATAGCCCATCCGTGCCAATGCATGGCTGTAGCGCCCCGTAGCTGCACCGATCTCCAGTATGCGCATACCCGGCTTCAGATAGCGCTGAATGTAGCGCATGGTGGTCAGGTATTCCAGCTGACCGCTGCGGCTGATGAGGCGTGCGTCCTCGTCGTGTGTCTCGTAGTACAGTTGCAGATGATCTTTGATCTCCATGGTTCTGCCTCCCTTCATAAATGACCGGCTTCTCCGGTGGAAAAATAAAAAAGCAGTGCAGGCTATGCGAAAGAAGCAAGCCTGCACTGCTTTTTCTCCGTTGATACGGAGAGTCTACCCCAAAGTTGGGTACCGCAATGAAAGCCTGCTTGATCGCCAATAATTGACGACCGCACGCTGTACGTTATAGACAGTAGCAAAAGCAAAAGCCTTCATGGGTGCCCCTCCTTTCGGAATAATTGTTGCTATTAAACCACAGGACTGCGGCTTTGTCAACAAAAAAATGTGGTGAAAAATAAAAAAGGAGGGTACCCGATCGCTCGGGTACCCTCCAAATGGAAGTTGCAATTCTTGAAAGAATTACTTGATGTAGGCGTAGTTCCAAACCACGTCACCGGTGGGCAGAACAAAGAGATTCTCGATGTTGGGCTTCACCATGTAGGGGTTGACGTAGTAGTGCAGAGGAGCAACAGCGCCGGTGGCCATCAGAACCTGCTCAGCGTGAGCGCACAGCTCAGCACGCTTGGCGGGATCGGTCTCAGCCTTGATCTGATCAACAACGGCGTCGTAAGCCTCGGCCCAAGTCTGGTTGCCTTCCAGGCCCCAGTAAGCGCCCAGACCAGCATCCTTGGTGGTCTCGGTGTAACGGGTGTAGGTACCAACATCCTGGCCCAGACGGGGATAGTTGTTGCCGGAAGCGCTGATGAAGATCTCGAGGAAGTTCACGCAGTCGTTGAAGTCGGCAACCCAACCCATACGGGAAGCTTCAGCATCGCCTTCGCCCAGCTTGATCTGCAGGGTGGCCCAAGCTTCGGTGTTGATAACAGCGGTGATGCCAACGCTGTTCCAGCACTCCTGCACATACTGCACGATAGCGCTGTTGGTGGCGTTGGTGTTGAAGGAGAACTCGAAGGCGGGCACGTCGGTGAACATGATGTTGCCTTCTTCGATGCTGCCGGTGTAGCTGTAGCCCAGCTCCTGCAGGATCTTGATGCCTTCGATCATGTCATCGGTGTACACGTCAGACTGAGTGTAGGAAGCGGTGCCGGCATACCAAGTGGTGTAGCCTTCAGCAGAACGCACGTCGGTGTTCAGACCGTCAGCCAGCTTCACAGGATAGAAACCGGTAGCGGGAATTTCGCCGCCCATGGTCACGTAGTCCACTTCGTCCTGACGGTTGATCATCAGACCGAGGGCATAACGGGCTCTGGACTGCTCCTGCACGGTCAGGGTCTTGCCTTCGGGGCTCAGATCCTTGTGCACGTTGAACAGGATGTAGTAGGTGCCCAGCTGTTCGCCCATAACGAGCTCGCCGGGATAGGTGGCATTCAGACGCTCGAACTCAGCGGGGTCCATGCTCTCGATGAAGGACACTTCGCCGGATTCGTAAGCAGCCAGAATAGCGATGGAGTCTTCGGCCAGGTAAGCGTTCACGCCGCCCAGCTTCACGTTGGCGGCGTTCCAGTAGTACTCGTTCTTCTCGAAGCGAGCAACGTCGTCAACCTTGAACTCGACCATCTTGAAGGGACCCATGCCGATGTACTTGGCAGGATCGGTGGCCCAAGCGCCTTCAGCGTCAGCCAGTTCTACCTTCACGGGGTAGAAGGGCGGGAAGCCAGCCAGCTCCAGGAAGTAAGCGCAGGGGTTGACCAGGGTAACGACCAGGGTGCGGGCAGCGTCGTCAGCAACCACGTTCAGGGTGCCGTCTTCGTTGCGGGCGATGTAGTCGAACAGGAAGCCGTAGTCAGCGCCCAGAGCGGGATCGGCAGTGCGGTTCCAGCTCTTCACGATGTCGCTGGCGAAGAAGTCGGAGCCATCGCTCCACTTCAGGTTCTCGCGAAGTACGAAGGTGTAAACCAGACCATCCGGGGAGATTTCGTAGCTCTCGGCCAATTCGGGGGCAGCCGTGGGAACGCCATCAATGATCTGAGTGCCCATCAGACCGGCATGAGCCAGACGGATGGTGTTGGAGCCGGTAGAAGCGGAGTTCAGAGCCGGGTCCATAGTTTCGGGGGTACCGCCGCCAAGCATCATGTTGACGATCTCGCCATCTGCTGCAGCCACAGAAGCCATGGAGAACAGCATCATCAGAGCCAGTACCAGAGCAAGTACCTTTTTCATGTTCTTTTCCTCCTGATTTTTATTTATTGCAACGCCTTTTTTATACAGGCGAAACAATTTTACACGTTGTGGCAGGCAACGAAGTGGCCGGGGGCTACTTCGCGCATAGCCGGGCATTCTTGCGCGCACTTTTCGGTAGCAAAGCGGCAGCGGGTGCGGAAGGAGCAGCCGGATGTCAGCTTAAGCGGGCTGGGCACGTCGCCTTGCAGAACGATGCGCTTGGCTTCTCTTGCACGCTTGGGGTCGGGCATGGGCACGGCAGAGAGCAAGCTGACCGTATAGGGGTGCTGGGCATGATGGTGCAGCTCGTTGGATTCGGCCATTTCTACGATCTTGCCCAGATACATGACCGCAATACGGTTGGAAATGTGCTTGACCACGCTCAGGTCGTGAGCGATGAACAGATAGCTCAGCCCCATCTCCTGCTGCAGATCTTCCAGCATGTTGATGACCTGTGCCTGAATGGATACATCCAGTGCAGATACAGGCTCGTCGCATACGATAAACTCGGGGTTGGAAGCCAACGCGCGGGCGATGCCGATACGCTGACGCTGACCGCCCGAAAACTCGTGGGCATAGCGGGTGGATTGCTCGCCGGAAATACCAACGATCCGGAGCAGCTCCTGTACCCGTTCGTGGCGTTCCTTTTTGGTTTTGCAAAGCTTATGGATATCGATGGGTTCTGCCACGATATCGCCGACCGTCATGCGGGGGTTCAGCGAAGAATAGGGATCCTGAAACACCATCTGAGCACGGCGACGAAACTCGCGCAAGCTTTGCTTGTTTACGAGGCTTCCGTCGAACCATACTTCGCCGGAGGTGGGTTTGTAGAGGTTGAGCAGGCTGCGGCCTACGGTGGTTTTTCCGCAGCCGGATTCGCCTACCAAGCCCAGCGTTTCACCTTTTTCAATGGTAAAGCTCACGTCATCCACAGCCTTGAGGGGCGTGGTTTTCAAAAAGCCGGTGGTAACAGGAAAATACTGTTTGAGGTTCTTTACCTCAACAAGTGTTTTATTTTCACTCATGCCTGTTCACCCCCGTCTAAATCGATGATGCGAATGCTGCCGTCCTCGTTGTAATGGATCACGTTGTTTTCCTGACCGTCTTTGAAATTCATCCAGCAAGAGGCCAAGTGATCCTCTCCGACCCATACTTCCGGTGCACGCTGCTCCAAGCAGATCTTCATTGCACGGTCGCAGCGAGGTGCAAAGGGACATCCGGGAGGCATTTTCAAAAGGTCGATGGGCGTGCCTTCGATGGGCACCAGACGTACCTTGTCATCCAGATCGATGTTGGGAATGGAGCGGATGAGGCCCTTGGTGTATTCGTGACGAGGGCGATAGAAGATGTTATCGGCAGTGCCGCGTTCGCACACGCTGCCGGCGTACATAACGATCACTTCGTCGCACATGCTGGCGATAACGCCCAGATCGTGCGTGATCATGATGATGGCCATACCCATCTTCTTTTGCAGATCCTGCATCAGTTCCAAGATCTGTGCCTGAATGGTAACATCCAGAGCGGTGGTGGGTTCGTCGGCGATCAGAATATCAGGCTCGCAAGCCAGCGCCATAGCGATCATCACGCGCTGACGCATACCGCCGGAAAGCTCGTAGGGATACTGCTTCAGGCGCTTTTCAGGCTCGTTGATGCCGACCAGTTGCAGCATCTCGATGGCACGGGCCTGTGCCTGTTCGGCGTTGCGGTCGGTATGCAGACGGATGGTCTCCCGCAGCTGGTTGCCGATGGTGTATACCGGGTTGAGCGAAGTCATGGGGTCCTGAAAGATGATGGAGATCTTGTTGCCGCGAATGGAGCGCATCGTGGTTTCGCCGGAACCGACCAGTTCCTGACTGTTAAACTTGATGCTGCCGCTTACGATGCGGCCGGGGTGCGTAAGGATCTGCAGAATAGAATAGGCGGTAACGCTCTTACCAGAGCCGGATTCGCCAACGATGCCCAGCACTTTGCCGTGGTCAAGGCTGAAGGATACACCGTTGACGGCCTTTACCTCGCCCGCAGGGGTAAAAAAGGATGTTTGCAGATCGCGTACTTCAAGCATTGCCATTGAATACATCCTCCTTTACGAACGAAGTTTGGGGTCGAATGCATCGCGCAGACCATTGCCCAGCAGGTTGAAGGAAAGCACGATGAGGAAAATGGCGCCCGCAGGGAACATGAGCAGATAAGGATAGGAGATGAGACCGCTGCGAGCATCGCTGGCCAAGCTGCCCAGAGAGGGCATAGGCATGCTGACACCCATACCAACGAAAGAAAGGAAACTTTCGGTAAAGATGGCGCTGGGGATCTGCATAGCAGCCGTAATGATGATAACAGAGACACAGTTGGGGATCATGTGCTTGCGGATGATGTGGGCTGCGCTTGCACCGCTGGCGCGAGCAGCCAGCACGTATTCCTGCTCCTTGATGGACAACACCTGACCGCGCACCTGACGCGCCATGCTGACCCAGTACAGCAGACCGAATACGATAAAGATAGAGATCATGCCCGGTCCCAAACGGATGATGAGATCGTTCTTGGACTGGCTGATAAAATCTTTGATGGCGACCGAAAGAAGAATAACGATCAGCACATCCGGCAGAGAATAGATGATATCAACGATACGCATCATGATCAAGTCTACTTTTCCGCCGAAATAGCCGGATATCGAGCCGTAAATGATGCCGATCAACACAACGATCAACGCGGATACAAAGCCGACCAGCAGGGAAATGCGGGTGCCGTAGATCACGCGGATGCAGTAATCGCGCCCCAGATTGTCGGTACCCATAATGTGGGGGAACACTTCATCGCCGCGGGCGATGCGGGCCTGTTCTTTTCTGGAGTACTCAAAGGGACTCAGATGCTTGGCACTTACATCCTGCTGCGTGTAGGAATAGGGGTAGAAGTAAGGAACGATGATGGCGATCAATGTGATCAGTATGAGCACCGCCAAGCATACCATTGCCATCTTGTTGCGCACGAGTCTGCGCATAGCATCTTTAAAGAAGGAAACGGATTCGCGCTGTGTAAGATGCTGAGCCTTCTCTTCATCCGTCGCTGCCTCAAAGCGTTTGGGGTCGATCTGGAAGGAGAGAATGTTCTTTTTGATTTCTGTATTTTCCATCGGTTTCACCTCATCAGGACAGGTTGATACGCGGATCCATCACCTTGTAAAGCACGTCCGCCAAGAAGTTCATTACAATGATGGCCACTGCCAGCACGATGGTAACGCCCATGATCATCATATAATCGGTGCGCAGCATGCTGTTGACAAACAGACGGCCCAGACCAGGCACGGAGAAAATGTTCTCCACGACCATGGAACCAGTCAGAATGTACGCCATCATAGGGCCTGCATAGGTGATGACCGGGCCCAACGCATTCTTGAGCGCATGCTTGAAAATGACCTTGCTGTTGGCCAGACCCTTTGCGCGTGCCGTGCGGATATAATCCTGACCGAGCACATCCAGCATGGCAGAGCGCTCCAGACGCGTGATGTAGGACATGGGATACAGCGCCAGAGACAGCGAGGGCAGCAGCATACCGCCTTCCTGCGTGGCCAGGGTGGGCGCCCACTTCAGCTTAAGGGCGAAGATGATGAGCAAGAGCGTTGCGATAACAAAGTTTGGCATGCTGACCAGCGCAGTCGTAACGACCTGAATGATCTTATCCAAAAACTTGCCTCTGTTCAGCGCAGCAATGGCACCGAGCAGCACGCCCAGCACAATGGCGATGCTGGCTGCCGTTAAGCCCAGCTGTACCGAATAGCTCAAACCGCCAACGATCAGCTCGCTTACCGTGGAACCGATCCACTTGGTAGATAGACCGAAGTCGCCCCTGAGAATATTTTTCAGATAATTGAGGAACTGCACGGGAACCGGTTTGTCAAAACCGTATTTGGCTTCCAGAGCAGCGATGGTCTCATCCGAGCGAGCCTTTTCCGAGCTGAACGGGCTGGCTGGGATCGCGTGCATTACAAAGAATGTAATAGCGATGACCAGAAAGATCGTTAGTATGGCCATACCCAATCTCTTGAGTGTGTACAGCAAAAATTGTGCGTTCATGGACACCTTCCCTTCCGGATTGCGCTTCCAGCATCCGCGTACCGAACATACGCATGATTATAGCAGAAGACATAGTAGATTGATATTAGAACGTAAACTGTTGAATGTCAACAATAAACTTGTATTTATTTTGCTCTTATTGTATTTATTTTGTATCTGCCTGTGCCGAAACATGCATAAATGCAGTGAAAAACCGGTCTTACAGCGGTGATTTTGCAAGTTTTGCTGGGTAAAATTGCAAGTTTAGTACAGCTCGTCCCGCTCCTCTTGCGTTAAATCGTATTCGGTGGAAATGCGTACGTAGGTATCCACTTGGTGATGGTCCGGCATAGGGGAGGGCGGCGTGTAAAGCTGCCCGGGGAAGGACATATAGACGGCCGTGCTGGCTGGGATGGTGTACTCGACGGTCAGGGTCTCGCCGTCTACGCTCAGGTACCAGCTGTAATTTCTGTTGGGCGCGGTAAGGTATGGTTTATCGCTGGAGTAACGCATGCTGCCGATCCGTTTGCCGCTGCGCCATACCTCCGCGCTTTTGATCTCCAAGTACTGATCGGATTTGTGAAAACCGTCGGCGTGATCTTCGACCAGCACCCATGTGCCCCGATAGGGGGCATAGGTCATGGTTTTGGAAAGGGCAACAATGCCCAGAATGACCACGATGACCGCAAGCGTGCCTAAACGGATGATGGCGCGCCGCAATGTATGGCGGGCAATGGCATCCTGCTCCTGCGGCGTATTGGGACGAAAGATCTCCTCTAGAAAATGGGACATGGTCAATAAAAACCTTTCTTTACGATCTCTTTAGGCTTCGGTGGGTCTGGCACCAACTGGCCGCACCACCCGGATCTGGTTTACACGGGGATGGTCGGTTTCGGTAACGGTAATGGTCATATCGCCGAAGGTAAACTGGTCGCCCACCTGAGCGATCTTGCCCAGCTGCTCCATTACCCAGCCGCCCAGCGATACGCTGGCGGCATCCAGCTCTATGCCGAAAAACTCGCAAAAATCATCCAGCTTGGCAGAACAGTCGCAGACCCAGCTGCCTTCGCCTTCCTGTTTAAAGTCCTCTACCACTTCGTCGTGTTCATCCCAGATCTCGCCCACCAGCTCTTCCAATATATCCTCCATGGTAACGATGCCTTGGGTGCCGCCGTACTCGTCCAGCACTACAGCAATGTGGGATTTCTGGGTTTGCAACAGCTTAAGCAGATCGCTGATCTTAATGCTGGGCTGGATGAACAAGGGCTGGGTCATGATCTCCCGGATCTCCTTACGGGTGATGCCTTCGTTCATGTAAAAGTCCTTTTGGTGGATAACGCCGATGATGTTATCCATGCTTTCCTCGTACACCAGCAAGCGGGAGTACTGGCTCTGGGTAAAGACCTGTGCGATGGCTTCTTTGCTGGTTTCGATATCCACGCCTTCCAGATCCACCCGGTGGGTGAGGATCTCCTCAGCACGAAGATCGGTAAACTCGATCACGTTTTTCAAAAGATCGCCTTCGTCTTCGTCGATGCCGCCTTCTTGCTGGGCTTCATCCACCAAGAGCAGCAGTTCCTCCTGAGACATCTTATCTTCATCTTCGGGCTTAAAGAGTTTATCCAGCAGCTTTTTCAAAAGCGAAAGCAGCCCACAAACGGGGGAGAGCACAATGGAAAAAGCCTTGAGGAATGGTGCGGTCACAAGGGCGGTGCGCTCCGGGCGGGCATCGGCGATGTGCTTGGGGATCACCTCGCCCACCAGCAGGATCAAAAGTCCGCAGCCAAGAATGGCCCACAGCACAGCAAGGCCGCTCTGGTAAAGGCGCATCAGCACCAAGACGGCCAGCGCCGTCAGGGTAACATCGGCAGCGGTATCGCCGATCAGGATGATGGTGGACAGTTTGTCCTCATCGTCGGCCAGCTTAAGCGCCATGCCTGCACGGCGCCCGCCTTTTTCTGCCAACAGGCGCATGCGGTTTTTATTCAGCTGCTCATAGGCCACTTCGCTGGCAGAGAAAAACCAGCTGAGCACCAGACACAGCAACATGATCAATAAATAAGGAAGATTCTCGACCAACATTTTGTTTCATAGCTCCTTTTGTTTGGCACAGGGGAAATTTGGACACAAAAAGGCATACCCGTTATGCGCATGCATCCGGATATGCCCTGTATGCAGTTACCATTTGCTTCGTGACACGTTGATAACAACTGTCGCCGTCCATTGGGCGGATCATACTCCTTCTACCTAAAAACAGGTACGGTTTATTATAGCCGATGGTGGGGGATTCGTCAAGATGAGCGGTTTGCCCTTGACAACCCCACATTTGCATGCTATCATCACACCATCCGAGAATGACGTGGGATACGCCACTGGCATCCCGGCATATGCAGAGACCGCTGTCACCGGCTGAAAGCAGCGGATGCCGCCCCAGCAGGATACCACCCGCCGACAAGGACGCATGGCGAGCGATACAGCGCCGCAATGAGTGGAAGCAGCTTGCTTTCAAGCAGGGTGGAACCGCGAGCGAATGAACATCATCGCCCGTCCCCGCATGAACCATGTGGGGATGGGCGTTTTTCTATCCCCGATAACAGAAAGGAGACTTGCCCCATGGAACTGAAAATGTTTGGTCAGGCCTACGAAGTAGCCGAGAATTCTTCCGTCGGCGATCTGATCAAAGCCAACTTCCCGGATGATCTGAAAAAGTATCTGGCAGTCAAGCTGGAGGACGGCAGCATGCAGGATCTGTTTGCTCCCGTTGCCAAGGCTCAGACCGTTACCCCCGTCACCTTTGAAGACCCCGAAGGCCGAAAGGTGTTTTTCCACTCCGCCAGCCACCTGATGGCTATGGCCGTGAAGCACCTGTACCCCAACGTAAAGGTCGCCATCGGCCCCGCCATCGCTGACGGCTTCTACTACGACTTCGACGTGGAGACCCCCTTCACCCCCGAAGATCTGGCCAAGATCGAAAAAGAAATGGTGCATTGCGCCAAGAAGAGCATCCGCCCCCGCCGCTACCTGATGGAGCGGGAGGCCGCCATTGCTTACTTCCAGGAGAAGGAAGAGCCCTATAAGGTAGAGCTGATTCAGGATCTGCCCGAGGGCGAGGAGATCTCCTTCTACGAAATGGGCGATTTCACCGACCTGTGCGTTGGCCCCCACCTGCCCAATCTTTCCTACATCAAGGCTTTCAAGCTGACCCACGCTGCCGGTGCCTACTGGCGCGGCGACGAGCACAACAAGATGCTCTGCCGTATCTACGCCACCGCTTTCCCCACCAAGGATCAGCTGCAGGAGCACTTGGACCGCATCGAAGAAGCCAAGAAGCGCGACCACCGCAAGCTGGGCCGTGAACTGGATCTGTTCGATATGAAGGATGAGGGCCCCGGCTTCCCCTTCTTCTACCCCAAGGGAATGGTGCTGCGGAACCTTTTGGAGGACTACTGGCGTCAGATCCACCGCAAGGCTGGCTACGAAGAGATCAAGACCCCCATCATGCTCAACCGCGGCCTGTGGGAGCGTTCCGGTCACTGGGATCACTACAAAGAGAACATGTACACCACCCAGATCGATGAGACCGATTTCGCCATCAAGCCCATGAACTGCCCCGGTGGCATGCTGGTCTACATGCGCAAGCTGTGGAGCTACCGTGACCTGCCCATCCGCTCCGGCGAGCTTGGTCTGGTGCACCGCCACGAGAAGAGCGGCACCCTGCACGGCCTGATGCGTGTGCGCTGCTTCACGCAGGACGATGCGCATATCTTCATGACCCCTGAACAGATCCGCGATGAGATCAAAGGCGTATACAACCTGATCGACGAAGTGTACAGCCGCTTTGGCTTCGAATATCATGTGGAACTCAGCACCCGCCCCGAGAATTCCATCGGCACCGATGAGATGTGGGAGCTGGCTACCAACGGCCTGCAGGGCGCTCTGGATGATCTGGGCGTTGATTACGTGGTCAACGAAGGCGACGGCGCTTTCTACGGCCCCAAGATCGACTTCCACCTGACCGACTGCCTGGGCCGTACTTGGCAGTGCGGTACCATCCAGCTGGATATGAACCTGCCTGAGCGCTTCGACCTGACCTACACCGGCGCAGACGGCGAGAAGCATCGCCCCGTTATGATCCACCGTGTGGTGTTCGGCTCCATCGAGCGCTTCATCGGCATCCTGACCGAGCACTTCGGCGGCGCCTTCCCCACTTGGCTGGCTCCTGTGCAGGTGAAGGTAATGACCATCACCTCCCGCAGCGACGATGCCGCCAATGAAGTGGCAGACATGCTGGAGAATGCCGGCCTGCGTCCCGAAGTAGACCTGCGCAACGAGAAGATCGGCTTTAAGGTGCGCGAGGCTCAGATGAACAAGATCCCCTTCATGTTCGTGCTGGGGGACCGTGAGGCCGTGAACAAGACTGTTACCATCCGCAACCGTGCCGGTGAAAACCTGGGCACCTTCAGCTTTGAAGAGGCTGTAAAGATGGTGAAGGAACTGAACGATACCAAGGCGCAGGGGTAAGCGTATAAAAACAACAACGCCCTTGCTGCGATGCGGCAAGGGCGTTGTTTAGACTGTCGAAAAACCCCGGGTGGAGTCGGAGGGTCGCAACCCTCCGACTGTGATCCGAAACCAGCGGCGTGTATTGCGGCCCAAATCCGATTACATCGGCTTTGGGCTTCGGCGCTGCGGAGCCTTTCAGGCTGTCCTCACGCCTCGGTTCGTTT
>JAZSRK010000173.1:0-19262 GCA_045538465.1 Candidatus Limiplasma sp. | reverse complement strand
AAACGAACCGAGGCGTGAGGACAGCCTGAAAGGCTCCGCAGCGCCGAAGCCCAAAGCCGATGTAATCGGATTTGGGCCGCAATACACGCCGCTGGTTTCGGATCACAGTCGGAGGGTTGCGACCCTCCGACTCCACCCGGGATTTCTCTACAGTCTGAGGCAAACGCACCGGCATGAGATGTCAGTGCGTTTGCCATATACAATGCTACTGGCCGCTACGGACGCAACCAAGATCACATCAGCGCTGCCATCAGAGCGATCAGGGGCGAATTCCAATAGATGCAGATCTCGTTGGTGGAATAGCTGCCATGTTCATCTACAAAACATTTGCCCGCAGGCTGACCTTGCAAGCGTTGCTTGGCGCAAGCATCTGCCAAGCCATCGCAAGGGCCGCCGGAGAGCATGCCGGGCTGGCATACGCCCTGGGCCACGCTGGGTCTGTGATGGGGACGGCACATGGGCTGCGCACCAAAACCGGATACATAGCAGTAGCTGACCGGATTGACCCCCAGCAGATAATCCAGCTGCTTTTGCGCTGCCAGCAGGTATTTTTCATCCTTGGTCAGCTGATACGCCATGTAGAACATCATGCCGTGGTTGGATACATTCATATTGCTGCCCCAGGGCAGGTGCTCGGTCATGGTAATACCGTAGGCATTCATGCGGCAGTAGCGTGCTTCTGCTTCTGCAAGCACCCACGCGCGGCATTTCTCCGCAAGATGACCGGGCAGCTGCAGCCCTTCAATGGCGGCATAGCCCCGCATGTCTCCCCAGCCAAGCGGCGCTGTCTGGCGATCCATCTCTGCCAGCAAGCTCTCCACCTGAGAAAGGTAGCTTTCGTCTTTCAACGTGAGCGCCAATTCTACCGCAGCCCAAAGGCGTTCGTCCGCATCGCTGCCGTCGCCATAACCGCCGGTGCGGATCCCTTCCGGGTTGCGGAAAAGGATGGGGCCCTGCCGGCTCAGAAAATCCCATGCACGCACAGCGGCTTCCTTCATTCGCTGCGCAAAGGCGGCATCCACCGACTGATAAAAACGGCAGCCCATGGCCATAACGGCTGCAAAATCGCCCGTGGCGGTGGTGGATACTGGGCTCAGGATCAGTTCTTCGGTTTCCAGATGGGGCATGATCATACCGCAGAAGCTTGCACAGCTGACCTTGTGGTATACGCCGCCGTCTGCACGCTGCATTTTCAGCATCCATTCCAGCTCCCAGCGGGTCTCCTGCACCAGATCGGTCAAGCCGGGCGTAAAGGCATTCTGATTCCATTGCCACGCCAGCATCAGGTCGGCTACCGTTTTGGCGGCAGGTACGATATACCGCCCATAATCGCCTGCATCATGCCAGCCGCCGGATACCTCCACCCTCTCCTCCGTGCCGTAGACCCGAGCCAGACCGGTATGACAAGCCGGGTGGGCAAAGCAGCCGGTCTCCGGCTTCAGGTCGCAGCCGCAGCGCTGGTAATAGAGCATATCCACCAAAGCGGTCAGGCAAGCATTGTAAGGGTTCTGGCTGATCGCAAAGGGATAGGAGCTTTCCTCGCCGCAATGGAGGGTATAGGTGCCCGGTGTTTTCAGCAGGGAAAAATCGGCTTCCACCACAGAATCGCCCCATAGTTCCGTGCGCTCCTGAGAGAGCGGGATCGTCAGCACGGTTTCGCCTGCTTGGTTTTTTACCAGCAGCTGATCGCTCAGGTTGCCCCGAAGCACTGCTCTTTTCTTCCCATCGGGCGAATAACCCAGCTGGTTCAGTTGAATATTCATACGATGTCTCCGTTTCTTTGGGTGTTTTGCGTATTATAACACCCCTATTTCATTTATACAAGACAGTTGTATTCTACAAATCGCAAAAACCCCACCGCTTCAAAAAGAGGCGGCGGGGCGAATGACTATATGCGGATATGTTGTTTTACGGAGTGAGGCGCTTGGGGCTGCGGAAGAGGAACATGGCCTCGTTGATGTGCAAGCCAGCCAGCAGCATGGTCAAGCGGTCGATGCCCAGACCGAAACCGCCGTGGGGCGGGCAGCCATAGCGGAAGAACTCCAGATAGAACTTTACGTCCTCAGCCAGACCCTTCTCCTCAGCCTGCTGCTTCAGCACCTCGTAGCGATGCTCACGCTGTGCGCCGGTGGTGATCTCTACGCCGCGCCAGATAAGGTCGTAGCCCTGAGGCACGCCGTTTTCATCGCGCATGTGGTAGAAAGCGCGCTTTTCGGCACCAAAATCGGTAACAAAGAGGAACTCATGACCATAGTGCTTCTTTACCCAATCGTAGCTGAGACGCTCTGCTTCGGTGGTCAGGTCGTTCTTTTCTGCTTCGTCTACGGTGTAGCCAAACTCAGCTTCCAGATTGGCGTACAGTTCCTTGAGGGTAATGGTGGGGAAGGGCGTGGTGGGCACGATCACTTCCTGACCAAACTGTTCCAAGATCTCATCGCCCAGCTCTTCCTTTACCTTGCCCAGAGCGTAAGCCAGCAGTTCCTCTTCCATCTTCATTACATCGCGGAAGGAGGTGATGTAGCTGAACTCAAGATCGAAGCCAGTAAAGTCGGTGGTGTGCTTGCTGGTGTAGCTCTTCTCAGCACGGAATACCGGACCCACTTCGAAAATGCGCTCAAAGCCGGAGGCCATAGCCATCTGCTTATAGAACTGGGGGCTCTGTGCCAGATAGGCGGTGGTATCGAAATACTTAACGGCAAATACATCGGAGCCGCTTTCGCTGGCAGCGCCGATCAGCTTGGGGGTGTGGATCTCGAGGAAGTTGCGTTCCAGCAAGAAATCGCGCATGGCCTTGGCCAGCACGGTCTGCGCCTTAAAGATGAGCTGGTTGCGCTCGGTGCGCAGGTCGATCCAGCGGTAATCCAAGCGGGAATCGATAGCGGAACGTTCTACAGCTGCCTTCTTCTTGGTGGCCGGGATGCCCTCACGGATAATGGGCAGCGCATCGGCAGCAGATTCCAGCACGATCTCGGTGGGGAACACTTCCATGCCGCCCATCTTTACATATTCGCTGGCAACGGCGGTGCCTAGCACGGTAATAACGGAGTCGGGCGTGATCTGTGCCAGCACATCCTCCAATTCGGGGTGCTTTTCTTTTTCAATGGTGATCTGCACCTTGCCGGTGATATCCTTCAATACGATAAATGCCATGGCCTTGCCGTTGCGGAAGTTTTCCACAAAGCCCTGCAGCTTGATCTCGGTATCCAGATGATCCTTGATCTGATTGATATACAAGCGTTCCATAGTAAACTCCTTTTCTTAGGGGGATATGCATTAAGAGTAGTACGAAAGGCACGGATTGTCAAGAAAAAGATGCATTTACCGGTGTGTGGCACACGATAAAGCCCTGCGCCTTGATGGGCGCAGGGCTCAGGTCGTTTTTGGGTTCTTACTCCATGGAGATGGTAACAGTATTGGACGTTACTTCGTTGCCGTATTGATCCTGCACCACGCAGTACACCATATTGCCATTGCGGTTTGCGTTCATCTCAACAGAGTAAACTCTACCTTCAATGGAAGACTTCTTGAAGCTGCCGGAATCAATAGGCATTACGTACCAGATGTACCGGAGGCCATCGCCGTTAGCGCTGACGGAGACCGTGGCACTGCTGCCAGCGGGCACACAAACGTTGCGAGGCTGAGAGGTGATCTCCAAGGGAGTGGGTTCGGGTTCGGGCTCAACATACATGCTGATGGTCGCTGTATCGCTGGTCACCTTGTTGCCGTAGCAATCGCTTACAACGCAGTACACTTGGTTACCGCTGCGTTCCTTTGTCATTTCGACAGAGTAAGTATTTGAGGTAAACTTAGAGGTTACTACGCTATTATCGCTGGCCTTCTTCACGTACCAAGTGTAGGTGAGGCCATCGCCGGTAGCCTGTACCGATACCGCTGCAGTTTTGCCTTCCTCGACAGTTACAGACTGCGGCTGAGACACGATCTCCAGCTTGGGCATAGCCTTCATGCTGAGGATGACCGTAGCGCTCTGCTGCTCCTGACCATGCTTATCCGAAACAACGCAGTACACCTGCATGCCGTCGCGTTCTTCCGTCATGGTAATACTGTAGGTGTTCTTGGTAACATTCGTCTTGGTGAAGTCGGCATCACTGGGAAGCTTCGCATACCATGCGTAGGCAAGACCATCGCCCTCCGCCTGCACCGATACAGATACGTTATTATTCACAACGGCTTGTGCAGATACAGGCTGCTTGGTAATGACCAGTTCCGGGGGCTTCATAGCGATCACAGCTGTGCTGCTGGTCACGGTGAAGCCGTGCTCATCCTTCACTACGCAGTACACCTGGTTGCCATCGCGGCTTTCATCCATGGTGACGGAGTAGGTCTTGGTGGTGATGGAGGACTTGATGAAGTCGCTGGCGCCTACCTTCTTCACATACCAAGTATAGGTGAGACCATCGCCCACGGCTTCCACACTAACAACAGCATTCTTGCCCTTGGCGACCATCACCGTTACAGGCTGGGTAACGATGGCCAAATTGGAAGGCTCAGCTGTGAGGGTGACCGTATCGCTCTGCAGCTGCTGACCGAACTTATCCGTTACGATGCAGTATACCTCGCTGCCGTTATATGCAGCGCTCATTACAACGGAGAAGTTGCTGGTGGTGGCAGACTGCTTGGTAAACTTGCTGGCATTGGGAGCCTTCAAGTACCATTCGTAGCGCAGGCTGACACCCTCTGCCTTCAAGGTGAGGATGGCCCTCGCCTTCATCTTTACTTCGGTAGATGCAGGCTGCTCAGTGATCTTGAGCGCAGGCTTCAGCATGCTGATGGTAACGGTATCGGACTGTACCTTGCCGCCATGTGCATCGGTAACAACACAGTAGATCTGGTTGCCGTCGCGAGCAGTCGTCATCTGCACGCTGTAGGTTTTGCCAGAAATGGAGGACTTGCTGAAACTGGAGCCGCCCACCGGCTTTATATACCAAGTGTAGGTAAGACCCTCGCCCACAGCCTCTGTGGTAACGGTGACCATGGCATCGAGCTCCACGGCTGTGGAGACAGGCTGGGTAACGATAGCCAGAGGCTTCTTGGTAGCCAAGGTGACCGTGTTGCTGCGTACGGTCGCATCGTAGGCATCCGTTACCACGCAGTACAGCTGCATGCCGCTCATGCTATCATCCACCGCAATGCTGAAAGAAGGAGCGGTAACCTCCGTCAAGGTGAAGCTGGTAGCACCTGCCTCCTTGGCATACCAAGCATAGGTGAGACCATCGCCCACGGCGGTGACAGACACGGTCGCGGTATCGCCGGCAGGTACTGTTACGCTCTGGGGCTGTGCAGTGATCTGCAGGTCACGCTTGATGGAAATGGTGGCGGTATTGCTCTTGATGCTGTTGCCGTAGCGGTCTGCCACCACGCAATACACCTGGTTGCCGTTACGGGCATCATTCATTACAACGGAGTAGAGCGGACCGCTGATGGAGGACTTGATGAAGCTGGAGCTTCCCACCTGCTTAACATACCAAGTGTAGGTGAGACCGTCGCCCACGGCTTCTACCGTTACAGATGCATAGGTGCCGGATTTGACGCCGACAGAAGCGGGATGCTTGGTGATCGCCAGATCGCCCTTCTGAATAAGGAGGGAGACCACATCGCTCTCGATGCTGTTGCCATACTTATCGGTCACTTCGCAGAACAGCTGCGTCTTATCCATTTCAGCTGTCATGGTAACGGTATAGGTATTGCTGGTAACATTGGTCTTGGTATAGGTGGGCGCCTTATCGGCCTTCGTATACCAAGCGTAGGTAAGACCTGCGCCCTCGGCTTCCACGGTAAAGGTCGCCTGCGTACCGGGAATGGCGCTTACAGAAGTGGGCTGCTTGGTAATGGCCAAGGCAAGCTTCTTCATGCTGATGGTGACCGTATTGCTCCGCACGGTGTTGCCGTAGGTATCGGCTACCACGCAATACAGCTGGTTGCCGTCGCGGGCATCCGTCATGGGTACAGAGTAGACGTCGCCAGCGATGGAGGACTTGATGAAGGTATCGCTGCCCACCTGACGCACATACCAAGTGTAGGTGAGACCTTCGCCAGTGGCTTCCACCGTTACGATGGCCATCTCATCCAAAGCGACCTGCGTGCTGACGGGCTGCTTGGTGATCGCCAGACCGGACTCCTTCATGCTGAGGGTGGCCGTATTGCTGCGAAGGCTATTGCCCTTGCTATCCTTTACGATGCAGTAGACCTGAATGCCGTTGTTGGCAGCATTCATGGTAACGGAATAGGTGTTGCTGGTAACATTGGTCTGGCTGAAGGTAGCGCTGCCTACTTCCTTGAGGTACCAAGTGTAGGTAAGACCTTCGCCCACAGCTTCCACCGTTGCGGTGGCGGCGGTGCCATTGAAGACCGTTACAGACTCGGGGTGCTTGGTAATGACCGCAGACGAGAGCAGACTGATGGTGACAGTATCGCTCTTGACAGTGCTGCCGTTGCTATCTGTAATGATGCAGTACAGCTGGTTACCATTGCGGCCGGGAGTCATGGTAACGGAATAGGTATCGCCGGTAATGCTGGACTTGATGAAGCTGTCGGTACCAGAGATCTTCACATACCAAGTATAGCTCAGGTTTGCACCGGTAGCCTTTACAGGGATCTTGACTTGTGCGCCGTCTGCCACGACGACAGATACCGGCTGCTGGGTAATAACGATCTCCGGCTTCATGCTGATGGTGACGGTATTGCTGGTAACGGTAGCACCGTCGCCGTCGGTCACCACACAGTAGAGTTCCTCGCCGTTGTGTTCCGCAGTCATGGTAACGGCATATTCTCTGGTGGTAACATCCGACTTGACAAACGCTTCGCTGCCTACAGCCTTCACATACCAAGCGTAGGTAAGATCGTTGCCGGTGGCTTCCACCGTTACGATGGCCTGATCGTCCTTGGGCACGGTAACAGAGACCGGCTGCTTGTTGATGGCCAGCGCCGTCTTGACGCCGATGGTGACCGTATCGCTCTTGACGACATAGCCATTTCTATCGGTAACAACGCAGTAGAGCTGGTTGCCGTTGCGGGCGTCATTCATATTCACAGAATAGGTCTTGCCTGTGATGCTGGACTTGATGAAGCTGGTGCTGCCCACCTGCTTTACATACCAAGCGTAGGTGATACCATCGCCGGTGGCTTCTACCATGACCACCGCATTCTGACCCTTCTCCACAAAGACGGATACGGGCTGGGTGGTAATGACCACAGGCGGGATCAGCTTGATGGTGACCGTATCGGTCTTCACACTGCTGCCCGTATTGTCGGATACGATGCAGTAGATCTGGTTGCCATCGCGAGCCTCGGTCATGGGTACGGAGTAGGTATCGCCGGTGATGCTGGACTGGATAAAGGTATCGGTACCAGCTCTCTTTACATACCAAGTGTAGGTGAGGTTTTCGCCCACTGCTTCTACCTTGATGGTCGCCATAGCGCCCAGATCTGCATCCACAGAGACCGGCTGCTTGGTGATGATCACATTGGGCAGCATGCTGATGGTGACGGTCTCGCTCTGCACGCTTGCGCCGGTGGCATCGGTCACCACGCAGTACAGCTGGTTGCCGTTGCGCTCATCGGTCATGACCACAGCATAGTCGCTGGTGGTGATGGTGGACTGAATGAACTGGTTGGTTCCGATCTTCTTTACAAACCAAGTGTAGGTAAGACCTTCGCCAGTGGCTTCTACGCTCACGGTAGCGGTTTCGCCCTTGCGCACAGTTACAGAAGCCGGCTGCTGGGTAATGGCTACCGACTTGGTCATGCTGAGGGTGACTGTATCGGAGGTAACGCTATAGCCGTTGCTGTCGGTAACAACGCAGTACAGCTGGTTGCCGTCGCGTTCGGCATTCATTACAACGGAATAGGTATCGCCCGTAATGTTGGACAGCTTGAACGCATCGGTGCCCACCGTCTTTACATACCAAGTGTAGCTGAGTTTTTCGCCGGTGGCTACGACGGATACAGTAGCCGTTTTGTCCTTATCCACGGTAACGGAAGCAGGCTGTACCAGAATGATGACGGGTGTCTCCATGCTGAGCACGACCGTGTTGCTCTTTACGCTGATGCCGCGCTTATCCGTTACGACGCAGTACACGCGGCTGCCGTTGCGGGCCTCATGCATGCTGAGCGAATAGGTGTTGGTGGTATTGTTGGTCTTGGAATAGATGCTTTCGCCGGGACCCATCTGGTACCAGGCATAGGTAAGGCCGTCGCCCTTCGCTTCTACCTTAACGGTAGCCACTTCGCCCTTCTCTACGCATACAGAGACGGGCTGCTTGGTGATAACCAATTCGATGGGCGTTTTTGTAGTGGTGACAACATCGCTCTTGATGCTGTCGCCATACACATCGGTAACGATGCAGTAGACCTCGTTACCATCTTTGCTATCCGTCATAAGGACGGAGTACGTGCTGCTGCTAATGGAAGACTTGACAAAGCTGCCATCCTTCTCGGTCTTTACATACCAAGCATAGCTCAGGCCGTCGCCCTGGGCTTCCACCTTAAGGGTGGCGCTCTCGTTGAGACCCACCTCCACAGAAACAGGTTGCTTCGTAATGGCCAGTTCTGTTCTGTTCATGGAGATAGTGGCCATATCAGAGGTGATGCCATTGCCATTCTTATCGGTAACAACGCAGTAGATCTGGTTGCCATCGCGTTCCGGCGTCATGTCAACGGAATAGATGGGGCCGGTAATGGTGGAAACACCGTACGTATCGGAGTTTGCATTCTTAACGAACCACTTGTAGGAGACGCCTTCGCCGACGACCTCCACCGATACAGTGGCCTTTTCATTGTACTTTACTTCTACAGACTCCGGCTGACGGATGATCTCCAGCGCAGAGGTGAGCATGTTGATGGAGACCGTTTCGCTGGTGACCGCATTGCCTTCGCTGTCGGTAACAACGCAATACAGCTGGTTACCGCTGCGTTCCGGCGTCATCTCGACAGAGTAGACACTACCCGAGATAGTGGACTTGCCAAAGGCATCATCGCCGGCGTTTCGCACATACCAAGTGTAGGTGAGCTCGTCGCCGATGGCAGCTATGGTAACGGTCGCCATTTCGCCCTTTTCCACAGTTACGCTTTCAGGCTGCGCAATAATGAACAGGTCGGGCGGTGCAATACCGATCTCCACCGTTTCGCTCTGCAGCTTGCGGCCGAGCGAGTCGGTGACAACGCAGTACAGCAGATTGCCATCGCGCTCCTTGAGCATGGTGGTGCTATACGTGCTGGTGGTATTGGAAGACTTGATGAAGCTGTCGCTGCCGACCTTCTTTACATACCATGCATAGCTAAGACCAGTGCCCTCTGCCTTGATGGTAACAAAGAGCTCGGTATTTTCCTTAACATAAGTGGATTCAGGCTGCTGGGTGATAAGCAGCTCGGGCTGGTTGGCGCTGAAGGTGACCGTATCGGTCTGCACGCGCTGACCATACTGGTCGGTCACGATGCAGTATGCCTGTGTGCCGCTCTTTTCCGCAGTCATAGCAACGGTACAGGTCTTGCTGGTGATATTGGACAGCCGGAAGGTGGTATCGCCAGCAGCGCGCACATACCAAGCGTAGGTCAAGCCGTCGCCGGAGGCTTCCACGGTGGCGGTAGCATTCTTGCCATCCTCCACCGAAACGGAGGCCGGCTGCTTCAGGATGACCAATGCGCCCTTCTTGGTGAGCATGACCGTATTGCTGTTGACGGTATTGTTGTGAACATCGGTCACAGCGCAGTACAGCTGGGTGCCATTGATGCTGTCGTTCATGGTGGCGCTGTAGCTGGCTTCGGTCACATCGCTAAGGGTGAAGCTGGCTGCGCCGGGGGCCTTTACGTACCAAGCGTAGGTCAGCTCATCGCCGGTGGCCTCCACTTTCACCTTGGCTTCCTTGCCCTCTTCTACGCTTACAGAAGCAGGCTGCTTGGTGATGGTCAGCGGAGCCATGATGGAGATGGTGACCGTATCGCTGGTAACGGTGTTGCCGTATTTATCGGTCACCACGCAGTATATCTTATTGCCGCTGCGGGTCGTATTCATAACGACAGAATAGACGCTGCCGGAAATGCTGGACTTATTGAAACGGGTATCGGTTCTGGTCTTTACGTACCATTGGTATTTCAAACCGTCGCCCACGGCTTTTACGGTAACGACCGCCTCTTTACCATCTGCCACATGGGCGTTTTCAGGCTGCTGGGTAATGACCAGACCGCGCTGCATAGCAAGGATGACCGTATCGCTCTTCAGCTTTGCGCCGGTGATATCGCTTACTTCGCAGTATACCTCCATGCCGTGGGTGGCATCGTCCATCACCTGCTGATAGGTGGCACCCGTCTGCTCGGTGAGGGTAAACTCGTCTTCGCCCACCAGCTTGGCGTACCAAGCATAGGTCAGGTCGATACCGGTCGCAGTAACAGTGGTCTTGGCTGTTTCGCCTTCGGCTACCGTGGCAGCAACAGGCTGCTTGGTGATGGTCATCGCATCCTTTGCCTCGACCGCAGCAATGGTGGCAGTATTACTCTGCAGCTTGCGACCATACGCATCCTCAACAACGCAATAGATCTGGCTGCCGTTGCGGCTCTGATGCATCACAACGGAATAGACGGGGCCGGAGATGGTGGAAAGCTTGAACGCATTCTCGCCCACCGGTTTTACATACCAAGTATAGGTAACATCCTCGCCAACGGCCTTGATGGTCACTTCCAAAGATTTGCCATAGAGAGCCCATGTATCCACCGGCTGCTCAACAATGGCAAAGGCCGCAGAAGCGCCGCAGAAGCAAAGCTCGTCGCCGCAATCGAAATGCTCTTCGAGAAGCGCTTTTTCTTCGCCGCAAGCCTGACACTCATACCAATGGTAGAGTTCATCCGAAAGGGGAGCATCATAATCGATCCCGTGGTGCAGGATGTTGTCGCCAAGATAGGCAACGCCGCAGCCCAGACACACGTCATCATCGCAGTAACGGACATGCTCGTTCAGATCTACGATCTCATCGCAGCTGAAGCAAATATGCCAGTGATGGGTGTCGCTGATCTTCCAATCATCATAATTGACATTATGGCTGATCTCGTCGCCGGTATAGGGTGCGCCGCAGTTGACGCAAACCTCGCCGCCATCGCAGCTGCGGCTATGGAGGAAGGCTTCCTCTCTGCCGCAATTGATGCAGACGACATAGCAGTACTCTTCATCGGTTACTGCATTGTCAAAATCGAACTGATGGTTATCCAGATAACCGGTGTGCTCTACACCGCAGACATCGCAAACAGTGAGGTCGGTACAATCGTTGTAATGGGTGCTCTTGTGAACGAAAGAACCGCAATCTTCGCAAACCTGCCAGTGATGGGTAGCATCGGTATGCCAATCGTTACCAGCGTTATGGGTAACGTTGGTGCCATCGTACATGGCATCGCAGAAAAGACAGATGTTTTCGCTGCAAATGCGCATGTGCTGTTCGCTAACAGATGCGCCGCAATCGTTGCAAACCAGCGTATGGGTGTTTTCGGTATACTGAGCGGGATCCGCTGTATAGTTGTGCTCATGGTTGCCGCCATTGTAGGCAGCACCGCATTCAACACAAGTACCCGGCGCATCGCAGGCACTGTAATGCTGGTCGGTATCCATCTGATCGCCGCAGGTGCTGCACACATGCCAGTGCTGGGTATCGGAAGTATGCCAATCGTTCCAGTGGGCGATATGGCGCACATTATTGCCGGTATATTCGGCACCGCAAGTTAAGCAGTTCTCACCATCGCAGTTGCGGGTATGTGCCGTTTTTTCGACGATCACGCCGCAATCGTAGCATACGCTCCAGTGATGGGTCTCATCCTGCTTATAGTCGCTGTAGCCAAAGTCGTGGACGATCTCGCCGCCGGTGCAATCTGCATAGCAGACGGCGCAAACATCTTCGCCGCAGTTGCGGATATGCTCCTGCAGGCCGACCACTTCGCCGCAGTCTTCGCAAACATGCCAGTGGTTTACATTATTGGTTTCGTACACGCTCCAGGAATAAGAGTGATCGATATGATCCCCGGTGTAGGGAAGGCCGCATCCGCCGCAGACTTCTTCGCCGCAGCTGCGCCAGTGGGGCTGCTTGTCGAAGCTCTCGCCGCAATCGGCACATGCGAGCCAGTGCGACTTCTGGTCGCCCTGATACTCATTGGACATATAGCTGTGCTCCACGGCCGTGCCGGTAAAGGGAGCACCGCACTCGATGCACTCATCGCCATTGCAGGCACGAACGTGGGGGGCCTTATCGACCACCGTGCCGCAATCTTCGCAAACGATCCAATGGTTGGCGGCATCTGTCTTGTAATCGGACCAGTCGCAGTTATGGTAGAGGTAATCGCCGGTGTACTCTGCATCGCAGGTCATACAAGTGCTTTCGGTGCACTGACGGGAATGGTATCCGTCATCGTACACATCGCCGCATTCGGAGCAGACATACCAATGCTTTTGTTCGTTGTATTTCAGGCTGTCTTCGTCGTAATAGTGACTGATACGGTTGCCGGTGTAAGGCTCGTTGCAAATATAGCAGGTATCCTCATCGCAGTTGCGCATATGAGGGGTCTTGCTGAGGGGATCGCCGCAATCGGCGCAAGCATACCAGTGGTAGTTTGCGTCTTTCTGGATCGTATCGGTTTGATAGTCGTGGTAAAAATCTTCGCCAATGTAGGCAACGCCGCACTGGCCGCACACCGTTTCGTCGCAGCGGCGCCAGTGGCTTTCCTGTTCATAGGCACCGCCGCAGGCTTCGCACTGGTACCAGTGGTAGTCGCCATCGTATGCGAATACGCTGTTTTCGCTATCGTGCAGCGCATTTTCGCCGGTATAGTCTGCATCGCAAATGTTACAAACCTGCTCATCGCAGTTGCGCTGGTGCTGTTCTTCCTGCAAGCGTTCGTCACAATTGGCGCAGGCATACCAGTGGCTGGTGGCATCGGTGGTGTATTCCTCACCCGTTTCGTGATGGATGGAATCGCCCTCGTAGGCCATGCCGCAATCCCGGCAAACCGTTTCGTTACAGTTGCGGCTATGCGGTGCAGCGTTTACTTCGTTATCGCAGTTCTCGCAGATATACCAGTGCCCGTCTGCATCGTATTTATAGTCATCTTCGCTGTAAAGATGCACCACCTTGCTGCCGGTATAGCCAACGGTGCAAACAAGGCACTCGTCGCCATCGCAGCTGCGCACGTGCTCCTCTGCAGACACTTTGCCCCCGCATTCTTCACAGACATGCCAGTGCTCCTTGCTGTCTGCCTCGTAAAGAGTAGGATCGTGGGGGTGTACTATGTTGCTGCCTGCGTAGGCATCTTCGCAGACAGCGCAAATCATCTCGCCGCAATAGCGCCAATGGTCGCAGCTATCCTCTGCCAGCGCACCACTTACGCATACCAGCGCAGCGAGCAAAACAAAACTCAAAACAAGAGCGAACCGTTTCATCGACTTACCCTCCATAAACATGGTTAATTTTATTATACATTTTTTAATAAAGATTGCAATAGATGTTAACAAGTTTTTATTAAAAAATTACGTAAAAATTACAAACCGACGAAACATACGCAAAAACGCCCGAGCCAATTGTTACAAAAGTATGGCTCGGGTGTGCGTATTCTTTTAAAATCAACAGTTTTCGGCAGATCACTCGCCGCGGCGCAGAGCAGCCTCGGGGTTTGCGAAATATTCCTTAATGAGCTTGATAGCGACCGGGCTGAGCAGCGCGACCGCCAGCAGGTTGGGAATGGCCATGAGGCCATTGAAGGTATCGCAAATGCTCCACAGCAGACCCAGATCGATGGTGGCGCCCACAATGGCCACCAGCGAATACACCAGCAGGAAGGGCTTGTTTACCTTGGAACCGAACAGGAACTCGATGCAACGCATGCCGTACAGGCCCCAGCCCAGAATGGTGGACAGCGCAAAGGAGCACATGGCCACCGCCGTAATGATGGAGACCCAGCCGCCATAGGTAGCGGTAAAGCCGCTGATGGTAAGCGCAGCACCGGCTGCCTCGCCATAGGGCACATGCACACCGCTGCACAGGATCACCAGCGCGGTCAGGGTGCAGATGACGATGGTATCGCAGAACACTTCGAAGATGCCGAAGAGACCCTGCTTTACGGGGTTATCGGTATCGGCAGAGGCATGGGCGATAGAGGCGGTACCCAAACCAGCTTCGTTGGAGAAGATGCCGCGGGAAACGCCCTTCTTCATGGCCATAAACATGCTGCCGATCACACCGCCGGTAAAGGCTGCGGGGTTGAAAGCACCCTCGATGATGGCAGCGAACACGCCGGGGACCGACTTGATATTCATGCCCACAACGCCCAGACCCAATATGACGTACAAAAGCGCCATAAAGGGCACCAACCGCTCCGTGACCCGGCCAATGCGCTTGATACCGCCCAGCAGAACCAGAATGGAAAGCAGCGCGATCGCCACGCCAATGGCCAGATTAACAGCAGGAATGCCGCTTTCCGGCACGATGCCGAAGCTGCTCAGCGCAGAGTTGATGGAGGTAACGATAGCGTTTACCTGGGTGGCGTTGCCTGTGCCGAATACCGTCAGCACACCCAAGGCTGCAAACACGTAGCCAAGCCACATCCAGTTTTTACCCAGACCGTTCTTGATAAAATACATGGGGCCGCCCACCCAGTCGCCCTTCTGGTTGCGCTCGCGGAAATGCACCGCAAGGGTCACCTCGGCAAACTTGGTGCACATGCCCAGCAAAGCGGAGATCCACATCCAAAACACTGCGCCGGGGCCGCCGATGGCGATGGCGCCTGCAACACCGGCAATGTTGCCCGTGCCCACCGTGGCCGCCAGTGCTGTGCACACCGCCTGAAAAGGCGTAACGGAGCCTTCGCCCGCATGATTGTTCTTAAACAGACGGCCGAGGGTCTCCTTCATGGAAAAACCAAACTTGCGCACCTGAATAAAGCGGGTGCGAATGGTGAGATACAGGCCTACACCGATGATGAGCACCATCGCTGGTACGCCCCACACAAAGTTGTTTACCGCATCATTGACCCGAGTGATCCATTCCAACATGCCATTTCCTCCCGTAGATAACAGCCCGCACGCTATCAAGCGGCTGATCGCAAGCCATCACCTGACAGAAGCTGTTTTTTTGATCTTCGTTTTTGAGCTGACCGAAAGATAGGGCAACCCAAAGCTGCCGCCTTCCTTTAAAGCAATCAAATGATAACAAGTTTTGCATACGGTGTCAAGCGCTCTACTTGAGCACCAGCCGGATGGCGAAAAGCTGCAGCCTTTTGGGCAGCAAGGCCATCAGCAGCAACAGGGGGTTGCGGTTGATGGAAAAAGCGAAGCGTGGGCGCTTCTTTACAAGGATGGACAGTGCCTTTTTTGCCACCTTTTCGGGGCTGATATGCCTTGCCTCCACCGCCTCTACAATGGCACGAAAGCGCTTGGCGTTGCAGGCGTACAGCTGGGTGTTTTCGCAAAAGCGTTCCAGCGCTTGCATGGATACATCCAGCATACCGGTATTCACCGCGCCTGTACGCAGCACCGAAACATGGATACCCAGCAATTGCAGCTCCATGCGAAGGGAGTACGCGTACCGATCCAACGCCGCTTTGGTGACCGCATACAAGCCGGTAAAGGGCAGAGGATCCAGCGAGGCCAGCTCGCTGGTGGTGATGAGAATGCGCCCGCCGGGCTCAAGCATGGGCAAAAACAGTTTATTCACCCGCCAAGCGGCAAACACATTGATCTGATAGATCTTCTCAAAAGCTTCGTCGCTGATCTCCACCAGCGAATCCAACAGGTAGATGCCTGCAAAATGCACGATGGCATACAGCCGTTCGGTGAGGCCGCAGACGGTCTCGCGGGCCAGCGCCAGCTGTCCGGCATCGGTCAGGTCTACTTGGATGGGGTGTACATTGGCCAGAGGCTCTCCTTCATCGATCTGACGATCCATCGCAATAACGCCATAACCCTTTGCTGCAAGCGTCTCCACCATTTTGCGGCCCATGCCGCCATATGCACCTGTTACCAATATATATTTCATTGTTCCAACTTCCTTTCTGCAAAGCGAGGAGCAGCGGTGCAGCTTGATTGCAGCCGGAGATAAACGAAAATCCTTACGGGAGCTGTACAGTCCCATAAGGATCTTGCTATGGTGCGGGAAACAGGACTTGAACCTGCAAGTACGTACGTACACATGAACCTGAATCATGCGCGTCTGCCAATTCCGCCATTCCCGCGATTGGCCGCCAGCATTGCTGACCAGATAAGTATAGCACAGCTATGATGAGATTGCAACAAAAAAATTACTACACATCCCCTCTGGGGGGATTGGCGGGCTGCGGCGGGCTGCAATGGAGGAAATAAGCAGCAAAGACCGCTGCTGTGACAACTGCGAAGCAGAGCAGCTGGTGCAAAACAAACAGACAAAGCAAAAAGCCCATCGCTTTCGCAATGAGCTTTTGCTTGGTGCAGCGTTCGATTTCATATCCGAACCGGTTTGCTCTTTCTCAACACTTGCCTGTAGGTCTCCGAAGGTTGCCTGTACGGTATCCTCCTTGAAGTTGAATGTGATCTCCAACTTATCATCATACAGGAAGATGGCATTGACGAAGGTATCAACCAGCATCTGCCGGTGTTCTTTGCGCTTTACATCCAGCTTCCTGAAACGCATCAGCCAGAATCGCAGGGCATCCTCTTCAATCTTCTTGCTGGTAAGGTTCTCGTAGGCAATCTTGTTTTCCAGCTCATCCCGTGCCGCTTCCAGTTCATCCAGCCGTTCTTTGGTGGATCAGTTCAGGATGCCTTGCTGGATTGCGTTCAACAGGTTGTCGATGCCTCTGTTGACTTCCCGCAGTTCCCGCTCATACAGGGGAATGTTCACATTCTCCTGCTCCTGCATCTCCATCAGCTTATGGGCAACATCATCAATGAAAGCATCACTTTGAATCAGCTCCATAACCTTGGCAACAACCAGATCTTCGATTTCAACCTTGCGCACGGGTTTCTTGCGGCAATTCGTCCGTTTCTTTTTGACAGAAACGCATTTGTAGTAATGATGTACTACTCCGGTTCTGCTTGTTCCACTTTCTCCGCATAGATAGGCACCGCAGTAACCACAGAACAGTTTGGTTGTCAGGATATAGTCATCCTCCGCCTTGTGACGGGCTGGCGCTTTCCGGTTTTTCTCCATTCTGACCTGCACACGGTCGAACAGTTCAATCGGAACAATTGGTGGAATGCCGTCCGGAATCACAATATCACGGTAGGTATACTCGCCAATGTATCGTCTGTTCTTCAGCATCCGCTGAACGCTGTTAAGCGTTGGATCTTCACCAAAGTTGTTCTTGACACTATGCTGGATCAGGTAGGCAACCAAGTCTTTCATCATTGCGCCTTCCGCATAGCGTTTAAAGATTTCCAACACATGGGGAGCCGTCAGAGGATCAATCTGAAAATGCTGATCCTTATCAATGATGTATCCGATTGGCTTGTTGCCACCGTTGAACTTGCATTTCAGGGCATTCTCAGTCTGACCGCGACTGACTTTTTCAGCCAGATCAGCGGAGTAGTATTCCGCAAAACCCTCCAGCACAGATTCCAAAATGATACCTTCGGCACCATCCGAGATCAGCTCCGTGGCTGAAACAACCTTAACGCCATGACGTTTCAGGGCAGCTTTGTACCGTGCGCTGTCATAACGATTGCGGGAAAAGCGATCAAGTTTCCAGACAATGACCATATCAAACAGATGCTTGCTGCTGTCTCTGATCATATTTTGGAATTCCGGTCGCTTATCCGTTTTGGCAGAATACGCCCGGTCGATATAGTGGCGCAGAATGGTAATATCATTCTTCTCAGCAAACGCTGTGCACTCACGCAGCTGACCTTCGATACTTTCTTCCCGTTGGTTATCGGAAGAGTATCTTGCGTAAATAACCGCCTTCATCATTCATCCTCCATGATCCTGTACAGGCTCTCCTTCAGCTTCTTGTTGGCAGGCGAGCCGGGTTCAAAACACATTTCGATAAAGCGACGCATCTCCTCTTTTTCCGGTGTGATCCGGGGATGGAATTCGTAGCTTTTCCCTTCGGGGTTCTCTGTCCGCCCGAAAATGTAGTCCAGTGATACATCAAAATAATCTGCATATCGCCGGAAGATCGCCACTGGAGGTGTGGTCTGTCCGTTCTCATAACGATTGATGCTGGATTGCGTTGTTTCAATTGCTAAGGCAAGGCTTTCCTGAGAGATGTTGATGCTTTCCCGGAGAGCCCGAAGTCGTTTGCCGATGATTTTCATCTGTACAACCTCCATTTCTTGTGTTATAGTATAACCCAGAAAAGGAGAAAAATCAACTCATAATTATGTCGATATAAGTTGATTAAGCAAAAAGGAGGCTTCACAATGGATATGTACACCTGCTACTTCAACATGGATACCGGCTGCGTAGATGTATGGCTGCGGGATGGGCGGATTATCTCCATCAACTGCACAAAAGCAGAGGCCGCATATGCAGAGAATATGTATCAGCGGTCGGAGCTGGACTTTCTGATTTACAACGATCCTGCTGCTTATGCGGAGCTGATCATGGAGGGAGATCCAAAGGAGTATCTGGAAGCAGTGACGCAGTATGGGATGCCGGAAGAAATGAAATAAACGAAGGGGAAAGCCTGTGATAAGCAGGTTTTCCCCTTTTACCTGTTGCTAAGCCTTCACTGACGGTAACTTTTTTTGAAGCTGAGTGACAAGATCAGCAAGCGTCTTTTCGAGAAGATTTCGCTTCAGCGAACATTCCCAAATCACAACGCGTATGTGTAAAGGAGGACAGATGGTAAAGTTGGCATTGGGCACCAGCCTGTTATGGGCGAGAGACTCTTGTAGGACATATGACAAGTGTCATGACTGTCTTTGTTGGACTACACATGTTAACGCTTGCCTTAGCCGGTATGAGGCCACCAAGGCAGAGCGTGAAAAGGTAGCCGCTGACATCCGGCAGCGCGGTATCCGCAGGCGGGAGTTCGTGCGGTTTTTCTCAGAACTGGAAAAGCTGCCCGAGGCGGTTACGGAATTTGATGAAACGCTCTGGGGAAGCCTGGTGGACTATGTGACCGTAGGCAAGGACAAGACGATGACATTCACGCTGATTGGCGGGACGGAGATGAAGGCATAGAGATGTAAAAACTCAATAAATAGGTTGACAAGTGACCTTTCGTTCACTATAATTAGTGACCGAAAGGTCACTCAACTTGATGCGGAGGTTACTATGGCAAAAGACACGAAAGAAAGAATC
>JAZSRK010000090.1:0-7670 GCA_045538465.1 Candidatus Limiplasma sp. | reverse complement strand
CTTTCTGTGAGCCAAGGAGTTGTTATCAGGTCTTGTCTTCCTAAGACCGCTTGGCCTCCGACTTTGATCTCAAGTGGATCCGTCCCACGTCCCCTGCGGAGAAGAACACAGAAGGCAAGCCCGCCCGTCGCCGTTCGGAGCGTCCCGCCCTGTCCAGCACACCTATGGAGCAGGCTGAACCTGTGGCAGAAGCTACTGAACAAGAGCCGGAAGAAACCATGGAGCCCGTCCATCAGGATAACGACTGGCTGCGGGCTGTGGAAGAAGCGCTCAACGCCGCACAGAAGAAGATGTGACTTGCGCCGTTGTACCGTTCGTGCTACAATGAGTCGAATTTTGGCACCTAAGTTTGAAGCATGTGGGGGAAACACATGGAAGACATTACGAACCTGATTACCCAAGGCAAGGGCAAGCGTCTCTACGCCACGGAAAACCCCAAGGAAGCCGTTGTTTATTATCGGGACGAGACCTTTGCCTATCACGGTCTCAAGCGGGGCCGCATCATCGGTAAGGGTGAGATCAACAACCTGATCTGTGAGCATATGTTCACCCTGCTGACGGAAAATGGCGTGCCCAACCATTTTATTCGACGCATTGACAACCGTTGTTCGTTGGTAAAGCGGGTGGAGATCATTCCGGTAACGGTCAAAGTGCGCAATATCGTTGCCGGCAGCCTTGCCAAGCGCATCGGTCAGCCGGATGGCACCCATCTGCGCAATACCGTCATCGAGTATAACCTGAAGGATTCCGAGCAGGACGATCCCCTTGTTAACCTGACGCACATTACAGCGCTGGGGCTGGCTACGCCGCAGGAGATCCAGCGTATGGAAGAGCTGAGCCTGAAGGTAAACCAGATCGTCGGCGAGTGCATGCGGGATATCAATATCGAGCTGATCGATTTCAAATTGGAATTTGGCCGTTTCGAAGGCGAAGTGCTGCTGGCAGATGAGGTTTCCCCGGATACTTGCCGTTTCTGGGATGCCAAGACCCATGAGCCGCTGGATATCGACCGTTTCCGCAGAGACTTGGGCGATGTGGAGGAAGGCTACCGCGAAATACTGCACCGCTTAACAGGCGACGTTCTCAAAGCTAACGACGATTGAGCCAAGAAAATTGGAGGAATATTGCGATGTTTGCTGGAAAGACACTGATGATCACTGGTGGTACCGGTTCCTTTGGCGGAGCTGTTTTGCGCCGCTTTTTGGATACGGATATCAAAGAAATTCGCATTTTCAGCCGTGATGAAAAGAAGCAGGATGATATGCGGCATTTCTACCATAACGATAAGATCAAGTATTTTATCGGCGATGTGCGGGATATTGCCAGTGTAAGAAACGCCATGTACGGCGTGGATTACCTTTTCCATGCTGCCGCCCTCAAGCAGGTGCCCTCCTGCGAGTTTTTCCCCATTGAAGCGGTAAAGACCAATGTGCTGGGTACCGATAACGTACTTACCGCCTGCATTGAAGCCGGTGTAAAAAAAGTGATCTGCCTGTCCACCGATAAGGCGGCCTATCCCATCAACGCCATGGGCACCTCCAAGGCTATGATGGAGAAGGTGTTTGTGGCAAAGTCCCGCACGGTTTCTCCTGATAAAACTTTGATCTGCGGCACCCGCTATGGCAATGTGATGTGCTCCCGCGGTTCCGTTATTCCGCTGTTTATCGACCAGATCAAGGCTGGTTTGCCCATGACCATTACCGCCCCGGATATGACTCGCTTTATCATGAGTCTGGAAGAGGCTGTGGATCTGGTGCTCTTTGCCTTCGAGCATGCTCACACTGGCGATATTCTGGTCAAAAAAGCGCCTGCCTGCACCATCGGTGTGCTGGCTCAGGCGGTAAAGGAACTGTTCAATGCGGATGTGCCCACCAAGATCATCGGCATCCGTCACGGCGAGAAAATGTATGAGACCCTGCTGACCAACGAAGAATGCGTCAACGCCATCGATATGGGCGATTTCTTCCGTGTCCCTGCCGATTCCCGCGACCTGAACTACGATAAGTACATGATCAAGGGCGATGTGGAACGCAATCCGCTCACCGAGTTCAACTCTTCCAATACCAAGTTGCTTACCGTGGAGGAAGTGAAGGAGACCCTTTTGAAGTTGGATTACATCCAGCAGGAGCTGGCACAGTGGAACAAAAAATGATGCGGCTTATTACAGGAGAGGCAGCGCTTAAGCGTGCTGCTTCTCTTTTTGATGGTTGGGAAGAGACCCTTATCTGGACAGCACTTGAGGGCATGATGGGGCAAGTGTGGGCGCTACAAGACGATGCAGACCCTACGCCGCAGGTGGCCCTCTGCCAGACTGGCGATTTTGTTTTTCTTGCCGGGGATGCCGCTTTGCCAAGCGCAGAAAGATTGCTTATGGCGCTAAAGGAGCATCTGCAAAATCGCTTTGCGATCATCACACCGCAAGATGATGCGTGGAGCAAACGGATCCAGCAAGTGTTCGGCGATGCGGTAAAGGCAGGGGAGCGGTATGCTATTTGCAAAGAGACGGATGGCTTTGAGCCGGAGCGTTTGGCGTATCTTGCAAAACAAGTGCCCTGCGGCGTTACTCTTGTGCCCATTCAAGGCGAGATCTACGATCTGGTAATGCAGCAGGATTGGTCGATGGACTTTTGCTCCCAATTTGCTGGAAAAAAGCATTACGAACAGGACGGCCTGGGTATTGCAGCTTTGTATGGGAAAGAACTCATCGGCGGCGCATCGTCGTATATTCGCTACCGGGAAGGCATCGAGATCGAAGTGGATACCCGCAGCGATTGGCGGCGCAAGGGCATCGCGACCGCCTGCTGCGCTGAATTGATACTGCGCTGCCTTGCAAAAGGGCATTACCCAAGCTGGGATGCTGCCAACCGCGAGTCGGTAGCGCTGGCACAGAAATTAGGCTATCGGGAAAAAGGCGCCTATCCTGTTTGGTTTTTGAATAGCTAAAATATGGCTGCATTTGCATTTGCTCACTTCCAAAAGAAACGTGCAAAAAAATTGTCTAAATCTTCACATTTGGGCAGGAAAACAGGAAGGATATGTGGAATAGTTGGAATGGGGTTTAAATTGGGCTTTATGAAAATAAGGCCCATGATTACCATATACCGCATGGAAGGAGAAGGGAAATGCAGAACTCTCAAAACCTTCAAAAGGCGTTGGAGCTTCGTCAGCTGATCGTTGACGGAGATGAAAAGCGCCTTAAGGAACAGCGTGACGCCGGCAAGTTGACTGCCCGTGAGCGCATTACCAAAATGGCAGACGAGGGCAGCTTCGTAGAGCTGTTCGCACTCGTCAGCAAGGAAGACGAGGGCGCAGGCGTGGTGACTGGCTATGCCACCATCGATCAGCGTCCGGTGTACCTCTTCGCTCAGGATTTTACCGTACATGGCGGTGCCATGGGTAAAATGCAGGCCCAGAAGATCGTTAAGCTGCTGGATATGGCCCTCAAGACCGGCGCACCCGTGCTGGCCATGATGGATAGCGCCGGTGTGCGTATCGATGAGGGTGCTGCTGCTATGAGCGCCTACTCCGAGATCTACAACAAGATGGCCAAGCTCAGCGGCGTGTGCCCCATGGTGGCACTGGTGCTGGGTCCCTGCATTGGCGGTGCTGCGCTCATCAGCCAGATCGCCGATGTTACCATCATGGCTGAGAAAGTTGGTCAGCTGATGGTGTTTGGTCCTCAGGTCATGGCTGCCATGAACGGTCTGCAGGTAAACGCTGAGGAAGTGGGCGGCGCCAAGGTCGCTGCTTCCATGGGCGCTGTGGCGCTGGTGGCTGCCGATGAGGATGAGGCCATCCTCAAGGCTCGTCAGGTTCTGGATCTGCTGCCCGCCAGCAATCTGGAAGACAGCGACATCGTTGATACCGACGATATGAGCCGTCTCCTGCCTGAGATCGATGCCAATGATACCGATGCTCTGCTGACCGCCCTGTTCGATAATGGCGCTAAGCTGGAGCTGTATGCCGACTACGAGCCCTCCGTGCGCGTGGCACTGGGTCGTATGGGCGGCCGCACCGTTGGTGTGGTAGCTGCTTGCGGCAAGCTGAAGGCCGGTGCTCTCACCAAGGCCGCTCGCTTTGTACGCTTCATGGATTGCTTCGGCATTCCCGTGGTCAGCTTGCTCGACACCTGCGGCGTGGAAGTGGAAAGCATCCAGCAGCAGGGCTGGCTGTTCAAGGCTCAGAGCCAGCTGCTCTTCGCCTATGCCGAAGCGACCACCGCTATGGTGACCGTGGTCACCGGCGATGCCATCGGTCAGGCTTATGTTGCCATGGGCGGCAAGGCCAACGCTGATGTTACCTATGCTTGGCCCAGCGCTGTTATTTCTGCTCTTACCCCCGAGGCTGCTGTGGCCGTGCTGTACCGCAACGAGGTAAAGGCCGACACCGAGCTGTCCGTGGAGGATGCCCGCAGCAAGTATGCTGCCCAGTACGTGGATGAAGTGGCTGGTGCCCTGTGCGCTGCCAAGGCTGGCATGGTCGATGATGTCATTCAGCCCGCCAACACCCGTGCCATGATCATTTCTGCACTGGAAATGCTGGCTTCCAAGCGGGATTCCAACCCGCCGAAGAAGCACGGCAACCTGCCGATGTAAAGCCGAAAGGAAGGTACATCGATGGAGAGTTTATTCTTTGGTCTGGGCGTTGGCGCTTTGGGCCTGCTGACCGTTTTCGTCGGTCTGATCATTCTGATCGTTTTCATTACCTTGCTGACCACGTTCACTGGCGGCAAGAAGGAAAAGAAGCAGAAGACCAAGGCCGCCCCGAAAGCGGAGCCTGCAAAAGCTGCCGATGCCAATCAGGTTTCCGATGAGGTTCTTGCTGCCATCACCGCTGCACTGGCCATGAACAACGAAGCCGTTTCCATGGAAGTGGTCGCTGCCATCAGCGCCGCTCTTACCATGGTGATGGGCGACAACAAGTTTGTGGTTCGCCACGTGAAGCGCATCCATAATGCGCCCGCTTGGAACCGTGCCGGCCGCGAAGAACAGGTATACAGCCGTTTCTAATGCATCCTTGGTCAATGATCATATTCTTTTAGGAGGATTTTTATCATGCGTCAGTTTAATGTTACCGTTAATGGTGTTGCTTACTCTGTAGCCGTTGAAGAAGTTGGCGGCGCTGTTGCTCCCGTTGCTGTTGCTCCTGTGGCTGCCCCCGTGGCTCCCGTAGCTGCTCCTGTGGCCGCTCCTGCTGCCCCCGTGGCTGCTCCCGCTGCTGCTCCTGCCCCCGCTGCCGCTCCCGTGGCCGGTGGTGAAAAGGTGACCGCCCCCATGCCCGGCACCGTGCTGGATGTGAAGGTTGCTCAGGGCGCTTCTGTTAAGAAGGGCGACCTGCTGGTCATCCTCGAGGCCATGAAGATGGAAAACGAAATTCTGGCTCCCTGCGACGGTACCGTGGCTCAGATCGTGGCTGCCAAGGGCGCTTCCGTCAACAGCGGCGACACTCTGGTTGTGATTGGCTAATTTCAGCCATTTCTTCCCTTACTATTAAGAAAGCGAGCTGAAAAGCTATGAATATCGGCGAAAGCTTGTTGAAGCTTTGCATGGACTCCGGTATTTACGGGCTGATCCAGGATCCCAAGCCGCTGATCATGATCATCGTTGCATGCGTGCTGTTGTACCTTGCCATCGTTAAGAAGTACGAGCCGCTGCTGCTGATGCCCATTGCGTTTGGTATGCTGCTGACCAACCTGCCCTTTGCCGGTATGTACCACGAAGAGCTGTTTGCCGAAGGTCACGTGCACTGGGATCTGTTCGGCGGTCACGGGGAGATCACTCCCGGTCTGCTGGACTACCTGTACCTCGGCGTTAAGCTGGGTATCTATCCCTGCTTGATCTTCATCGGCGTTGGCGCTATGACCGACTTCGGCCCCTTGATCGCCAACCCCAAGAGCCTGCTGCTGGGCGCTGCTGCTCAGCTGGGTATCTTCATGACCTTTATCGTTTGCTACACCTGTTTCGGCTTTACCGCTCAGGAAGCTGCTTCCACCGGCATCATCGGCGGTGCAGACGGCCCCACGGCTATCTACCTGACTGGTAAGCTGGCGCCCCACCTGCTGGGCCCCATCGCTGTGGCTGCTTACAGCTACATGGCGCTGGTACCCGTCATTCAGCCCCCTATCATGCGCGCCCTCACCACCAAGAAAGAGCGCGAGATCGTGATGGAGCAGCTGCGCCCGGTAACCAAGAAGGAAAAGATCATTTTCCCCATTGCTGTTACCATCATCGTCAGCCTGCTGCTGCCCTCTGCCGCTCCTCTGGTCGGCTGCCTGATGCTGGGCAACCTGTTCAAGGAATCCGGTGTGGCAGATCGACTGTGCAAGACCGTGCAGAACGAGCTGATGAACATCGTTACCATCTTCCTTGGCATCACGGTCGGTGCTACCGCTACGGCTGACACCTTCCTGCAGCCCAAGACCCTGATGATCATCGTGGTGGGCGTGGTTGCCTTCGGCTGCGGTACGGCTGGCGGTCTGTTGCTGGCTAAGCTGATGAACAAGCTGACCGGTGGCAAGATCAACCCCTTGATCGGCTCTGCTGGTGTATCCGCTGTTCCTATGGCTGCCCGTGTCAGTCAGGTGGAAGGCCAGAAGGCCAACCCCAAGAACTTCCTGCTCATGCACGCCATGGGCCCCAACGTTGCTGGCGTTATCGGTTCCGCTATTGCGGCCGGTATGCTGCTGAGCATGTTCGGCTAATCTATCAATGAGGTGAAAACAATGCCTAAGGTTGGAATTACTGATACCATCCTGCGCGACGGTCACCAGAGTCAGGCCGCAACGCGCATGAAGTTTTCCCAGATGGAGCCCATGCTGGAGAAGCTGGACAAAGTGGGCTACTACTCTCTGGAGTGCTGGGGCGGCGCTACTTTTGACAGCTGCCTGCGCTTTTTGAACGAAGATCCCTGGGAGCGCCTGCGCAACCTGCGCAAGGCCATGCCCAACACCAAGCTGCAGATGCTGCTGCGCGGCCAGAACCTGCTGGGCTACAAGCACTATTCCGATGATGTTGTCGAGTTCTTCGTAAAGAAGGCCGTGGAAAACGGTATCGACATCATCCGCTGCTTCGACGCTCTGAACGACCTGCGCAACATGCAGACTGCCGTTACCGCCACCAAGAAGTACGGCGGCAAGGCTGAAGTGGCCATGAGCTACACCATCAGCGACGTGCACACCGAAGATTACTTCGTCAAGCTGGCTGCCGACATCGAAGCCATGGGCGCCGACTTGATCTGCATCAAGGATATGGCTAACCTGCTTCTGCCTTACAGCGCCTACAGCCTGATCAAGCGCCTGAAGCAGGAGACCAGCCTGCCCATCGTGCTGCACACCCACGACACCACCGGTACTGGTGCCATGACTCTGCTCAAGGCCATCGAGGCTGGCGCAGATGTGGTGGATACCTGTATCTCCGCTCTGGGTAACGGTACCTCTCAGCCCACCACCGAGTCTCTGGTGGCTACCCTGCAGGGCACCGAGTACGACACCGGTCTGGATCTGGTTGCGCTGACTGAGATCGCCGCTCACTTCCGCAAGATCGCTGAAGATCTGACCAAGGACGGCTGGCGCGATCCTGCCCGCGTGCTGGCGACCGACGCCAACACCCTCATCTATCAGGTTCCCGGCGGCATGCTGTCCAACCTGATCGGTCAGCTCAAGCAGGCCAATG
>JAZSRK010000096.1:0-26995 GCA_045538465.1 Candidatus Limiplasma sp. | reverse complement strand
TTCACAGTTTCCAGAACGGGATGATTTGCAGATACGACAATACTTGATAACTGCTGGCAATACCCAAAAGGATTGTCCCCGATGATCGTAACATTGTCAGGAATGGCTATGCTGGTAAGAGCGGTGCAACTAGAGAATACGGAATTCCCGAGAGATACTACACCTTCAGGAATGTTGAAACTGGTTAGGGCTTCGCAATCGCTGAATGCATAAGCTTCGATGGAGATAACACTATTAGGAAGGGTTACACTGGCGAGAGCGGAGCATAACTCGAAAGCAGACTCCCCGATGGTTGTAACGCCGTCAGGAACGGTGACGCTGGCGAGAGAAGTGCATTTGTAGAAGGAAAAATCAGCGATCCCTACGACCTGATATCCATGGAGCATAGCGGGAATGATCAGCTCGGTATCTGTGCCCGTATACTTTGTGATCTGTGCTAAATTGTTTTCGTACACATTTAGCTCATAGGCACCGGCAGTAATGGTGTTCAGCGGCTTTCCAGCTTGATACGGAACGCCGTTTTTTATGGCGATCTTCTCGGCGTTGCTACCGGGGGTGACGGTGAGGATAAGCTTAGGGCAAGTGAAGAAAGCATTATTCTTGCTAGAAGTAATGTTGTCGGGAACGATGATGCTGGTGAGGGAATCGCAATAGGCGAAAGATCTATCACCGATGGATGCAACACTATCAGGAATGGTAACGTTGGTAAGAGTGTCGCAGTTCCAGAATGCCCAATCACCAATGGCTTTTGTGCCTTGAGGAATCAAATATTCAGTGTACGAAAGGGCTTTCGGATAGCTTATCAACTTTTTCTCAGCTTTGTTGAACAAAACCCCGTCAACGGTTTCAAAAACAGGATGGTCTGCTGATACGATAATATTCGATAGTTGCGTACAATTGGCAAAAGGATTGTTTCCAATGGTGGTAACGCTATCAGGTATGGTAATGCCGGTGAGAGCGGAACAAGACTCGAAAGCTGCATTACCAATGGTTGTAACACTATCAGGAATAGTGATGCTGGTGAGAGAAGCACAGTTGAAGAATGCTTGGTTTCCAATACCTGCAACCCGATAGCCAATAAGCTCTGCAGGAATAACCACTTCGGTATCTGCGCCGGTATACTTTGTGATCTGTGCTAAATTGTTATCATACAAATTCAGCTCGTAATCGTCTACGCTGATCGTGTTTCGCGGCTTTCCGGCAAAGAGTTCGGCGGGGGATTGGGTCGGTTGCGGCGTAGGCGTAACGCTTACAACGTCTTCTCGATCAGTCTTGCTCTGCTGCCCATCATATTTACCCAAACCAAAGGCCAGCGCTACAGCCAGCACAGCGCAGGCAATGGGCACATAACGCTTGAAACCTGCGGCTTTCTTACTCGCTTTGCCTGTTTTGTACTGCAATGCTTGGGGTAGAGGCTCGCCCTTGGCGCAGCACTGCAGAGCCGCAAACAAATCGGCGGCTTTTTGGTAGCGGTCTTCCCGCTTGTAGGCGCAGGCACGCAAGATCACCTGCGAAAGCTGCGCCCCGGCATCGCAGGGAGGCGGCAGCTCAAAACCATTGTAGCGCAGCATGCGTGCACGCTCGCTGGGCGTCAGGAATTCGTCATCCTCAACATTGTTCTTTTGTTGGTACGACCGGTAACTGACGGTCGCCTCTTCGGTAAGCTCGCCCTCATGGGTTAGAAAGGGAAACTGGTTGCGGTTGTAAAGCTTGTAGAGGATAATGCCCAGCGAATAAAGGTCGGATCGGTGGTCGCTGCGCATTTTTTGCTGCTTGTTTTCCTGTTCGTATACCTCCGGCGCCATATAGGGGCGTGTGCCGTGGAAGCCCATGGTGGTAAACTCGCTTTCCAGCTTGGCTTCGCCCACATCGCTCAAGTAGAAGTGGTAGTCGTTGTCCATCAGTATATTGCCGGGCTTGATGTCCCGGTGAAAAACACCTTTTTCTTCAAAGCTCATCAGCGCCTGAGCCATTTCCATGCCTAGATGCAAACGCCCAGCTTGACTATCCAGCACCAATGGCAGCCATTCTTTGTGGTTTTTGTATAATGGCATGCAAATAAGGACCGCATGCTGGCAGACGGTTTGACCCTCATCGTTTTGGAACGTCCGCTCCAAATATTCGGGTTCCTCCAAATACTGGATGATGTGCTTGTCACCTTGGAAGCGGGTCATAATTTCCGCTTCTCGTTTGCTGGCAGCAAAACGGGTCAGGAAAAAACGGTCTTCCGGGCTGTTGGGCGCGCTGCACTGGTTCAGCTCCATGGGGTTGGGGATGAATTTGAGGACTGCAGGGCTGCCAGTCTCGCGGTGCGCGATCTTGAAGATGCGGGCAAAAGTGCCTTGGTCAAGATAGGAGACTACCTCCCAGTTTTGTAAGATGCGGCTTTGGGGCTGATAAGCCATCAGTTCTTTCAGCCACAGATCTTTGTAAATGGCGGTTTGGGAGGTCTTGTTGGGGTTGGACATAAGATCACCTCAGTTGGGTTTGATGGGGGATGGTCGGGGGACTACTTTCTTTTGCAGGGGATGCCGTTTTCTTTGGCGTAGGTTTCGGCGTAGCTGCCGGAGGTAACGGTTAGGGTGAGTTTCTTACAATTCAAGAAGTTACCCTCTCCGATGGCTGTAACGCTATCAGGAATGGTGAGGTCGGTGAGGGATGCACAATCGACGAAGGCATACTTCCCGATGGCTGTAACACTGTCCGGGATGCTAACACTGTTGAGAGAACTGCAATCTGAAAATGCCCAATTCCCGATGGATGCAACGCCATCAGGAATGATAATGCTGGTGAGAGAATTACAATGTGAAAACGCAGAATCTTCTATGGAGGTAATACTGTCAGGAATAACGATGGTAGAGAGGACACTACAACCGTAGAAGCAATACCCACTAATAGTTGTAATGTTGTCTGGAATAATGATGTTAATGAGGGAATCACACTCATAAAAGGCAGAGTTATCAATAAAAGTTACGCTATCAGGGATGCTAACGCTAGTGAGAGAAATACAACCTGAAAAAGCCCAATCGCCGATAGCTTTCGTCCCTTGGGGTATGATATACTCTGTTGCCTTGAAAGTCATTGGATAGCATATTAGCTTCTTCTCTGTTTTACTAAACAAAACGCCGTCTTTGATTTCAAAAACAGGATGATTTGTTGGTACCATAATTTCTGATAAATGTTCACAACTAACAAAAGGATTTGCTCCAATTGTTGTAATGCTGTTCGGGATGTTGATACTGGTGAGTGAACTGCAATGTGAAAATGCCATATCCCTGATGGATGCAACGCCATCAGGAATGATTACATTAGTGAGGGAATAACAGGCGAAAAAAGCGCCTTCTCCAATAGATGTAACACTGTTAGGAATGGTGACGCTAGTGAGAGAAGAGCACTCGGCAAAAGCAGAATTTTCGATTCCCACAATCCGATACCCGCCAATTTCTGCTGGAATATTCAATGCCACTTCATTTCCGGTGTAATCCGCAATTACAGCCAAATTGTTTTCGTACACTTCCAATTTATAATCACCAGCAGTAATGGCATCTATCGGCGTACCTGCAAGAATCGCCTCAGTTGTTTTTGTTACTTGTGGTGTGAGTGTGGCAGTGGGCGTAGCAGTGGGCGTGGCAGTGGGCGTGGCGGTAGGTGTGGCAGTGGGCGTGGCGGTAGGCGTAGGAGTGGGTGTGGCAGTGGGCGTGGCGGTAGGCGTAGCAGTTGGCGTGGCAGTAGCCACCTGTATCGGCGTAGCTGTAGGCGCAATCGTAGCAGTAGCCACCTGCGTAGGCGTAGCAGTAGCAACAGGCGTAGCCGTAGCCATAACCATAGCAGTCGGTGCATCGTTTGCACTCGTTCCTACACCGCCGCCGTTCTGTCCGTTGCGCACGCCCAAGCCAAAGCCAAGGGCTACAGCCAGCGCAACACACACGATCGGCACATAACGTTTACAAAGCTTGGCTATTTTATTGGGTTTGCCGGTCTGCAACTGCAATGCTTGGGGCAAAGGCTCACCCTTGGCACAGCACTGCAAAGCCGCAAACAAATCGGCAGCTTTTTGGTAGCGGTCTTCCCGGCGATAGGCGCAGGCACGCAAGATCACCTGCGCAAGCTGCGGGTTGGCATCGCAGGGAGGCGGCAGTTCAAAACCATTGTAGCGTAGCAGTCGCGCACGCTCACTGGCGGTCAGAAATTCGTTATCCTCAATATTGTTCTTTTGTTGGTAGGTCTTGTAGCTGGTCGTAGCTTCTTCGGAAAGCGTGCCTTCGTTGGTAAGAAAGGGGAACTGGTTGCGGTTGTAAAGCTTGTAGAGGATAATGCCCAGCGAATAAATATCGGAACGGTGGTCGCTGCGCATTTTTTGCTGCTTGGTTTCCAGCTCGTAAACTTCAGGCGCCATGTAGGGGCGGGTGCCGTGGAAGCCCATGGTGGTAAACTCGCTTTCCAGCTTGGCTTCGCCCACATCGCTCAAGTAGAAGTGGTAGTCGTTGTCCATCAGTATATTGCCGGGCTTGATGTCCCGGTGAAAGACACCTTTTTCTTCAAAGCTCATCAACGCCTGAGCCATTTCCATGCCCAGCCGCAAACGCCCGGATTGACTATCCAACACCAACGGCAGCCATTCTTTGTGGTTTTTGTATAATGGCATGCAAATAAGGACCGCATGCTGGCAAACGGTTTGTCCACGCTGGTTTTGAAAGATTCGTTCCAGAAATTCCGGCGCTTCAAGATAATGGATAATATATTTGTCGTCTTGAAAGCGGCTCATGATCTCCGCTTCCCGTTTGCTGGCAGCAAAACGGGATCGATAAAACAGATCTTCCTGACTGTTGGGTGCGCTGCACTGGTTTAGTTCCATGGGATTGGGGATGAATTTGATCACGCTGCGCAGCCCCGTTTCGGGCTGTACGGCTTTATAAATGCGTGAAAAGGTGCCTTGGTCAAGGTAGGCTTCGATCTCCCAGTTTTGCAAGATGCGGCTTTGAGGCTGATAGGCCATCAGTTCTCGTAACCATAAAGTTTCATAGGAAATATCGTCGGTTCGACGGTCATCAATAGGCATATCTACACCTCATCATTCGTATCTGGCTGCGTATTTTCGGCATTGGAAAAGGAATAACCAGATGCCTGTTATCCCTTCCTTTTCATTTCAATAATTATACTACAATATTCATAATTTGGAAATAGTTCAAAATACATTTAATAAGTAAGAAATATTTTCTTTAGATCAATGGTACAAAAAGAAAAACCGGGCGGTCGCCCCGCCCGGCAAGATCATTCATCCATATATCACACCGCCAACCGATAGATCTCCTCAGCCATTTCCACCGTCAGCGGTACAAAACCGCCCAAAAGACCGCCAGCCATGCCAACGGCACGAGCTGCCATTTCGGGTATGCGGCTTTGGTCGATGTCCATCTCGTGCAGTGTGGTCACCAACCCCAGCGAATGGTAGAAAGCTTCCAGTCGGCGAATGCCCTCGGCTGCAATGGCTGCCTGCGTGCCAAAGCCGGCAGGCACTGCAAACACCCGCATTGCAAACTGAGCCAGCTTCTTTTCGCCGCCACGGGGCAGCACGTACTTCATCCAAGCAGGGAAAACCACCGCAAGACCGGCACCGTGAGCAATATCATATAGTGCGCTCAGCTCGTGCTCCAGCTTGTGGCTGGCCCAGTCGCCCACACGTCCGGTATCCAACAGGGTATTGTGCGCCAATGCGCCAGCCCATGTGATCTCGGCCCGTGCATCGTAGTCGTCGGGCTTTTCCATTACGATGGGGGCGTTGTTGATGACGGTCACCAATGCGCCCTCGATCAGCCGGTCGGTCAGCTCCACATGCTCTTCCATGGTAAAATAGCGCTCCATCATGTGTGCCATGATGTCCACAATGCCGCAGGCCGTCTGGTAGGGCGGCAGGGTAAAGCTGTATTCGGGGTCGAGAATGGAAAACGTGGGGAAGTTGGTATAGGCGCTGCGCCCCCGCTTGCACCAGTCCTCTTCCCGGGTGATAACGCTGGAATTGCTCATCTCGCTGCCTGCAGCAGGGATGGTCAGCACAACGCCAAGGGGCAGAGAAGTCTCGTTGCGGCCTTTGCCCTCGTATAGATCCCATACATCGCCGTCGTAGCATACGCCGTTGACGATGGCTTTCGCTGTGTCGATGGCGCTGCCGCCGCCAACAGCCAGCACCAGTTGAATGCCGTTCTCCCGGCACAGGGCGATGCCTTCCCGCACCAGAGACAGCCGGGGGTTAGGCTGAACGCCGGAAAGCTCCCAAAGCTGGGCGCTTGCTTCCTTTAGCTTGTCAAGCACGGCATCGTATACGCCGGTGCGCTTGATGCTGCCGCCGCCATAGACCAGCAGCACCCGCTGCCCGTAGCGGGCTACTTCACCGGAAAGATGGGCGAGAGCGTTTTTGCCAAAATGGATCCTGGTTGGGTTTTGAAACATAAAATTCTTCATGTGTCATGCCCCTTTGCAATTGGTTTGTCCCCATTGTACCACGTTTTTTTGCAATTGCCAAACCGGTTGCCATAAAAGTATACAAAGCCTTTTGGGGCAGCATTTGCCCTGCCTGTAAACATTGCTTGTTTTCCTTGTATTACCCTTGGTTGGGTGGTATAATAAGCTGTTAAGATTTGACCATTTGGGAAAGGAGCGGAAGGAATGCACCCTAAGCAACAGTTGTTTATGCGTCTGCTGTGTGCAGCACTGGTCTTTTTATACTGCTGCACCGCTGTGCTGCCGGTCATCACCCCGCGCATTGCTTTGGCGGAGGAAGTGGAGTATGTCGCCCCCCGCCTGCCCAGCGGTGTTGACCCTTACGACCCTGAAAAGCCGGAGGAGCTCAGTCCCGATCAGCTCTATGCCAAATCCGCCATTTTGATCGAAGCCACCACTGGCGAAGTCATTATGGAAAAGAACGCCGACCAGATCATGTACCCAGCATCCACCACCAAGATCTTGACGGTGCTTCTGGGCATTATGATGGGTGATATGAACCAGACCGTTACCATGACCGAAACCGCCATGGTTTACGAAGAAGGCGTTTCCGAGATCGATCTGGATGTTGGTGAGACCATCAACTTTGCCGATCTGCTCTACGCTACCATGGTGCGAAGCGGTAACGAAGGCGCTAACCTGATCGCCGAGACCATCGCGGGCGACCAGTATAGCTTTGCGCAGATGATGAACGAAGCAGCCGCTATGTATGGCTGCACCAACACCCATTTCACCAATGCCAACGGTCTCCATGACGACAACCATTACACCACCGCTCGCGACATGGCAAAGATCGCTCAAGCTGCCATGCAAAACGATATGTTTCAGGCGATCGCTGGCACCTACACCTATACGCTGCCCCGCTCCAACCTGCGCCGCTCCCGGCTGCTGACGGGTGCATCCAGCAACTGGCTCAACAAGAATCAAGAAACCACGGAGGACTATACCTCCACCTATTACCCATACGCCACCGGCATCAAGACAGGTTACCATGCCCGTGCAGGCTACTGCTATGTGGGCGCTGCCGAGCGGGATGGCGTTAAGCTGATCTCCGTCGTGTTCTATACCTCCAACAGCGGGCGTTGGTCCGATAGCCGCAAGCTGATGGAATATGGTTTTTCCCAGTTTGTCAGCATGACGCCGCAGGAGTTGTACAACGAAAACCCCATCGTTGTGGATACCTCCGGCTTCTCGCTGGAAGATGAGAATTTGGGTCGTCTGGAGTTGACGATCCAGCCCCGGGCCGACCAGCGCACGGTCAACATCGTTGCCACAAAAGCTGAGATGGATGCCAAGGCCCGCAACCTGCGCCAGACGGTGCTGGTGGAATACACCCGCGATTTTACCGCTCCCATTACACAGGGCGAGATCATGGGTACATTAACGTATTACCCAGATGATGGCGGTAGCGCTGTGGTGTACGACTTGGTGGCCAGCCGATCCATTCTCAGGCGTTCCAATGCGCCGCTTACCTTGGAAGAGATCGAGCACTTGGTGTATTCCGATCCCAATCCATTCCCGCCGCTAACGCTGGATATTTTGCTGCTGTTTATGATGCCGCTGTTTGTGGTGGTCGCGATCCTTCTGCTGTTGCGCCGTCTTTTCAAGCGGGGACGCAGATACAGCCGCGGCAGATTGCCCAAAGCGCAGAATCGGCATTACCGCTGATCATTTCCCATAAGTAAGGAGGAGGAGCCATGGTCGCGCAAGTCGTGGTGGATGTGATCCATTCCAACGTAGCCAAGCCCTTCTCCTATTTGATCCCGGAGGGGATGCAGCCCGTGGTCGGCTCCCGGGTGAATGTGCCGCTGGGGCGGCGCACGGTGGATGGCTTTGTCGTTGGATTGATGGAGGAAGCCGCCCTGCCGCCGGAATGTCCGCCGGAAAAATTGCGCCCCATTAGCAAGATGCTGGATGATTATCCTGCGCTGCTGCCAGCAATGCTGGATCTAGCAAAGGAGATCGCCAGCGAGACCCATTGTCCCCTGTCCGAAGCCCTGCGGCTCATGCTGCCCGCCGCCATGCGCACCGGGCGCATCAAGCAAAAGCAGGAAACCGTTGCCATCTTGGCTTGCGCCGATGCAGAGGCAGAGGCAGCCAAGCTGAAACGGGCCCCCAAGCGGGCTATGCTGCTGCGTCTTTTGGCAGATGGCCGCCCTCATAGCGTCACCGATTTGAGCCAGCTGGTGCAAAATCCCCGGGATGGCCTCAAAGCGCTGGAAGAAGCTGGTCTTGTACGGCTTGAGCAGCGGGAGGTATTTCGCTCCCCCTATGGCGAGGAGGACGAGAAGCCAAGCGTGCAGCCGCCCCTCACCGATGGGCAGACCGAAGCGCTGGAAAGCATGCTGCCCGCCATGGAAGCGGGCCAAGGAGCGTTTTTGCTCCATGGGGTTACCGGCAGCGGCAAAACGGAAGTGTATCTGGCCATGGCCAGCCGCGCGCTGGAAATGGGAAAGGGCGCCATTATTTTAGTGCCAGAGATCGCCCTCACGCCCCAGATGGTACGCTGGTTCCGCAGCCGCTTCGGACCGGCTACAGCAGTTTTGCACAGCCGCCTCACCGATGGGCAGCGGTACGATGAATGGCGGCGCATTCGGCTGGGAGATGCCCGCATCGTGGTAGGTGCCCGCAGCGCTATCTTTGCGCCGGTGGAAAACCTTGGCCTCATCGTGATCGACGAGGAGCACGAGCAAACATATCTCAGCGATAAGCACCCTCGCTACGATGCCCGGCGGGTAGCTCACAGCCGCTGCAAGCGGGAGGCAGCCACGCTGGTGCTTTCCAGCGCGACGCCCAGCATCCTGTCCTTTGCCATGGCTCGCCGGGGCGACTACACATTGGTGGAAATGCCCAAGCGTGTAGCAGACAGACCGCTTCCCACGGTCTCCATCGTGGATATGCGAAAGGAATTGGAAGCAGGCAACCGCTCCATTTTCAGTGCATTGCTCATCCAGCAGCTGCGGGAATGTCTGGATAAGGGACAGCAGGCCATGCTGTTTCTCAACCGCCGTGGGTTTCATACCTTCGTCAGCTGCCGCAGCTGCGGCTATGTAGTCAAGTGCGATGCCTGCGATGTAAGCATGACCCTGCACCGCCACCCGGAGCATCCCGAAGGGGACGAGCTGCGCTGCCACCTGTGCGGCGCGACCCGCAAGCCGCCGGAGACCTGCCCGGAATGCGGCAGCAAGTACATCCGCTACTTTGGCAGCGGTACCCAGCGGGTGGAGGAGGAAATGCACAAGCTGTTTCCCGGCGTACCCACCGTGCGCATGGATATCGATACCACCAAAGGCCGGGATGCCCATGCCAAGCTGTTGGACGATTTTGGTCAGGGGCGCGCTAAGGTGCTCATTGGCACGCAGATGATCGCCAAAGGACTGGATTTTCCCAATGTAACACTGGTGGGCGTTGTGGCAGCGGACATGACCTTGAACCTGCCCGACTATCGGGCCCGGGAGCGTACCTTTCAGCTGCTTACGCAGGTGGCTGGTCGGGCAGGGCGAGCGCAAGCCCCCGGTCAGGTAGTGGTGCAGACCTACAAGCCGGAGGATCCCTGCATACTGGCGGCTGCTGCACAGGATTACCGGGCTTTCTTCGAAATGGAGTTTTCCCGCCGGCGCACGGGTCTTTACCCGCCTTTTACCTTGTTGGCCCGCCTGCTGATCGAAAGCGATGGCGAGCTGGAAGCCAAGCAGATGTGCGACCGGCTCTACGATACGGTGCAGACCTATTTGCTCAGCCACCCATTGCAAAAAAAGCGCACCCTGATGGTGCGTGCGGATGCCGCCCCGGTCAAGCGGATCCGTGGGCAATACCGATACCATGTGTTGTTTAAACTGTTCGATCATCCGGATGCTTCGCCCCTGCTCAGCCTGATGAGCGAGCTGACCAGCCTCACCGATGAGCGCTGCCGGATCTATTGCGAAGTAAACCCTGCAACTATGATGTAATGCGAAAGGAGTCATGTTTCCATGGCGATTCGAAAGATTGTTGAAGTTGGCAGCGAAAAGCTGCGCAAGGTATGCAAACCCGTTGAAAAATTTGATAACCGTCTGCAGATCTTGCTGGATGATATGGCCGATACCATGTATAAGGCCAATGGCGTGGGTCTGGCTGGCCCGCAGGTAGGTATCCTGCGCCGGGTCGCTGTCATTGATGTGGGGGATGGCTTGTTCAAGCTGGTCAATCCCGTTATTGTGGAAACCGCCGGCGAGCAAAGCGGCCCCGAAGGCTGCCTGAGCGTGCCCGGCCGCAGCGGCATCGTCACCCGCCCCAATGAGGTGACCGTGCAGTATCAGGATGAAAACGGCGAGCCGGTTACCCTGCACACCAGCGAATTCTTTGCCCGTGCCGTCTGCCATGAGCTGGATCATCTAGATGGTGTCCTCTACATCGACAAGATGGATGAGGAGATCTTCGACGATGATGACGAAGACGATGAGGAGTACGAAGAGTACGAGGAGGAAGACGAATGAGGATCGTTTTCATGGGCACGCCGGATTTTGCCGTGCCCTCCCTGCATGCGCTGGCCAAGAGCGGCCACGAGGTGGTGGGTGTGTTCACCCAGCCGGATCGTCCCAAGGGCCGCGGGGGCAAGGTGCAGATGAGCCCTGTTAAGGAGGTAGCGCTGGAATACGGCATACCGGTGTTTCAGCCTCAGCGCATCCGGGTGGATGGCATCGACGATCTGAAAGCCCTTGCGCCGGATCTGTGCGTTACAGCTGCCTTTGGGCAGATCCTTTCTCAGGATGTGCTGGATGTGCCCAAACTGGGCACGGTCAACGTGCACGCCTCCCTGCTGCCCCGCCACCGGGGTGCTGGCCCCATCCAGTGGGCTATGCTCAGCGGTGATCCCGTCACCGGTGTTACCACCATGCTCACCGATGCAGGCATCGATACCGGCGATATGCTGCTGAAAACGGAAGTGACCATCGGCGAAGAAGAAACCGCCGGAGAGCTCACCGACCGTCTCGCTGAGGCGGGCGCAGACCTGCTGCTGGAGACCCTGCGCCGCATGGAAAACGGAGACTGCACCCGCGAAAAGCAGGACGAAGCCTTGGCGACCTATGATCCCAAGGTGACCAAGGAGCTGGGGCAGCTGAACTTTAGCGAAACTACGCAGCAGTGCCTTCTGCGGGTGCGTGCCATGAGTCCGTGGCCCTGCGCCTATGCGCAGGTGCAAAACGGCGCTCTCAAGGTGTGGCGCGCCAAGGCTGCCGATGGCAAGGGCACGCCCGGTCAGGTGCTCCGTGCGGATAAGGGCGGTCTGGTGATCGCCACCGCCGATGGTGCAATGGAGCTGTGCGAGATCCAAGCCCCCAATGCCAAGCGCATGGAAGCCAAGGCCTATTTGTTGGGTCATCCCATTTCTACCGGCATTTTGCTTAGCGAGGTATCCTTATGACAGAACAGAAGAAACCCGGCTTCCGTCGGGAAAATGGTAATAACGAACGAAACAGCGAGCGCAAGCCCCGCAGCAGCGGTTTCCAGAAGAAGGATGGGCAGCGCCCCGCATTCCGTCGCAATAGCGATGGTGCAAGTGAAGCTGGCAGCGAGCGCAAGCCCCGCACCGGCGGTTTCCAGAAGCGGGAGGGCGAGCGTCCCTCCTATCAGCGCAATGGAGAGCGCAGCAGCCAGCGAAGCGGCAATTTCGGCCGTGGCAACAGTGCACAGCGTGCGCCCTATGCCAGAAACAATTCTCCTCGCACTGAGGCAGACAACGCCCCCAACACCACCCCCGCCCGCCGTCTGGCGCTGGAAGTGCTGACGGATGTGCATCAGAACGGCGCCTTTGCCAACCTGAGCCTCAATGAAAAATTGCAGGCTGCCCGCCAATTAAAGCCGGAAGATCGCCGTTTGGTGACCAATCTGGTCTATGGCGTATTGGAAAACCAGATCCGTATTGATCATGCCCTCAAAGGCTTCTTGGCGCATCAGGTAAAGGAACCTGCCCAGCTGGATATTCTGCGCATGGGTGCTTATCAGATCCTGTTCCTCGACCGTGTACCGGATAGCGCTGCTGTAAACGAGGCTGTTAAGCTGACCCGTGCCATGGGCATGGATAGCTCCACCGGCTTTGTAAATGCAGTACTGCGCAACCAGTCCCGCCAGAAAAACGAGCTGGATTGGCCTGTAAAGGAACAAGACCTGCGCAACTACCTTCATGTGATGACCTCCACGCCCCTGTGGCTGGTGGATCGGCTCATCGCTGATTATGGCGAGGAGGAAGCAGAGAGAATTCTCTCCTACCGCAATGCTGCCCCCGCCGTCACTGTGCGCCCCAATCTGCACACCTCCAGCGATGAGGAGCTGATCCGCTTGCTGGATCAGAAGCAGATCAAATGGAGCCGCGGCATCGCGCCACATGCATTCCTGTTGGAAGGCGTCAGCGAATTGAGCTTCGATCAGGACTACCGCAACGGCAAATACTCCGTGCAGGGGCAAAGCTCCATGCTAGCAGCAGAGGCAGTGCAGGCCAAGCCCGGTATGCGTATTCTGGATGCTTGCGCAGCCCCCGGCGGTAAGTCTGCCTATTTGTGCGAAACCATGCAGCTGACCGGCCGTGTGTTTGCTTGGGAACTGCATGAAAAGCGCGCCATGCTGCTGGATGCAGTCAAGCGCCGTCTGCGGCTGGAAAACCTGCGCATCGCCGTGCGAGATGCCACCCAGCCCATGCAAGATTGGGACAGCACGCTGGATGCTGTATTGCTGGATGCTCCCTGCTCCGGTACCGGCGTCATCACCGATAAGCCGGATATCAAGCAGCGCTTGCAGGCGGAGGATATTCCCGCCATTGTGGAGACCCAGAAGCAGCTTTTGGATACCCTGTGCACCTATGTAAAGAATGGCGGTACGCTGGTGTACTCCACCTGCTCCATCCTGCCGGAAGAAACCAGCTTGCAGGTGAAAGCGTTCTTGGAGCACCACCCCAACTTTGTGCTGGATCCCCTGCCCACCACCTTCCCGCAGGAGCTGCGCAAGCAGCAGGGCGAATACGGCTTGCAGCTGCAGGCATACCGGGATGGGGTAGAGGGCTTCTTCATTGCCCGTCTGCGGAGGGTGCGCTGATATGAGCGAGAAACAAGTGCTGCTGGGCATGAGCACGGAGCAGATCAAGGATGCACTCAAGGCCATGGGTCAGCCTGCTTTCCGGGCGGCTCAGGTGCGGGAATGGCTCAGCAAGGGCACGCCCTTTGAGGAAATGTCCAACTTGCCCAAGGCGCTCCGGGAACAGCTTCGGCAGGCCTATGTGGATCTGCCCATGAGCATCCACGACACCTTCCCCTCCATGAAGGATGACACCGTCAAGTTTTTGTTTTCCTGCCTTGATGGCAACCTAATCGAAGGAGTGCTGATGCACTACCATTACGGCTACTCCCTTTGCATTTCCACGCAGGTGGGCTGCAAGATGGGCTGTGCCTTCTGCGCCAGTACGCTTAATGGCTGCGTGCGCAACCTGACAGCAGCAGAGATGCTGTCGCAGGTGCTTTTGGCCAACCGTTTCCTTGGCGAGCGGGGCCATGTGGGGCATATCGTCCTCATGGGCAGCGGTGAGCCGCTGGATAACTACGACCATGTGGTCAACTTTCTGCGGCTGGTCAATGCCAAGGATGGGCTGAATATCAGCCTGCGCAACATCTCCCTGAGCACCTGCGGCCTGGTTAAGCAGATCGGGCGCTTTGCACAGGAAGGGCTGCCGGTCACCCTGAGCATTTCTTTGCACGCCCCCAACGATACCATTCGCAAGCAGATCATGCCGGTGGCCAACACATGGCCCATTCACGAGCTGATGGATGCTGTGCGTGCTTATGTGCGCAAAACAGGCCGCCGTGTGGTGTTTGAATATGCCCTCATCGACCAGCTGAACAGCAAGCCCGAGCATGCCCGGGAGCTGGCTTCGCTGGTGGGCGGCATGCAGTGCCATGTCAACCTGATCCCCCTCAATTATGTGGATGAGCGCAGCCTGCGCCCGGCCACGCCGGAGGCGGTGCAGCTGTTCCTGAAAACTTTGGAAGAACGGCATATCTCCGCCACCATTCGCCGGGAGATGGGGTCCGATATCGGCGGCGCTTGCGGGCAGCTGCGGCGCAGCGTGCTGGAAGGTAAGGCATAACAGGCTTGCATTTCCAGCGTAAAATTGTTACCATAAATGTATCTCCAAATGTATCTCCAAATGTATCTCCGCACAGCGGTAAAAGGAGCGAAGCGTATGCGTGTATGTCATCGCACTCATCAGGGTCTGGTACGGGCAAACAATCAGGATAACTGGTTGGCAGAGGCTACTCTGTTTGCTGTTGCCGACGGCATGGGGGGACATCGCGGCGGCGAAACTGCCAGCCGTGTAGCGTTGCAAGTGCTCCATAACGCCATCGGGCTCAAGAAAGCAGATGCAGCAGTTGTCCGTATGGCAGTAGAAGCCGCCAACCGGAGAGTATACGACATTTCTGCCCACGACGACAGCCTATCTGGTATGGGTACCACGCTGAGCGTCATCTGGCAGGATGGGGATCGTTTGGTGCTTGCACATGTGGGCGATAGCCGTATTTATCGCATCAGAGACGGCAAGCTGAAGCAGATCACCGATGACCATAGCTTTGTTGCCGAGTTGGTGCGCAACAACATCATCACGCCTGAAATGGCTAAAAAGCACCCGCAGCGCAATATCATTACCCGCGCTGTGGGCGTAGATCCCTTCGTAGAGGTGGATGTGCGGGAGGAGGAGCTTCTGCCGGGCGACCAGTGGCTCATCTGCTCCGATGGTCTCCACGGCATGGTGGACGATGCAGAGATCGAGCAGATCCTTACCGAGATGGAACCGGAGGAGGCCTCCGAACGCCTCATCAGCCGTGCGTTGGAAAACGGCGGCCACGATAACGTTACCTTTGTGCTGCTCAGCAATACGGAGGTGACCGCTAAATGATGAAGGGAATGGTGTTCGCCGAACGCTATCAGTTAGAGGAATTTATCGGGCAGGGCGGCATGTCGCTGGTATACCGCGCAGTGGATCTGCGTACCGGGCACAGCGTAGCCGTCAAGATCCTCAAAAGCGAGTATAACGGCGATAAGGAATTTTTGGAACGCTTCCAGCGTGAGGCGCAGGCCGCCAGCCTGATGAGCCACCACAATATCGTTAACCTGTTGGATGTGGGCAAGGAAGGCGACTTCCGCTATTTGGTGTTGGAATACGTCAGCGGTAATACCCTTAAGGATATCATCCGCCAGCGGGGGCGGCTCAACGCTGCTACTGCCATCCAGATCACGGTGCGCATCCTTAGTGCTTTGCAGCATGCGCACGATAACGGCATCATCCATCGCGATATCAAACCGCAGAATGTGCTGGTGCATTCCGATGGTCACGTAAAGGTCGCCGACTTCGGCATCGCCCGCATGACCAACGCCTTTACCATTTCCAAGGGCGATACAGTGGTAGGCTCCGTGCACTATTCCTCGCCGGAGCAGGCTTCCGGCAGTATGGTAGAAGCCACCAGCGATATTTATTCCACCGGCGTGGTGCTTTACGAAATGCTTACGGGGCGTGTGCCTTTTGTGGGCGATACCCCCGTTGCGGTGGCAATGCAGCACATCAACGATGCGCCGCCGCCTGTTAACGAGCTGGCGCCGGATTGCCCGCCTACAGTGGTGGCTGTTTTGATGAAGGCCATCGCCAAATCACCAGCCGATCGCTATCAGAGCGCCCGCGAAATGGCAGATGCATTGCTCAGGGCCAAGGATGGCGTTATGGATCCCTCTGCCGCCAACATCGTGGCGCAGACATACGCACCGCCGCAACAGCAGCCTGCCAAGCAGGAAGTAAAACCGATCCGAACCAATCGCCCGCCGGTTCAAGCCAAGAAGCGTATGAGCCGCAAACAGCGGCAGACCATCATTACCACCTGCGTAACATCTGCGCTGGTGCTGGGGCTGTTGGTGTTCGGGCTGATCAACGTATACCGTAGCGTGCTTAACAGCACCGTTGCTCCCGATGTGATCGGTCTGTCTCAGGATGAGGCGATCGCTTATGCCAAACGAAATGGTCTTAACTGGCAATTGAAGGAACAAAGCCATGCCACCATTCCCCAAGGCAGCGTTATCGAACAGCTGCCGGAACCGGATACGGAAATGCAAAAAGGAGACAGCTTGCTCATTACCATCAGCACGGGCCCCCAGAGCAATGTAATGCCCGGTATGGTAGGGTATGCCTACGAGGAAGCGACCGAAACATTGCAGAACCTCGGCTTTACGGTGGTGGTCATCCGTACCGCATCCAGCGAGGCACAAGGCAAGGTGCTGGCGCAAAAGCCGGAAGCAGGCGGCAGCTATGCCGTTGGGCAAACGGTGGAACTGACCATTTCCGGCGGCAGCACGCTGGTGCCGGATGTTGCTGGCTATACCTTGGAGGAGGCCGAAGCGCTGCTGCTTTCCAACAAGCTGACGTTGGCAACGCCCCAGTACAGCGAAGTACTGGATGCCTCCCAAGTGGGCAAGGTAATGGCGCAGAACCCCATTGCCGGTTCCTTGGTGGTGACCGATGCACCTGTCACCTTGACCATTGCTAAGGCTGCCAAGCCTTACAAGGGCGAAGTGTTTGTAGAAATGCCCGCCTCCGACCGCGATAGAGAATTGCTCGTGGTGCTTGTGGAAGCTGGTAGCGAAGTGGAGCAATACCGTGCAAACTATAGCGCTGGGCAGAACAATGCTATGATCATTCCGGTTTCGTCCGAAACCAGCGGTACGCTTCTGTGCCGTATCTATCTGGATGGTATTTTATATACCGAGATCGAAGCGATTTTGCAGTAGGAGGGAACATTGCTTGTCTGAGGAACAGTCCCTGCAAGGAATCATCGTTAAGGGCGTAGGCGGTTTGTACTACGCCCGCAGCGATAGCGGCGAAGTGCATATTTTGCGGGCTAAGGGCAAATTTCGCAAGCAGCGGCTCACCCCCATGGTGGGCGATCGGATCGTGCTTACGCCGGGAAGCGGCGATGAGCACGGCTGGGTAGAGGAGATCCTTCCCCGGGAAAGCGAACTGTTGCGCCCGCCGGTGGCCAATATCCGCCATGTTTTGTTGGTGGTGGCACCGCAGCCCGCCCCCGATTACCTGCTGCTGGATACTCTGCTGGTGTTGGCTTACCGTCAGGGCATTACGCCTGCCATCGTGGTAAACAAGTGTGACTTGGATGATAGCGTTTTTACGGAGGTTCAGCAGGAGTATGCCTCGCTGGATATCCCCATGCTGGCGGTAAGTGCGCAGACCGGCGCTGGGCTTGAGGAACTTCGCGCCCTTCTCAAGCAAGGCATCAGCTGCTTTGCTGGGCAATCCGGTGTGGGCAAAAGCACTTTGCTAAGCGCTGCCACCGGTCTAGAGTTAAAAACCGGCGAGATCAGCCGAAAGATCAGCCGTGGCCGCCATACCACCCGCCATGCGGAGCTGCTGTTCAGCGGCGAATATCAGGTGCTGGATACGCCGGGCTTTAGTCTTCTGGAGCCTTGGGAAGGGCTGGAACCGATCCACCTCAAGGATGACTATCCCGACTTTGCACCCTACGAAGGGCAGTGCCGCTTTTTACCCTGCTATCACTTAAGCGAGCCGGATTGTGCTGTTTTGGCTGCTGTCCGGGAAGGCAAGCTGGGCGCGAAACGTGTAGAGCGTTACCATGTCTTGCTCAAAAAGGTACAGGAGATTTGGAGGAAACGCTATGACTAAGCTGTCACCATCCATTCTGGCAGCCGACCCGCTCCATATGGGTCAGGCACTGCGCTTGGTTAAAGAGGCCTGCGCTGACGAGCTCCATTTTGATGTGATGGATGCGCATTTTGTGCCCAACCTGAGCTTTGGTCCCTCTTTGCTGAGTGCCATGAAGAAGCAGCAGCCGGATGTGTTCTACGATGTGCACCTCATGCTCAGCGACCCCATTCGTTATGTGGAAGTGTTTGCCGATGCCGGTGCATCGCTCATCACCATCCATCAGGAAGCCAACGATTTTGTTGCTTGCATTGAGAAGATCCGTTCGTTGGGGCTGCCGGTGGGGGCATCCCTTAAGCCCGGCACGCCTGCGCAGACCCTTCGGGATGTGTTGCCTATGCTCGACCGTGTGCTGCTAATGACGGTGGAACCGGGTTTCGGCGGACAAAAATTGATGCCGGAAGTACTTGGCAAGGCTCGTGAGTTGCGTATGATGGGCTTTGCTGGCGACATTGAAGCCGATGGCGGCATTGGCACAAGCAATATGCGTTTGCTGGCAGATAGCGGCGTAAATGTTTTGGTAATGGGCACCGCATTTTTCAAAGCGGAAGATCCCGCTGCGGTCGCTGCTGCCGTGCATGCGTTGTAATGTGCCGTGGCATGCTAACAGAAGGGGGAGGCTCCCCCGCATCATTACCGGTAGTGTGCCGGTAAAACATAGATCGAAGATAGGATGAACCCCCATTGTTTGAAAATATGAATTTGATCAAGCCGTTGCTGTCGGCCATTGCGCAGTGCGGCTACCAGACCCCTACGCCCATTCAGCGGGAGACCATCCCGCCGGTATTGAGCGGTAAGGATGTGTTGGGCTGCGCCCAAACCGGCACCGGCAAGACAGCTGCCTTTGCACTGCCGATCTTGCAGCGGCTGGCAGAAAGCAAGCCAAAGGGCAAAGGCCGTCCCATCCGCACGCTTGTTTTGACACCTACCCGTGAACTGGCACTGCAGATCTACGAAAATTTTCTCTCCTACGGCAAAAAACTGCCCCTCCGGGCCTGCGTTATTTTCGGCGGCGTAGGGCAGCAACCGCAGGTGGATGCGCTGCGCAAAGGCGTAGATATTCTGGTGGCAACGCCGGGACGCCTGAACGACTTGATCGGGCAAGGACATATTTCCCTTTCCGATCTGGAGATCTTCGTTTTGGACGAAGCAGACCGCATGCTGGATATGGGCTTTATTCACGATGTAAAGAAAGTGATCGCCAAACTGCCCAAGCAGCGCCAAACGTTGTTTTTCTCTGCGACCATGCCACAGGATGTGGAAAAGCTGGCGCTGTCCATCCTCACCGACCCGGTTACCGTAAAGGTGGATCCGGTTTCCAGCACGGTAGATACCATTCGCCAATACCTGTATCTGGTGGATAAGTCCAACAAGCGGCATCTTTTGGCAGATCTGCTCAAGAAACCCAATGTGGAAAGTGCACTGGTTTTTACCCGTACCAAGCACGGTGCAGACCGGGTGGTACGCGAATTGTCCAAAACAGGGGTCGCTGCCAAAGCCATCCATGGCGATAAGAGCCAGAATGCCCGTCAGGAGGCACTCAGCCAGTTTAAAAAAGGGAAGATCCACGTACTGGTCGCCACCGATATCGCAGCCCGCGGTATCGATATCGCCGGTCTTTCCCACGTGTTCAATTACGATCTGCCCAACGAACCAGAGGCTTATGTGCACCGCATCGGGCGTACCGGTCGAGCTGGGCACGAGGGCGTTGCCATTAGCTTTTGCTGCATCGACGAAATGAAGCAGCTCAAGGATATCGAGAAGCTGATCAATAAGAAATTGACCTGTTTGGAAAGCCAGTGGCCTATGCAGGTACTTACCGAAACCGTTAAGCAACCCCGCCCCAGCCGCCAGGAGCGCATGGAGGCACAGAAGAAGGCAAAGGAAGAAAAACTTGCAAAAAAGGCCGAGCCCAAAACCAATGCGCCTGCCAAAACAGAGAAAAAGCCCGCAACGGTAAAGGATGCCCCGCAGGAGAAGAAGCTTCGCAACGAAAAAAAGGAAAAGCCTGCCGCAAAGAAGCAGATGCCCCCGCAAGGTAACACAACGAAACAGGAAAAAGCGGAGCAAAAGCCCCCTCAGCTCCATGAAAAACGGGAAAAACAGAAGCCTGCCAAAGAAAAGCAACAAGCTGTAGCCGCCTCCCAGCAGAAGCAGCAGCGGGAGACGAAGAAGAATGCCGTGGATCAACTAAAGGGTATTCAGGTGTTGCGCCCGCAGGTCGCTCCACCAGTCAACAACCGTTTTGGGCCGGGCAGCGTACCAGCACTCCGTTCCACGCCGTTGGAAAGACCATCCTCCGTACATGCCGCCGCCGCAAAGGAAGAAGCTGTGTTCCATGCAGAGGAAAAGAAACCGCTGGTGGAAACGGCCCATTCTTACCAGCAGTACATGGCCAAGCAACAGCATCGGTACAGTCGTCTGGCAACCGGCGACGACAGAAAATAAACGTTTCTATCATGGCATCCCTGTGCAAACAAACATTGCGCAGGGATGCTTTTTGATGCTGATCGCTTTCATCCGTTTTTGTCACATTTTTTCGTTTTTTCGATACAGCAGGCTTTGAGTGGGTTTGCCTTTTCTGGGTGTGTGTGCTATACTATTATCTGTATAGAAATGTTTGCAACTAAATAATCGATTTCACTATAATATTGGCAGGCGATTATGATGTCCGGTACCCACCAAAGCATATTGCTGACCGTTGGGCTGAGTGATCGGGAAAACCAGATGATGAAGAATGCTTTGAGCAATGAATTTATCATTGTGGAGCCCTACGATGCCCAAGGCGTAATGAAGTTCTTAACAGAAGATAAGCCTTATTGTTTGCTCTTGCTGAACCTGATCCCTCCGTGCACAGAGGGATGGCAGGTGCTGGAGCAGCTGCAGCAGGCGCAGATGCTGACACAGTACCCTGCGCTGGTTTTGACGACCTCTTCAGACGAAGAAAGCCGCAACCGTGCTTTGGATATGGGTGCTGCCGATGTGCTTACATCGCCCATGGAGCCGCATCTGGCGATCAAGCGCATTCATAATTTGCTGCGCATGGTACAGTTGGATGCCTTTGCGAAAAACAGCATTGCCAGAGTGCGCCAGCTGGAGCGCCAGAGCGAAAAAGCCCGCATTGCAGAAGTGGACGGCCTGACCGGTCTTAGCACGCTGGCTGCTTTCTGCCAAAAAGTGAGCGATACGGTCTCCGACCGCCCTGCCGGCAGCTATGTGATCGTTCGGTGGGATATTGACCGTTTTAAGATCTATAAAGATATTTATGGCACCAATGGCGGCGACGAGCTGATCCGCTATATTGGTCAGTGCTATCAGCAACGCCCGGAATGGTACAGCTGCCATGCAGGTACCGACCACTTTATGCATCTGGTACCCATTGCGCTCTTTAACCCTGAAGATACCCAGCAGACGATCCAAGATTGGCTGGATCATTCTAAAAACAGATATACCTTCGTTCCCCGTATCGGTGTTTACGTGGTGGACGACCCTGAGCTGGATGCAAATATTATGTGCGACCGCGCTCAGCTGGCTTTGCTTACCCTCAAGGGCAATTATCAGAAAAATGTAGCGTACTACGATCACTCCATCCGCGAAAAGCTTCGTCAGGAGCAGGAATTGATCGGTGATATGGAAGATGCGCTCCGTCAAGGGCAGTTCCAGGTGTATTTGCAGCCCCAGTATAACCACAGCAATGGCGCAGTGGTCGGGGCCGAGGCGCTGGTGCGCTGGTTCCATCCCACCAAGGGGCTTATCCCGCCGGGGGCTTTTATTCCTGTATTTGAACGCAATGGCTTTATCAACAAATTGGATACCTATATGTGGGAGCAGGTGTGCAGTCTGCTTCGGCAATGGATCGATCAGGGAAGGGATGTTGTACCCGTATCGGTCAATATTTCCCGTGTGGATATTGCAGATAATGGGCTGCTGGATACGCTGACCAATATCGTTGCCAAATACCATCTGCCCGAATCGCTGCTGCGGTTGGAGATCACCGAATCGGCTTATATGGATAACCCCGAACAGCTGATCACCATGGTCAACCGTCTGCGCGAACACGGTTTCCTTGTGGAAATGGACGATTTCGGCAGCGGCTATTCCTCTTTGAATATGCTCAAGAACGTGCCGGTAGACGTTTTGAAGCTGGATATGAAATTTCTCTCCAGCATCGACGAGCGCGGCGGCAATATCCTCAACTCTGTGGTGCGCATGGCGCATTGGCTGGACTTGCCTGTTATTGCTGAAGGCGTAGAAACCTTGGCACAGGCCGATTACCTGCACAGCGTCGGCTGTCAGGTGATGCAGGGGTATTACTATGCCCGCCCCATGCCGGTCGTCCAATTTGAGGAATTGATGGCTAATGCCCATCTTTCCACCCCGGAAGATTCTTTGCCCGAGACCGTAGTAGAAGGCAGCTTAGACTTTATCGACCCCACTACGCAATCCGCTTTGCTGTTTTCCAGTTTTGTGGGCGGCGCAGCCATTATGGAGTACGATGGCTACGAATTGGAGACCCTGCGCATCAATGAGCGCTATTTGGAAGAACTGCAAACAACCACTGCCGCTTACCATACCCATCGCAAAGGGCTTATGCAGCATGTTTACGAGGATCACCGCCCCATGCTGGTGCAAGCCTTGGAACAGGCTGAAAAAACCGGAAAACAGCAGCAGTGCGAGCTTATGGTTCGTGCAGTGCCGCCCAACGAGGGTTATGTCTGGCTGCATGCCCATATCCGCTTTTTGGCGCGCAATATGGGTCACCTCATCTATTATTTCGATATCAGCAACACCACTTCTCAGCGTTTGCTGATGGATAACTACCAGCGCCTCAACGAAGAAATGACGGCCATTATCAACAATGTGCCCGGCGGTATCCTCCATTTCGAAGTTGAGAATGGTGAATCTCGAATCGTATACTGCAACGATAGTGCAGCAGCCTTGTTTGGCTATGAGCAAGCTGAGTTTATCCGTCGCTTTGCCGACCAACCTGAGCTAGCTCTGCACCCGGAAGACCGGCATAAGATAAGACCTGTGTTTCAACAGGCATTGCACGGCCGTATGGGTGAAGAACACAGTGTACGTTATCGTACCCGTATGAAAAACGGCGGGTGGCGTTGGACGCAGATGTACGCCCAAATGCTTAAGGATAGCGGCAGCAAGCGATACATCACCGCTATTGTTGTTAGCGTGGAAGAATGGGCGGTAATGAATGCGCAAATTCAGGGCTTGGAGCAGGAGCTGAAGAAGAAGACCGGCTATCTGCAAACATTGTACCACAGCGTTCCCTGCGGCATTATGCGCTACACCATTCACGATAACGACCGTGTGGAATTGATGCGCTATAACGAAGCAGCCTGGCAGATCCTTGGGTACGATAACGAGCTGCAATACGAAAATGCGATTTTCGATGGCAACAACCTTAAGCATACCCATCCGGAAGATCTGCAGATGGTGCAAAACAACATTCGTCTGGTTCTTGGCGGAGAAAACAGCCGTACCTTTGAACACCGGATCATCCGTCCGGATGGCAGCGTTCGCTGGGTGCAGGTACTGCTGACGCGCTTTGTGAGCGAGATAGAAGAGGACATGATCCTGACGGTATATTCCGATATTACCGATCAGGTGAAAAACCAGACCAAGATGTACCGCAATGCGCTGCTCAGCTACATGGACGAGCTGTACGAGATCGACCTATCGCAAGATACCATCATTGCAAAGGATCACCGCAGCAACAGCGGCGATGTGCGCAGCTTTAGCAGCTTTATTGAGCAGTGGTGCATGCACGTTGTGGCAGAAGAAGACCGGGTGCAGCTGCACACCTTCTTTGATAAAATGGTGCAGGACGACAACCCTTTGCAGAAGGTACAGCACCACATTTACCATACCAGCGGCCGGATGCGGCTGGCAGAGACCACGCTGATCCGCAACGAAAACCAGCGCTACATCATGGGCGTAAAGTATCTGCTGGATGAACGGGGCGGCTCCTACGAAAATAAGGTGCCTGGTCATCTGGAGCAAAACCCGTTTGAACTGATGCAGCATGGCGAGGAAGAAACGCAGTTCCATATGGCCTCGCTTACCTTCCATGTAAAAGAGGATCGCCTTAGTTACAATTGCACCACGCCCGAAGGGCAGGTTTTTAGTGACCAGTTGGAAGAATACCTTGCAACGCCCGCTGTCGCCATCAATCCGTTCCAGACGGCAGAAGCGAAGGCGTGCATACAGCATGCGATACAAACCCCCGGTAATCATGCTGTTAATTATAGCTGTGAGATCGCCGGCGGGCATATGGGCTGGTTCAGGCTGCATTTGCTTTCTACCCCCAACGAACAGGGCGAAGTGGATCTTGTGATGGGCACGTTGATGAACAACCGTCAGCGTGTGGAGCGCAATGCCATTGCCGAAGGTCTTGGTAAAGACTTCAGCACCATTACCAGCAACTTCCAGTACAGTTTGGCAGAGATGCTCATGCGCGTTACTGCTGCTGGCTGCGACAGCACCAAAGTGACCATTGAGACCATTATGCGCAATGTGGGTCAGCAATTGGGGCTCAACCGGTTGTATGTTGTGCGTGCAGATAATGACGAGCGTTGGTCCACTGCTTTTGAATGGTGTGCAGGCGGCGTTGCACCGCAGATGGCGCACCAGCAGCAGATCGATTTTTGCACTGTGCTGAAAAAACCATACTACCACTACTTGGATGGCAATAGCGTATTGATCGGCCCCATGCGCCTGCCCCTCTATCCGGAATTAAAAGAGCTGCCCTACAATTTGGAAAGCGCTTTGCATGTGGCGCTGGAATACGCAGGAACCTTCAACGGCTTTGTTGGTTTTGAGTTTAGCAATCCGCGCGAGATCGACGGTTCCCGTGTGAGCATTGCTATGGTGGTAGCCATGAGCCTCTCCATTCTGATGGGTCAGCGCACACGCCTGCGGGAGCGCCACCAGAAGGATCTGGAGCACAAGCAAGCCAACCAGTATATTCAGGATCGCTACAACTGCATCATGAAGCAGACCGGTACTTACCTGCTCAACTGGAATGAGAGCGACAACGTGTTCGGCCTCCAGTTCTATCATCTGGCCAACGGCGATGTGCTTGAGGAACAGGGACAGCAGGTGTTGGAGCGCATCCATCCCGACGATCGGGATGCCTTGGTCACCTACTTCCAAGATGAACTTTGGAAGCAGAACAAGACACTGAATTTGCGCTTGCAGATGCAGGACGGTCTCTATCGCTGGCGCCGTCTGGGCAGCGCACTGAAAGAAAACCGCGGCGATGGCAAGGTGAATATCATCGCGGCACTGGTGGATATGGATGAAGCCGCCAACGCCAGCGAAGCATTGATGGAATCCAACCAGCGCTTTGAGGATATTGTTGATAATATCCCCATCGGCATCGGTATTTTTGAATTGCCTACCATGGGTTCGCCCAATAGTCGGTTGGTATATGCAAGCAAGACCCTGTGCTCGATCTTTGGCTTTGATCAGGCTACCTTCTATGCCATGGCGCAGGATGACTCGTACCTGCAGTACTTGCCGGATGTGGGACAGATCTCTCCTGAACTGAAGGAACGCTTCTGGCGGGGCGAAACCATCCAAACCCGTCATGATGCCTATCGTCAGGATGGCACATACATTTGGCTGGCCTATGTTTGCAGGCTGATGAAGCGCAAGGGCAAACTATTCTGTTACCTGAGCGTAAACGACATCAGCGAGCGTGTAGCGCAGGAACGCAAGGAGATCTGGCAACAGGAGCGCTATCGGCTTATTAGCGAAATTGATAATATGGTGGTTTTCGACTATTCACCTGCCGATGATGTAATGACCTTTAGCAAGCGAAAGCCCGATCAGCCTACGGTGGAAGAGATCCATCCCAATTATCTCCAGAACATGGAAACGCGTGCATTCTATATCCATCAGAATGATCTTCCGCAAGTACGGCAACACCTGTTGGAAGCTAGCCAGCAACCCAAGAGAGGTTCGCTGGAATTCCTCGGCCGCTATTTCTGTGATGATTATCATTGGCAGCGCCTTCGTTATGTAAGTGTGGCCGATGAGCACGGGAATGTCTATCGTATTGTGGGCTGTATTGAGGATATCAACAACGAGCGTGTGTTGCACAATCAGTTGCAGCAGCGTGCCCAGCGCGATGGTACCACCGGTCTATTCAACAAGGATACCGGTCGGCTTCAAATCGAGAAGGCGCTGAAGGATATGCCGGAAAACCAGCTGGATGCAGTATTGTTTGTTGACTTGGATGATTTCAAGGGCGTCAACGACTCGCTGGGGCATATGGAAGGCGATGCCATCTTGCGCCGTATGGCCAATTGCTTGAATGCACAGTTCCGTCAGGATGATATTATCGCCCGTTTTGGCGGTGATGAGTTTATTGTGTACATGCATAATGCGCAGAGCGTGGAAATGCTGGTAAGAAGGGTGGACAGCCTGACAGAGAGCGTAAACCGTCTGCGCCTGAAAAACGGCGAAGAAGTGCATTGCAGCGTCGGCATGACGATCGCGCATCCCAAAGAAACGTTTGCTGAGGTTTTTGAACGGATCGATGCAGCGCTGTATCTGGCCAAAACCGCTGGCAAGAATCGCCATCATTTGCTATTGCGCAAGGAAAATTAACTGCATAAAAAAACGGTGCCCGGAGAGTGTTTCCCTCCGGGCACTCACGTCGTCGAAAAACTCGCCTGTGGCGACTTTTTCGACGAGGTTTGCACCGTTTGCCTACTCGCCTACGGCTCGCCG
>JAZSRK010000133.1:0-19667 GCA_045538465.1 Candidatus Limiplasma sp. | reverse complement strand
ATAGGAATCCCTTGCTACGCAAGGGTTCCGAAACCACCGTACACGCCGCTGGTTTCGGATCTCAGTCGGGGGGCTGCGGCCCTCCGACTCCACCCGGGGGTTTTCGACAGTCTGTTTCCACATGCAAGGCATGTGGAATAGCGGTATTCTTAAGGGACAATGCCCCTTAAGAGGGGTTGCAGGGGCAGAGCCCCTGCATTACCACCCCCCACAAAAATCGAGGTGAAACACATGCAGGATTTGATCGTCATCGGCGCAGGGCACGCAGGGTGCGAGGCGGCGCTTGCAGCCGCCCGGATGGGCATTTCCACGCTGCTGATGACGCTGGATATCGGCTCCGTTGCTCTGATGCCTTGCAATCCAGCCATTGGCGGCACGGGCAAGGGGCATCTGGTGCGTGAGGTGGATGCATTGGGCGGCCAGATGGGTCTGGCTATCGACCGCACGTTTCTGCAAAGTCGGATGCTGAACCGGGGCAAGGGGCCTGCGGTGCATAGCCTCCGTGCGCAGGCAGATAAGCGCCGCTACCACGAGGATATGCTGAAGACCTTGTTTGAAACGCCCAATTTGACGGTGCGCCAAGGCGAGGTAACAGAGCTGATGACCGAAGGCGGCAAGATCAGCGGTGTGAGGCTGATGACGGGCGAAAGCCTTGCTTGCCGGGCGGTGATCATTTGCGGCGGCGTGTATTTGAAAAGCCGGATCATCATCGGCGATTATAGCCGTAACACCGGCCCGCAGGGCTTGTGCCGGGCAGAAGGCTTGTCCGGCTCGCTGGAAGAATTGGGTTTTGCACTGCGCCGCTTCAAAACCGGTACCCCGGCTCGTGTGGATGTGCGCAGTATCGATTTTGATAAGATGGAGCCCCAGCCCGGGGATGACCCCATCGTGCCGTTTTCTTTTTTGACGGTGGCGCAGGAGAAGGATATCGGGGTCAAGTATCCCATGGAAAACCGCTGCATGTGCTACCTGACGTATACCAATCAGGAGACCCACCGCATCATTCAGGAAAATATGCACCTGAGCCCCATGTTCCGGGGCGATATCAAGGGCACAGGCGCCCGGTACTGCCCCAGTATCGAAGATAAGGTGCGCCGCTTTGCGGATAAGGATCGCCACCAGCTGTTTTTGGAGCCGGAAGGGCTGGATAGCCCGGAATGGTATGTGCAGGGCATGTCCTCCAGCTTGCCGGAACATGTGCAGTGGGCCATGTACCGCACGGTGCCGGGGCTGGAGCGGGCCATCCTGACCCGATTGGCCTACGCCATCGAGTATGATTGCATCGACGCTACAGAGCTGGATCTGACCCTTGGCAGCAAGCGCATCCCCGGATTGTACTTTGCGGGGCAGGTCAACGGCACCTCCGGTTACGAAGAAGCTGCTGCTCAAGGCATTCTGGCGGGCATCAACGCCGCTTGCTGGCTTCTGGAGAAGGAACCCCTCATCATCACCCGGGATATGGGCTATATCGGCGTGATGGTGGATGATCTGTGCACCAAGGGCACGGACGAGCCCTACCGTATGATGACCAGCCGCTCCGAATACCGGCTGCTGCTTCGGCAGGATAATGCCGATCTGCGCTTGACGGCGCTGAGCCACGCCCGTGGGCTGGCAGATGACCGCCGTATGGCGCTTGTGGAGAAAAAGCGCACCCAGACCGATGCGCTGCTGGAAAAGCTGCACAGCTGCAAGGTGCCTGCCTCCATGGAGCGCAGCGCATGGCTCAGCCAGAACGGTCAGCCGGAGACTACCGCCACTTTGACCGCCGAGGATCTTTTGCGCCGCCCGGATGTGACCCTTGAGGCTCTCAAGGAGCTTTGCCCGGAGCTGGATGGTTTCCAGAACGATGCGTGCGTGCAGGCTGAACTGCATGTAAAGTACGACGGTTACCTGAAAAAACAGCAGGCGCAGGTGCAGCGGGCCCGTGCTATGGAGGACTGGCTGCTGCCGGAGGATATCGACTACGATGCCATCGAAAGCCTGCGCATCGAGGCACGGCAAAAGCTGAAGCTGCATAAGCCCCGCAGCCTGAGCCAAGCGGGGCGCATCCCCGGGGTGAACCCAGCGGAGATCGCTGTGCTGATGGTGTGGCTGAAGCGGCAGAAGCAAGGATAAATTGTATACTTTTCCCCAAAACGGGCAAACCTTCCTGATGAGGCAAAGCACCTTGTCAGGAGGTTTTTTTATGTTCAGTAAGATATGGAGCACCCTAAAGGATAAAATGTTCTGGCTGCAGCTGGCGGCGGCGCTGGTCACTTTTGCGCTGTTTTTTCTCTTTGTGCGGGCAGACGCAGCGGAATACGGCTGGGGCAGCAAGGGCGAACAGGTAAAGCAGATCCAGCAAAAGCTGCGCCAGTATGGCTACATGACGGCGGCTGCAGATGGGGTGTTCGGTAAGGATACCTACGATGCGGTGGTGTATTTTCAGCGCAAGAATGGCCTGAAGGTGGATGGCATCGTGGGCAAGCGAACGGCAGCCGCTCTGGGGCTCAGCCTCCCCGGCAGCGTGGCAGCGGCGGGTTACAACGAAAGCGAGACTTATATGCTGGCACGGCTGGTGCACGGAGAAGCACGGGGCGAACCCTATGTGGGCAAGGTGGCAGTGGCAGCGGTGGTGCTCAATCGGGTCAAAAGCCCGCTGTTTCCCAACACCATCAGCGGGGTCATCTTTCAAAGCGGGGCCTTTGATGCGGCCAGCGACGGGCAGTATAACCTGACCCCGGATAGCGATAGCATCCGGGCGGCCAAGGATGCCCTCAATGGGTGGGATCCCAGCGGCGGCTGCCTGTACTACTACAACCCGGTCACCTCCACCAATGATTGGATCTGGACCCGCACCGTGCAGCTGAGCATCGGCAAGCACAATTTCGCCATTTGAGGGGGCTGGGATATGAAGCGTGATCGGATCGTGATGAGCGTTCTGGGGCTGTGCCTGTTGGCGGCGTTGGTTTTTGGTGTAAACCGGAGCATGGTGGCCGGGCGCATGACCCAGCAGTTGGAAAATGGCTATACGCAACGGTTGATGGAATCGCAGGAGCATTTGCAGGCCATCTCGCTAAAGCTGGGTAAATCTCCGCTGGCTGCGGATACCCGGTTGCAGGTGGAACTGTTGGCAGGGGTCAGCCGTCAGGCCGATGGGGTGGTCAGTGGTCTATCTGCACTGCCGCTGAGCCATGCAGCCATGGGTAACACCATCAAGTTTTGCAACCAGCTATCGGAGTATGCCCTTGCGCAGGCGCTATTGGTAGCTTCCGGTCAGCCCCTTAGCGAGGAGGCGGTGCAGCAGCTGACGATGCTGCGGGATCAGTGCGCATTGTTGTGCGGGCAGCTGGCGGTGGCGCAGGAGAGCATGGTGCGGGATAGTGTACAGCTGGCTGGGCAGAACGAGGCGTTCTACGCCCCTGCGCAGATGGATGCCCGCCCGCTGGAAGCAGTAGGCGATCAGGATCATGGCATGGATTACCCTGCCATGGTGTACGATGGCGCTTTTTCCGATGCCACGCACTATGGCACGCCCAAGGCTTTGGGCGAGGAGGAGATCACAGCCGAAGAAGCCCTTGCTATTGCCCAAGATTTTGTTGGAGCGGAACGGGTAAAGGCAGCGGAAGGTGCAGGGGGGACCGCCGGACAGATGGCCGGCTACAGCATTACGCTCAGTTTGCACGATGGCACCGTGCTCAATGCGGAGGTGACCAAACAGGGCGGGCAAATGCTGTGGCTCATGCCGGAGCATGCCTCTTTTGCCCAGAGCCTGTCCGTTACCGATTGCACCCATCGGGCGGCAGAGTTTTTGCATAGCCGGGGCTATGGGGATATGGAAGCAAACCACATCCGGGTGTATGACGGGTTGTGTGTGATCAATTTTGTGGCGGTGCAGGACGGAGTGCTGCTCTACCCTGATCTGGTAAAGATTCAGCTGCGGATGGATACCGGCGAAGTGGTAGGGCTGGAAGCCAACAACTATTTGATGAATCACACCCGGCGAACAGATCTTGTGCCCGTGTGGAGCAAAATGCAGGTGCTGCAGCAGGTATCGCCGCTTTTGAAGGCGACCGACGCCCGCCTGTGCCTGATCCCCCATCTGGGGGAGGAACGGCTGTGCTACGAGATTTCCGGCAGTTATGAGGAAAACGAGTATCGGGTCTACATCGATGCGCTCACCGGCGAGGAAGTGGAGATCTTGATGATGCTGGAGGATGCGGAGGGCAGTTTGAGCGCCTGAGGGATGGCCAACGAGTTTTGTGATCGTGTGTAAGTCTCCGTCTCGATTTGCTGCCCACCTATTTCAGCGTTGCTGGCTCGGATGCACTTGCATTGCCGCTTTGTTGTGTTTTTGCTTGTGTTTCCAGCGCTGCTGTGGTATGGTACCCATACCAATGAGAAAGCGGGGTGAGCCCATGCCGGAATACTGGGATGCCTATGACCGCAACTTTTGCAAGATCGCACACAAAACTCTGACCCGGGGCGAGCCCATCCCGGAAGGTTGCTATCATCTGGTCTGCGAGATCGTCGTTCGCCACGTGGATGGTACCTATCTGCTCATGCAGCGCCACCCGGATAAGCACTTGGGCGGCATGTGGGAGCTGACGGCTGGCGGCTCTGCCCTGCAAGGGGAAGATCGCCTTGCAGCTGCCCACCGGGAGCTGCAGGAGGAAACCGGCGTTGCCGCTGAAAGGCTGACCGAGCTGTGTCGGGTGGTGCACGATGGGCATCGCTCGCTGTATGTGGAGTACCTTTGCGTAACTGATTGCGAAAAGGACAGCATCACCTTGCAGCCGGGAGAGACCGTGGCCTACCGCTGGGTGGATCGGGAGACGCTGCTGGCCATGGAGGAACAGATGGCATCCCAGCGGGCGATGGCGCTGCTGCGGGAGAGGAAGGTATAACGGTTCCTGACAATATGAAAACCGGTCATTGCATCCATTATCGGATACAATGACCGGTCATTTGTTTGCCGATTTTCTTACTCTTCCAGCGCAGCCGGGGTTTCGCCGCCGATGGCGATCTGCCGGGGCGCAGGCTTTTGGGCAGGCTGCTCCTTGGGCAGGGTCACCTTGAGTACGCCGTCCACATAATCGGCGGCGATGGCAGCGGTATCGATGCCGCTCAGCTCAAAGCGGCGCTCCATGCGGTGCATGGGCTTCTTTTCGCCTTCGGCAGGCCCGTGCCATTGGGGGGCGGGGCGCTGGGCAGTAATGGTGAGCACATCTCCATCCATGCTCAGGGTGATGTTGTCGCGTCCCACGCCGGGCAGGTCGCTTTCCAGTAGGTAGGCGGCATCGGTTTCATGCAGGCGCATCTGCATGCCGGGGCGGTGGGGGCGGCGCTGGTTCTCGCCGAAAAAGTCACGGAAGAAAGGGTCGGAAAACATGGGGGACAGGGGCTTCATCATGGAATACATCATACTGTACATCCTCCTCTAACGATCGGTCGTTTCAAACGTTGCTTGTTCAGTTTGCGCTGGCGGGAAGGACGTTTTCCTTTGGCGCATGTTTATGATAGCACGAAGGTCAAAGAAAGTCAAAAACGTGAAAAGAACGACAAAAGTCAAAGAAGGTCAAACAAATGCAAAAAATGATCGATTTTCTCTTTGTTTTGAAAGAAAATAGAAAATTTCTACGGTTTCTGTTTGTTTTTATTACTGCGGAATCTGTAAATGGGCGGCAAAAGCCGCTTCCCTTGACGATAGCAAAGGGCACAGGTATAATAATTTAGTATGCGCTTTGCGCCGTTCTTGCTTACATACGGCACAGGCGCAGCACGATCGAAACAAGCGAGGGAAGGATGGTTGCCTCAATGAAAGTTAACAACCAACGCCGCAACAAGAAAGATAAGAAAACAGCGGCGATAATCAGCCTGAGCGTAGTGCTGATGATCACTTTGCTGGTGGGTCTGGTGGCGCTGCGCGGTATGCCGCTGGATAGCCGCGGGCTGTATCGCCTTTTGCCGTGGGTGCCCAGCCCCGGTGCATGGCCGGATAGCATCTCTCTGGGTCTGGACCTGAAGGGCGGCGTGTATGTGGAATACGAAGCCAGCCTTAGCCAAGAGCAGATCGATGGTGGCGCAGACTATGCCAGCCTGATGCAGGCCACCCAGAAAGTAATGGTGGATCGCTTGAGCGACAAGGGCTTTGCCGAGGCTACCGTTACCCAGATCGGCAACACCGGCATCCGGGTGGAGATCCCCGATGTAAAGGATCCTCAGGCGGTGCTGGATCTGATCGGCACCCCTGCCAAGCTGGAATTTGCCGACCCGCAGGGCAACATTTTTATGGATGGCAGCTATGTACAGACCGCCAGCCAGTCCTACGATAACGATAACCGCCCCTGCATCCAGCTGGAGCTTACCAAGGAGGGCCAGACGCTCTTTGGCGATATGACGGCCCGTTCCATTGGGCAGGAGATCGCCATCTATCTGGATGGCGAACTGCTGATGAGCCCGGTGGTGGAAGCCGCCATTTACGGCTCGGTGCTCATCTCTGGCGACTATACAGTGGAGACTGCCGCCAATATGGCCTTGCAGCTGCAAAGCGGCGCTTTGCCTATGGATCTGCGGCAAGATAAGCTGGATACCATCTCTGCCACTTTGGGGCAGGATGCGCTGGATAGCAGCGTAACGGCCGCTATGATCGGCATCTTGCTGGTCATGGTGATCATGATCCTCCGCTACCGCGTATGCGGTGCACTGAGCGCATGGGCGCTGTGCATCTATATCATCACCCTGTTCTTCCTGATCGCTGTTATCCCCGGCATTCAGCTTACGCTGCCGGGTATTGCCGGCGTGGTGCTGGGCATCGGCATGGCTGTGGATGCCAACGTGGTCATCTTCGAGCGCATCCGTGAAGAAGTAAAGGGCGGCCGCCCGCTGATCCATGCAGTGCGCATCGGTTTTAAGAATGCCATGAGCGCGGTGCTGGATGCCAACGTTACCACCATTATCGCCGCTGTGGTGCTGCTTATTTTCGGCACTGGCTCGGTGCGCGGCTTTGCTACCACGCTGCTTTTGGGCGTGCTTACCAGCATGCTGACGGCGATCGTGGTATCCCGTTTCCTGCTCACCAATGCATGCAGGCTTTTCAAGAAGCCCACCCTGTTTATCTGCGCCCCGGGCGCACAGGACGAAAAGGAGGTGCAGTGACATGAAGAAGTCCGCTTTGGTTTGCCTCGGTATTTCGCTCATCATCATGCTCACGGCGCTGGTCATGTCCTTGTGCGGCCATGGCATCAACTTTGGTCTGGATTTTGCTGGCGGTCTGATCCTTACCTACGATATGGGTCAGCCCTTTGAGACCGCCCATGTGGAAGATGCGCTCAAGGCCATCGGCGTGGAGGAGTTTACCGTCAGCGTGGCGGGCGAAAACGGCACGTCTATGCAGGCCCGCATCCCCACCCTTGATAACGAGGATGAGATCCAGCTTCTGCAAGCCTCGCTGGAAGAGCAGCTGGCTACGCAGTATCCTCAGATGAATACCGATACCGCCACCGCCAGCTATGTGGGCCCTGTAGCTGGCCGGTTGCTGGTGCGCAATGCCATTCTCAGCGTGCTGCTGGCAGCCGTGCTGATGCTCATCTACATCGCCATCCGTTTCGATCTGGCCAGCGGTGTGGCGGCTGTGGCAGGGCTTGTGCACGACGTGCTCATTATGCTTAGCTTCATGGTCATCCTGCGCAGCATCATCCAGATGAATTCCTCCTTTATTGCTGCCATGCTCACCATTGTAGGCTACTCCATCAACAATACCATCGTTATTTTCGACCGCATCCGCGAAAATAAGAAAAAGCCTGCCTGCATGGGCATGAGCCGTGCACAGGTAGCGGATGTATCCGTGAAGGAAAGCTTGGGGCGCACCATCGTTACCACCCTTACTACGCTTGTGACCATTGTATGCCTGTATGTGCTGGGTGTCAGCGCCATTCGCGAGTTTAGCTTGCCCATCATTATCGGCATTCTGGCAGGCGTGTACAGCGCAAACCTGATCAACGGCTATATTTGGGCCGCTTTTGAAGATAAGCGGCTGGGCAGCCGGGAAAAGAGCGGCAAGTAAGCTTGCACTCATCCGGTATATCCGCATAGGCTGATGGGGAAGAGAAGGCTGCTGGTGCAGCGGCGGGCAGAGTGGCTCGCCCCTTTCCCGGCAGCCTGTTTTTTTAGAAGTGCACCGAAGGAGGCAGAAAAACCATGACAGAGTGGCTTATTCGCCGGTTTATCCCCAACGCGGAGAACCGGGAAGACCCTGTTGTGCGTACCGCATACGGTACCCTTGGCGCAACGGTGGGCATTGTTGTCAATGCGCTGCTGGCAGCTGCCAAGTTTTTGATGGGCGTTTTAAGCGGTTCACTGGCTGTGACCGCAGATGCTGTGAACAACCTATCCGATGCAGGCGGCAGTGTGGTGGCGCTGGTCACCACCCGCATGGCGCAAAAGCCCGTGGATCAGGATCATCCCTTTGGGCATGGGCGCATGGAATACTTGGGGTCGCTGGCTGTGGGCGTTATTATCGTGGCTATGGCCATCGGGCTTTTGAAGGATGGCATCGCAGCCATCATATCCCCCCAGCAGCTGGAAGTAACGGCCGTTGTGGTGGCAGTACTGGTTTTGTCGGTGCTGCTGAAGGGCTGGTTGTTTTTCTTCTACCGCAAGGTGGGCAGCCTTACCGCCAATGGCACGCTGCTGGCTGCTGCTAAGGACAGCCTCAGCGACTGCATTGCCACCGGCGCTGTGCTCATCAGCATGGTGCTGCAGCAGCTTTTCGGCTGGCGTATCGATGGCTGGATCGGTCTGGTCGTTGCGCTCATCGTGCTCAAGGCAGGCTACGAAGTGTGCCGGGATACGGTGGATAGCCTGTTGGGCGGCAAACCCGACCCGGAGAGCATTAGCCGCATCAAGGAACTGATGCTGGACTATGAAGGCATCTTGGGCGTACACGATCTGGTGCTGCACGATTATGGTCCGGGGCGCTGCTTTGCCTCTGCCCATGCAGAGGTGAGCGCCGACGGCGATATTCTTGCCATCCATGAGATGATCGACGATGCCGAGCGGCATATTGCCAAGGAAATGAACATGCCCATCTGCATCCACATGGATCCCATCGTGACGGACGATGAGGAGACCAATCATCTGCGGGCAAAGATCGTGGAGTTTATCACTCGGACAGATCCCTGCCTGAGCCTGCACGATTTTCGCATTGTGCCGGGGCAGGAGACCACCAATGTGATCTTCGACTGTGTACTGCCTGCTGGCTACAAAAACCGCGATCAGCTGCATCAAGCGCTAACGGCGTATGTAGCTACGCTGGATCGCCGCTATCGGCTCGTGGTGGTATACGATACCGACTATACCTGATATTCTCTGCAATGATACCCATGCATGAATCGTTCTCATTTCCGGTACACTATCCATCGGGAGGTGAATGGAATGAAAACCATCATGCAACCGAACCAAAGAAGAAAACGTCTTACGCCTGAACGGCTGGTGGCCTGCTTGCTTTGCGTCCTGTGGCTATTGCTATGCAGCGTGCCTGGCGCTATGGCGCAGCAGGCAACAGCCTTCACCCTGCTGCTCATTGGCGAAGATGCCGCTGGCGATGGCGCAAACGGGCGCAGCGATACCATGCTGCTGGTGCAGATATCTCCAGACACAGGGGATGTAAAGCTGGTCTCCTTTTTGCGGGATCTGTATGTGCCGGTGGCAGGCTACGGCAAGACCCGTTTGAATGCTGCCTATTTCTACGGCGGCGCAGACCTGCTGAAAAGCACATTGAAGGAGTGCTTCGGTGTAGAGATCGACCGCACGCTGGCGGTGGATTTTGCTGCTATGGCCGGGCTCATCGATCAGGTGGGCGGGGTGGAGCTGACGCTTTCGGAAGAAGAGCGCATCGAACTTAACAGCGTATTGGCTACCTACTGCCTCGACCACGCCATCCCGGTGGATGGGCAACTGGTGGAGAACAGCGGTTTGGTCACCCTTAGCGGTATACAGGCGCTCAGTTATAGCCGCATCCGCAGCTTGGATAGCGACTTTGGCAGGGTGGAGCGCCAGCAACAGGTGCTGGCAGCTGCATTGAAGGCGCTTACCCAAATGGATGCCTTTACCCTGATGCGGATGGCAATCGCCAACATGGGCAATGTGAAAACCGACATGACCCTTGGCGATGTGCTGGGGCTGCTGCCTCTTTTATCCCGGGAAGGCGGACTGCGCCTGCGCAGCGTGCGAGTGCCCTTTGGCGATACCTGCCAAGATGTACAGGCAAACGGTATGTGGGTGCTGGATTGCGACATGGCAGCCAACACCCGTATGCTGACGGAGTTTTTGACGGCGCCGTAAAGCTTCTCTGCGTTCTCTTTGCTGCAAAAGATAGATTACCATACCAAAGGAGTTTGTGCATGCAATACACCCTTGCGCCCATGGAGGGCATTACCAACTACCTCTACCGCAATGCCCACAAGGATTGTTTTACCCCGGCAGACCGGTACTTTATCCCCTTTGTGTCTGCCAAGGGCAAGGGTTTTACCGGGCGGGAAAAGCGGGATATCGCCCCGGAGAACAATCAGGGCATGCACGCTGTGCCGCAGGTGATGAGCAACGATGCCGACTCCTTTATGTGGGTAGCCAACGAGCTGATCGCCCGCGGATATCGGGAGATCAACCTGAATCTGGGCTGCCCCTCCGGCACAGTGGTCTCCAAGGGCAAAGGCTCCGGTTTTCTGGGCAGGCCGGAGGAGCTGGAACGCTTTCTGGGAGAAATTTTCCACCGCTGCCCTGTGGCCATCTCCATCAAAACCCGATTGGGCATGAAGGAGCCGGAGGAGTTTGAGCGGATCCTCGAAATTTACAACCGCTATCCCATCTCTGAGCTGATCGTGCACCCCCGCATCCGGGAGGACTTGTACCGGGCCCCGGTGCGCCGGGAGTGGTTCGACTTTGCCAAAGCCCACACCAACTTTACCCTGTGCTACAATGGCGATTTATACACTGCCGAGGATGTGCGTGCCTTTGAAGCCGCCCACCCGGATGTGGAGCGGGTGATGATGGGGCGTGGCTATCTGATGCGCCCAGGCCTGGTGGGGCAGCTACGTGGGCAGGAGCCTACCACCCAGCAGCTGCGCCTCTTCCACGAGCGGATGTACGAAGCCTACCGCACCCTCTTGGGAACCGAAGCCTTTGTGATGATGAAAATGAAGGAGCTCTGGGCCTACTGGGGCGTGGGGTACGAGATCGGGGACAAGCTGCTCAAGAAGATACGCAAATGCGACCGGTATCGGGATTATGATGGGGTGATGAAGGTAGTGTTTGAGGGGTTGGAGGAGCGGGGGTAGGCCAATCTAAAGGCTCTCTTCTGCAGAAGGAAGCTCATACTGCCGATAAACCCCTTGGCTCTCCCTCTGGGAGAGCTGTCAGGCGAAGCCTGACTGAGAGGGCTATCACCAACGCAGAACCCTCTCCAGCTTCGCTACGCTCGGCCACCTCTCCCAAAGGGAGAGGCAAGACTTGGAAGCTGACGGAGGGTTTCCTTTTGTTTGCCCAAAACAGGATATTGAGAAAACAAGCCAAGCTGCTCAACCAGCTTGGCTTTTGTCATGCCTTGTTTTAGAACCTGCCCAAATACCGCCGGGTCTGGCGGGCGTAGGTGGTATAGATCGCACCGAAAGTGTTTTGCAAATGCTTTTCTTCCTGCAAGATCTGCATATGCAGCATCACCACTGCCCATAGGGTGACCAGCGCCAAGGGCGCATTGGGAAATAGAAGATTCGTCGAAAGGTACAAAAGATCAAACCCCATAAAGGCCGGATTACGGCTGATGCGGTAGATACCGCCAGTGATGAGGGCTGTTTTTTCATCCGGAATGCCCACCCGCCAGCTGTCTTTCATGGTGAGGGTCGCTGCGGCAAAAAATGCAACGCCAGCCACGCCGCAGATGACTCCTGCAACAGCCAGCATCGTGTTGCGTTGCGGCTTTGCAAAGAGAATGCTGCCAATGCTAAAAAGAAGCGCCAGCACCGTTGCACAGGCCATGATGCGCTCAATATGCAGGGTCGTTTTGGTTTTGTTGCCCCGTCCCATCTGGTTGGTACGGATAGCTTGGTGCTTTTGCACAAGCGCTTTGCCTACATAGAAAGTGTAGAATGTCAGCTGGATAAGAATACCGATAAAACGCAACAAGATAAACCCTCCTTTTGGCAACATATGAATGGTTATTCATATGTTGTATGAGCATTTAAACATATATTCATATGATTGTCAAGAAAATAAGCACCATGGTGATACAGGGTGCTTAATACAATACATTTTCAGATGGTTTTTACTGTTTCCCAAACAACTCCCAAAACGCCACCGCGCCGGCCGCCGCCACATTCAGGGAATTTACTGCGTTATGCATGGGAATGATCACCGCATGATCGCAGCCGTCAATGGTCTCCTGCTTGAGGCCGTCCCCTTCTGCACCCAGAAACAGCGCCAGTTTGCTTGCTGCCTTCAGCCGTTCAGCGCTGATGGACACCGCATTGTCCCGAAGTGCTAGCGCAGCCGTGGTAAACCCTGCTTGTTTCAGCGCCGACAAGGGATCTTTGCACACCGCCCACGGGATGCGCAGCGCCGCCCCCATGCTCACCCGGGCAGAGCGCCGCTGCAAGGGATCGCAGCAGTCCGGGGTAAGCAGCATACCGTCCGCACCTAAGGCGGCGGCAGAGCGCATCAGCGCGCCTACGTTGGTGCCGTCCACCACGTTTTCCAGCACAGCAATGCGGCGGGCGTTTTGCAGCACTTGCTCCGCTGTCAGGGGCGCAGGGCACTCCATGGCACACAAAATGCCCCGGCTCAGCTGGAAGCCGGTCAGTTCTTTCAAAAGGGCATCCTCGCCTGTATAGACTGGCACACCGCAACGCTCCACCAAGGCGCTGCCCTTGCCGGTGATGTGCCGCCTCTCCATCAGCAGCGACAGGGGACGGCAGCCTGCCTCTAAGCCTGCCAATATCACGTTTTCGCTTTCGGCAATAAACAGCTTTTCCCCTTGCAGCTGCCTGCCGGTCAGCTGCCGGTAGGGGGCAAGGGCGGGGGCTTCCAGCGTGGTGATCTCGATGATGTCTGCCATATCGCAACGCTCCGTTTGTTTGATCTTTCATCTGATAGTGTACCACATCCCGCCTGTTTCGCAAAGCATCGTCCTATTTTCTTGACACCTGCTCCCGTCCGTGCTATCATCACCCAAACCAACGAAACGAGGCGACCCAAATGGCAGAATCCTTTTTGACATTGATGGCGGAGTATTGCCCGGAGGATCAGGAGCGCATTTCCGTATGGTACGATGCCTTGCAGCATGCGGGCTTCACCGGCGAGCAAACGCCGGGGCTCAAGCACCACATCACCTTGGCCACGTTTCCGGTGGAATATGAAACGGAGGCCATCCTGATCGCCCAGCAAGTGGCGGCTCGGTTTGCACCGATGGCGGCAAATATCCGTCACATCGGCGTAATGCCCGGTGGTAAGGTGCTGTTTGCCGCGCCGGACATGACCCCTGCGCTGGTGGCCTTGCAAAAGGCCTGCGACAAGCAGCTGATGCCCGGCTACCCGTGGCTGCCCCACACCACTATGATGATCGGTGAAACGGTGGAGGAGATCGCTGCCGCTTTGCCCACACTGGCCAAGCATTTCACGCCCATCCCTGCCAAGATCGACCGGCTGCGCCTGTGCGCTTTCTGGCCGACAAGGGAGATCATCAGTGTGGAACTGACGGGGAAGGAATAGCTTTGTACGATTCAAAGAGCTTGCATGCTGAAACGCAAGCTCTTTTACATTTCTTGCCTCTCCCTCTGGGAGCGCCGAAGGGGTGAGGTATCATGGCTGGCGTGATCTTTTGCTTTCCTTCCCGGATGGTTTTGCCATTTTCATCCGTTGAATGAGTATCATCCCCATCCAAGGAGGCTCTATATGAAAAAGTTCTGCACCATTTTACTTCTCTTTTGTTTGCTCCCTCTGTCTGCCTTTGCCAACAGCTGGGGGCTGAAGGGTGATCTTTATGAAGCGGTATCCGCTGTTGACACATGGAACGATTATTCCACTATTTCTAAGCAGAGAGGCGATATCGCCGTCATGGGCAGCCGCTATCATCATGCTTTGATGCTGGTGGAAAACGGTAGCCTTGCGGTGTATCCGACGGCTGTATATCAGCCTGATGGCGGCGAAGGCAAGCGTCCCACCCTTACCGGGGATCATGAGCTTTTCACGCTCTCCTACGGCGATGAGGAACGATATACTTTCGAGAAGGTAGCAAACGGCTATTGTTTGACCCATGCTGCCATCGGCGATTTTGAGATCTCGCTGGTTGAAAGCACCTCCTGCTACGAGGCCAAGCAGGGCAATGAGACCATCACTGTACAACAAGAATTTCCGCTTGCCTGTTTCAATATCGATCTTTTTCCGAGAACGCTTGAAGAGGTTCGCCACATGAACTATATGCGTATAGCATTGTCCGAAGGCGAAAACTTCTTTGGTCAGCAACGCGGTGGTGTTCCTTATGGCGTTTGTCTGTATGTCTCTGCTAATGAAACAGTGCCCGTCACTTCTGCGCCTTTTGGCACCTCTGCGTGGCGAGCTGCCAAGGGCAAAGCTGCTGTTTCTCTCAAGGACGAGATATGGGTGTATGGCATCTATCGTAAAGGGGACGGACAGGACACTCTCTTGCTTCGCTACAATGTGAGTGAGCGTACCCAGCGTTTTGGTTTTATCCCAGCGGAGATCCTGCCGGATGCAGATGCTCTCCTCCCTACGTTGGCGCCGATGGAAGTCCCGTTACGTTCCATCCAAGCCACCTATCTGACGGATGACCCGCTTGTTTCCCAATTTCATCAGTTTGAGGTGCCGGAAGGTGTGCTGTTTACTTGCATGGCTGTTCTGAACGACTATGCTTATGTAAGCGTCGAGGTAAAGGACGATCAGTTTATAGACGGCGGCGAGATCGTCTGGGGTTTTGTCCCTTTGCGGGATCTGGATCTTTTTTGATTGACGGATCCGTACTTTGACCGTACATTAAAGCCATAAGGAGGTGATGGCAAATGAATTGGAATCTTCCGCTTTTGCCGCTATCCGCAGATGAAATGGCTACGCGCAAGGGCTGATCTGGGACGAAACCTGCACGGAGCCTAGCGACATTTCATCGTCCCCCATTGGGCTTTGCGCACTTACGATCAACCATTAAAGGCCGCGATCATCGCAAAGGATGTTACGCTGGCTTTGCTGGGAGAAATGCGTGATGAATGGTCGTAATTCGAGGCTTTTTCCCAACTATCAGATCGTAACCCCTTGCCGCCGTGAAACGGCGGCAAAACCGGGATTCCAAAGGGATGAAATCCCTTTGGCGGTGGGTGCAGGGAGGCAGCGCCTCCCTGCCTTGCCCCCTATTCCCACAATCTTTTCTTGCCAAACAACGCCATTCGCTATATAATGAAGCCCAACGGTTTTTTTACCGTTAATATGTAAGAAAGAGGGACCACTGCTATGGAAACACCCGCAACGAAGAGCAATTTTATTTGGGACGCGGTAGAAGAAGATTTACGGAGCGGGCGCTACCAAAGCGTGCACACCCGTTTTCCCCCGGAACCCAACGGCTACATGCACATTGGCCACTGCAAGGCGCTGATCATGGACTTTTTGACTGCCGAAAAGTACGGCGGCCAGTGCAACCTGCGCTTTGACGACACCAACCCCGCCAAGGAAGACACCGAGTATGTGGAAGCCATCAAGCGGGATATCAACTGGCTGGGCTTCCATTGGACGGGCGGCCTGTACTATGCCAGCGACTACTACGATAAGTGCTACGAGATCGCTGAGGACTGGATCATGCGTGGCCTTGCCTATGTGGACGAGCTGAGCAAGGAAGAGATGCGCGAATACCGCGGCACCCTCACCAAGCCCGGCAAGAACAGCCCCTGGCGTGATCGCCCCGCGGAGGAGAGCCTGGATCTGTTCCGCCGCATGAAGGCCGGCGAATTTGCCGAGGGTCAGTATACCCTGCGTGCCAAGATCGATATGGCTTCTCCCAATGTGGTCATGCGCGACCCCGCCATGTACCGCATCCTGTATAAGGAACACTGGCGCACGGGCAGCAAGTGGTGCATCTATCCCATGTACGACTTTGCCCATCCCATCGGCGATGCTTTGGAAGGCATCAGCCACAGCCTGTGCTCGCTGGAGTACGAGATCCATCGCCCCCTGTACGATTGGGTGGTGGAAAAGAGCGCCCATATGCTGCCCGCTCGTCCCCGCCAGATCGAGTTTGCCCGCCTGAACATGACCCGCTCGGTCATGAGCAAACGCAAGCTGCGTGCGCTGGTGGAAGGCGGCTTCGTCCGTGGCTGGGATGACCCCCGTATGCCCACCCTGAGCGCCCTGCGCCGCCGCGGCTACACCGCTGCTGCCATCCGGGATTTCGTCAGCCGCATTGGTCTTAGCAAGGCAGACTCCACTGTGGATACCGCTCTGCTGGAAGCCTGTGTGCGTGATGATCTGGGCAAGGTGAGCGCCCGCGCCATGGCCGTGCTCAACCCCATCAAGGTGGTGCTGACCAACTGGCCCGAGGGCGAAGTGAAGACCCTGACCATGGAAAACCATCCCGATGATCCCGAGATGGGCACCCATACCGTCACCTTCGGCCGTGAGATCTATATCGACGCCGAGGACTTTATGGAGGTTCCCGCCAAGAAGTTCCAGCGCATGTATCCCGGCTTTGAGGTTCGCCTCAAGGGCGCATACATCGTCAAGTGCGAAGGCTGCACCAAGGATGAGGATGGCAATGTGACCGAGATCCAGTGCACGGTGGACTTTGACTCTGCCTCCGGCACCCCCGGCGCAGACCGCAAGATCAAGGGCAAGGTGCTGCACTGGGTATCCGCTATCGATGCCGTGCCTTTCGAAGCTCGTCTGTACGAGCCCCTGCTCAGCGAGGACGGCGAGGAAGAAGCTGCTGCCGAGACTGTGGAGACTGTCGAGGAGCCCGTGGTGGATGTGGAAGAAGCCGCCGAAGCCGATGAGGATGCCCTCACCCGCAAGGATTACGACTTCCTCAAGCAGCTCAACCAGAATAGCCTGACCATTTGCAACGGCTATGCAGAGCCCTTTGTGCTGGAGAGCGAAGTGGGCACCACCTACCAGTTCCTGCGCACCGGCTATTTCTGCAAGGATCCCGATTCCACGGCCGAAAAGCCTGTGTTCAACCGCACGGTGGGTCTGCGTGATAGCTTTGCCAAGCAGAGCAAAAAGTAAATAAAGATCCAAGGAGGCGAAGAGAGCGATGAAACCGTTTGTGACTTTCTGCAAAAGGTTTGTGCTGCTGCTCTTCGCCTTTTTGATGCTGATGCTTTTGTGCGTCAGCTTTTGCACAACAGCGCACATCACCCAGCAGGAGACCATGGATCTTGCGTGGGATCAGCTGTGGCTGCATGGGCTTGTGCTGGCGGCAGTGGGTGTGCTGATGTGGTTGGCTGCACCCCATCTGGAACGCATGAGCCGCCGGATGGAGACGGTGCTGGTGATCCTGTCGGCGCTTGCCATGCTGGCGCTCCATGTGGGGCTGGTGCTGCTTTCCAAGTCTCTGCCCGTGTTTGATCAGTGGGCTTGCTGGGATATGGCCCGGCAGATCGCCACCGGCTATAACACTGTCTGGACGTACTACTACACCAATTATTTTCCCCATCAAATGCCCTATGTGCTGCTGCTTTCGCTGCCCATGCGCCTTGACCAATCGGTGCTGTGGATCCAGCTATTGCAAGCTGCGGGCAATGTGGCGGGTGCTTGGGCGCTGGCAGAATGCGCCGCTTTGCTCTCTGAACGGCGCAGTGCAAGGCTGATGGGTTGGCTGGCCGCTCTGTGCTTTTTGCCGTATGCGTTTTACGCGCCCTTTGTGTATGGCAATTTGCCGGGGTTGCAAGCCATGCTGCTGGCAGCGCTTATGCTGCTGCACTATCTGAATAGCGGCAAAAAGCGTCATTTGATCTTTATGGTTTTCTGGATGCTCCTGAGCTGCCTTTTGAAGCAAAACATGCTGATCGCTGCCATTGCCGCTGGGATCGTGCTGTGCCTTCACGGGCTGGAGGGTCGCAAGTGGCTGCCGGTCATCACCGCTGCGGTGATGCTGACCCTGTGCGCTTCAGGCGGGCATGTGATCAACAGGGTGGTAGAAAACCGCACCGATGCCAATTTGTCCGAGGGCTTTCCCACTTCCTCGTGGATCATGATGGGTCTGTCAGAAAGCGCGAAGGAACCGGGCTGGTACAACGAAAATTGCTACACCTACTACACCGAATACGGCTTTAGCCGGGAGACGCATAACGAGCTATCCAAGGCGGATATCCAAAAGCGGCTCCACGATTTTGCCTCCGATCCGGCGTATGCCCTGCGCTTCTTTGGGCGCAAGACCCTGTCCCAGTGGAACGATCCCACCTTCCAATCCATTTGGGTAAACGAGATGGCTCGCAATACGGAGCGGGGTGCTCTGGCTCTGAGCCTGTACCAGCGAGGCAAGGTGTATCGGCTGGTCAGCTGGCTGATGGATGAGATCCACCTGCTGGCGCTGGCGGGCATTGTGCTGTGGCTGTGGTTCTGCCATAGGCGCATGTCCCTGTCCCATCTCCTGTTCCCGCTGTTCTTGATCGGCGGCTTCCTGTTCCATTTGGTGTGGGAGGCGAAGGGGCAGTACACCTTCCTGTATTTCTTCCCGCTGATCGGGGTCGGGGCGCTGGGCTGGCTGGAGGCGGCGCTATGGCTGCGGCAAAGGCTTGGGAAGCAGAATAGTGGCGTTGAAAAGTAAAACCTCAAACGTTCCAGTGTTCTGGGGCTTTTTGAACCAATTCCTGTTTTGAATCGATCCAATGAAAGGAAGATCAACATGGCAAACCTCACCTTTCGCTTTGCCCAGCCGCAGGATACCGCACTGATCTTGCAATTCATCCGGGAGTTGGCAGAGTACGAGCACATGCTGCCGCAAGTAGTGGCCACGGAGGAATTGCTCCGGGAGCAGCTGTTTGAAAAGAAGAATGCAGAGGTGCTCTTTGCCGTCGCTGACGGGCAGGAGGTGGGCTTTGCACTGTTCTTCCACAATTTCTCCACCTTTCTCGGACGCTCCGGGTTATATTTGGAGGATCTGTTCGTGAAGCCTGCCCACCGGGGCAAGGGCTACGGAAAGGGCATCCTGAAAAAATTGGCGCAGATCGCCGTGGAACGGGGCTGCGGCAGGCTGGAATGGGCCTGTCTGGATTGGAACCGCCCCAGTATCGATTTTTATCTGTCCATGGGGGCAAAGCCCATGGATGAGTGGACGGTGTACCGCCTGACGGGGGATACGTTGAACCGGATGGGGGAATAGTCCCCTGCTTGGCTCTCCCAAAGGGAGAGCCAAGGGTGGGATAGCTGTGCATGGCATGTGACCCAAGTGGTTATAGAGTAAGTATGGGCAAATAAGCTTGAACGGAGACCCACGAAAGGCTCCTTCGCGAAGCGAGGGAGCTGTCGCCGTATGGCGACTGAGGGTGCTCCAAGCTGAGAAAGCCACAGTCACTTCCCGGCGCACACTTCCCAAATATGCCTCCACTTGCCTCTCCCTTTGGGAGAGGTGGCCGAGCGGAGCGAGGACGGAGAGGGGATTGGCTGGTGGAGAGGTCCTCTCAGTCAGGCTGCGCCTG
>JAZSRK010000017.1:0-85035 GCA_045538465.1 Candidatus Limiplasma sp. | reverse complement strand
ACCTTGCCGCCGTCGGCAATCAGCTTCTTGATGGTGGGCAGAGCAGCAACGATACGCTTGTCGTTGGTGATCTTGCCATCCTTCATGGGCACGTTGAAATCGCAGCGGACAAGAACTTTCTTGCCGGACACCTGAATGTCGTCAATCGTCTTCTTAGCCATGGTGCACACTCTCCTTAAAGCCTGATAGTTGGTATTGCAAAGCCCAAGCGGGCGAGCAAACATTGTTATTCCTGCATAGACAGGATGGCGTTGGCAGCGCCTTCGTCGGTTACCAGCATGGCATGCTTGCGGCTGCGCATTGCGGCATCGATGGCTTCTGCCTTGCGTGCGCCTGCTGCGACGGCAATCAGCGCACAGTTGGGCTTGAGTACGCCCAGATTATGGGATACCGTGGATGCGGAGTAGACCATCTTGCCTTTTTGGTCGAAGTAGCAGCCGTAGGCCTCGGCGACTGCGCCCTTGCGCAGCACCTCGGCTTCCACATCCGGGGGCAATTGGCGCTTATGGGCCATATCATCTGCCCGACCGATGCCGTGAAGCACCACATCTGCACGTTCCAAAAGGCTCAGGGTTTCGTCGATCTCCCGCATCTTGCGCATCTCTGCCAGTGCCTGTTCATCCAGACGATCCGGCAGGTGCATCATCCGATGATGACCGCCCAGCCGCTTGGCGATCTCGCAAGCCACGGTGTTGGCTTGGGTCTCCAGTGAACGGCCAATGCCGCCACGGGCAGGAACCACCATCACATTCATCTGGGTGCCTTGTGGGATGGAAAACGCCACCTGATGAATGGTACTGCCGCCGGTAACGGCCAGCGTGCAGCCGTTTTGCAGGAAGGAACGAAGCCTGTTGGCTGCGCTGCGCCCCACCTCGTGGAGCACATGATCGTCCTGATCGGCATTGCCAGCCACCACGCACACCTTTACGCCCTCGTAGCGCTGGGAAAGAGCTGTTTCCAAACCGGTCAAGCCCTTCAGTTCCCGGCTGAAACGGCTGGCCATGGGCAGAATATCGTTGGCTTGACTGGTCAGGCTCATGCCTGCTGCATCCAGCGAGACAAGCCCATGCTCCTTGAGCAGGGAGGCAACGGTGCGCACTTCCCGCTCCGGCAGGTTCAGCCGGGTTGCCAGAAGCCGCCGCCCTACGGGCTGCAATGCGCCGATCCTTTCCAGCACCAGCGCACGGCGCTCGATTTCCTGTGCCAGATCCGGCGCAAGCTTCTGCATCAGTACAAAGTAATCGTCTTGCATAGCCTCACTCCATCGGGTCAAATTTCGTCCCACATGACCAAATTTATCCCGCTGATTATTATAACCCAGTTAGCTTGCTTTTGCAATGGATTTTGATATTTTTGTATCAATAGATTACCGACAGAGAAAATCCCCGGTAAAGGCCGAATTTTCAAGGCCTTGCCGGGGATAATCGCTGGTTATTTTTCTTACAGATCGTATACCACGGTGCCTTCCAGTGCAGCTTGAATGAGGGCATCCGTATCCAGCTTGCTTTCGCCTTCCAGAATGATCTCCATCTTGGGCTTGGTAGCGGGATGACGGGGAGTGAACACAGTGCAGCAATCTTCGTAGGGCAAAATGGAGGTCTCGTAGGTGCCGATCTTGTTGGCGATCTCAATGATCTCCACCTTGTCCAGACCAATGAGCGGACGGAACACCGGAATATCAGCGATCTCGTCGGTGCAGGTAAGAGCCTGCATGGTCTGGCTGGCCACCTGACCGATGCTCTCACCAGTCACCAATGCCTGTGCACGCTCCTTATGAGCAATGGCATTGGCTAGGCGCATCATGTAGCGGCGCATGATGATGGTGGTGTAATCCGGGTGGCACTTTTCGTGGATCTGCATCTGGATATCGGTAAAAGGCACCACATGCACCTTGATACCACACAGGCTTTCGGACAAGATCCGAGCCAGATCCAGCACTTTTTCCTTGGCACGTTCGCTGGTATAGGGCGGAGAGTTGAAGTGTACGGCACTCATACTCACGCCGCGCTTGGCGATCATCCAGCCAGCAACGGGGCTGTCGATACCGCCGGAAAGGAGCAAAGTGGCACGGCCATTGGTACCAACAGGCATGCCGCCCACTGCCATGATGGGCTTGGTATACACATAGGCCTGATCGCGAATTTCAACGGAGATGGTCAATTCCGGGTTATGCACATCCACCGTTAGGTCAGGGCGCTTTTCCAGCACATAATGCCCTACTTCCATGTTGATGGTGGGCGAATCCATGGGATAGCGCTTATCACTACGGCGTGCGTTCACTTTGAAAGTACCGTGATGATCTTCGATCAGTTGAACAGCTGCCTCGCAAATGGCATTAAAATCATCCTTCGGCAATTCCAAAGCCCGGCACAGGCTATGTACGCCAAATACCTTGCCCACCCGACGGATGCCTTCGTCCAGATCCGTCAGGTCGCTCACATAGACACGGCTATCGCTGAGCCACACATGGCCGTTCAGCTCCTTGACCGCATTGCGGATGCGCTCCACCAGCATCCGCATAAAATACGGGCGATTGGAACCTTTCAGAAAAATCTCGCCGAAGCGAACCTGCAAAATCTCTCGCACAGGACTTCTTCCTTTCTTAGCGGCGAACATATCGCCGAAGCATTTCTACCTGATGAATGATCTTTTCAGCGGCATACGCGATCTCGTCCGGGGTATTCTCCGGGCAGAGGCTGATGCGGATGGCGCTTTCCATTACCGCAGGAGACTGGCTCATGGCGCCTAGCACATGAGAATGCTTGCCCTTCTTGGAGGAACAAGCCGAGCCCGTACCCACGATGACGCCATCCATTTCCAGCGCGTGGAGCAAGGTTTCAGCCCGCACTGGAGGAAATGCAACATTCAAAATATGCGGTGCGCTGCTGGGATCCTCCACAGGTAACCCAAGCACCTTTGTTTCCGGCAGGGCAGCGGTGAGTTTCTCCACAAGCTGCTTTTTGAGTGCCAGCATCTTTTCAGAGCCATCCTTGGGATAGGACTGAACGGCGGCTCCCATGCCAGCGATGCCCACGGTATTTTCCGTGCCACTGCGGCGGTCGTTCTGCTGGCCGCCGCCGATCATCATGGGCTTAAAGCGGAAACCTTCCCGCCAGACGAGAGCACCCACGCCCTTGGGGCCATGAAATTTATGGGCGCTGATGGCGTAGGAATCCACCGGCAGCTGCTTCATGGAAAAAGGCACCCGCAGGAACCCCTGCACACCATCCACATGAATGGCGGCCTTGGGGCACAGCTTTGCACGCAGCTGGCAAATCTCCTTGATGGGCATGATCACGCCGGTTTCGTTGCATACCTGCATCACGCAGATCATACGAGTGTTTTCGGACAGCATACCTTCCAGCGCAACCAGATCCAACTGACCTTCGGCGGTCAGGGGAATTTCCAATGCACGGCAGCCATAGCGTGCAGCGGCTTCTTCGCAGGCAAGTCGAACGGCTGCATGCTCTGCCGCAGAATAGAGGATGTCTCCCCCATCCCGGTTCAGCTGCATGTGGCCAAAAATGGCCAGATTATCGCTTTCGGTGCCACCGGAGGTGAACACTACATGCTTTGCATCGCTGCCCACTTGAGCCGCCACTGCGGCGGCTGCATCCTTAAGGATCTTCTCGCCCTTCATAGCGGGCGCATAAAGTGCGGAAGGGTTATAGTAATCCTCCCGCATACTTTGCAGCATGGCCTCCACCGCTGCTTCGCAGGGCTTGGTGGTAGCGCTGTTATCCAAATAAACCTGTATCATGGCTTATGCGCGGTATACGCCCATGGGCAGATACTTTTTGATCATGTCCACCAACTCTTCGGAGGGTTCCAAAACAATGATGTTTTTGTTGCCTTCCTTCTGATAGTAAAAATAATACAAGTTGGCCTCGCGATTCAAAAACCAATTACGGCGCTTAAGATCGGACATATTGATGATCTTACGGAAGCCTTCGGAATTGACAGGACCAAAGGCATCAACATTTTTCACGCGCATGGTACCCAGCGTTTTACGCTTTTGGTTATTAAAAACCTTGGCAAAATCCAGATCGCCATTGGTGAAGGTGTACTCGTATTCCGTACGAAGGCGATCGCGGTAGAGGAAAAGCAAAAATGCAATTGCGCCAGTGACCAGCACAAACAGCAACACATACACGTTAAAACCGCGCATCAGGGTACTGAGCATCATAAAGGCAAGTAAAGCCGTTACAACCATAACCACGTTGGAAAGCATATAAAGCACATTATTGAGACCCTGCTTCCGCTTTACAACGACTTCTTCATGAAAATGATCCATCATGTTCTTTCACCTCATCCATTCCGTTAAAATACAATCAAGATATAAACGATCGCAACGATCAAACCGGTCAAAGCGCCACAGACAACTTCCAACGGTGTGTGCCCGACCAATTCCTTCAGTTCCTCATCGGAGATCTTCTTACCATTGATGAGAACATCTTTGAGGATCTGATTGATGACGGCTGCCTGAGTGCCGGTCTCCCGGCGCACGCCCGCTGCATCGTACATAACGATCATGGCAAAGGCAACAGCCAAAGCAAATACAGGGGAACCAAAGCCTTCGGTCGCGCCAACCCCAACAGCGCAAGCCGTTACCATGGACGAATGGGAACTGGGCATACCGCCGGAACCATGGAAACGGGAAAAATCCCATTCGTGTTCCACGATTCGATGAATAGGAATCTTTAGCGTCTGTGCCACAAACCATCCCAACAGCACAAGATGCAAAACATGATTGTTCAGTATTTCCAATACGGAGCCCAATCCCGTTCCCTCCTAGTAGCTTTTCAACTCATCATACAACATTCAGTTGCTTCGTACAAGGGATTTTTGTGCAAGTTCTGCCAAAAAATCACCTTTCGTTCCAAAAAGCTGTATGGCTTGTACTGCTTGCTTTACAGCCTCCATAGCATCGATGCGGGACTGTTCGATACCGCATACTGCGGGCCATGTAAGCTTGCCCCGCTGGGCATCCATGCCCGTCTCCTTGCCAAGGCGATGCACATCGCCCTGAATATCCAGCAGATCATCGATGATCTGGAATGCCAGACCGATTCCCCGACCGTATTTCCGGCCCGCTTCAAGCTGTTCTTCGCTGGCCCCTGCCAGCATAAGACCAGCGACCACAGGGGCGGTAAGCAGATCGGCTGTTTTGTGCAGATGGATATAGCGTACATTGTCGCGGTCAGGTTCGCTGCCTTCCAGCTTTACATCCAACGTCTGACCGGCGATCATGCCTCGCACACCGGCCCTAAAAGCGATCTCACGGGCAGCCCGCAACGCGTTTGCGGGATCGGTGCTGCAAAGCGGCGCCGACAGCATGGTCTCATAAGCAAAATTCAGCAGACCATCGCCTGCCAAAATGGCAATATCCTCTCCATAAACCAGATGGTTCGTAGGCTGCCCACGACGGAGTTTATCATCGTCCAAAGCGGGCAGATCATCGTGAATGAGCGAATAAGTATGGATCATTTCAAGAGCGCATGCAAAAGGAAGCGCCTCACGCCAATCATCCTTCAAAAGATGATAGGCTGCCAGCAGCAATACCGGACGCAAACGCTTGCCGGGCAGCAGCAGGCTATAACGCATAGCGCTGCGAAGCGGCTGCGGGATCTCGCCTTCCTGCGGCGCCGCGGCCTCGGTACTGGTCATGGGTTCTACAAGGGCAGGCTGCAGCAATGCGCAGCTTGCCAATGCTTCCTCAACAGCAGCTTGATACTGATTCATGCTTCTTCCTCCTCCGAAGGGATCATCGTCATTTGCTGTTCCACGGTGCTTTCCACGGCAACAGGTTTGCCTTCTGAATCTTTACGGATCTCCTGCATTCTGCCTCTGGCAGCTTGCAGACGGCTTTCCAGTTCGCCGGAAAGTTTCAAACCTTCCTCGTAAAGTTTCATCAATTCATCCAATGGAAGCTCGGCGTTTTCCATCTGCCGGGCAATGTTTTCCAAGGTTTCCAGACCTGCTTCAAAAGTGACGGTCTTTTTGGTGCTTTTCCCTGCCATGGTCAGCTTCCTTTCCGAACATTATTGACGGTAGCATCCACAATACCATTGTTCATGCGAATTTCAAGAGGATCGCCGGTCGTTAATTGGCTGGCATCCCGAACAGCAGCGCCATCTTTCATAACCACCGCATAGCCTCTGCGTACCGTCTCCATGGGGCCCGCGGTGCGCAAGGTGAGCACCGCCGCATTCAAACGTTGTTCCAGTTGCTTTAGTTGGCGCTGACAAGCCAGCTCCGCCCGAGGGCGATAGAGGCTCAGTGTATTTGCCTTGCGCCCAAGTGCACTTTCGTATGCAGCTTGCATACGTAGGCGAAGTTTTTCAATGTTGTCAATTTGTTTCTGAGTGATCGCTTCGGGCGAAAGAGCGGTTATGTGCTGCTTCATACGGCTCAGTTGCATTTGATATTGCATGATCCGCTTATCCACTTGCGATCCCAAACTGTTTCGCAAACTTGCAAGCTGCCCAAGCAGAACATCCTGCCGCTGCACAGCCAATTCGGCAGCCGCTGACGGCGTGGGCGCACGAAGGTCAGCCACAAAATCGGCAATGGTAAAATCGGTTTCGTGCCCTACCGCGCTGATAACCGGCTTCTTGCATGCAGCGATAGCACGTGCCACCTTTTCTTCGTTGAACGGCCACAGATCTTCCATGCTGCCGCCGCCTCTGCCAACGATGATGACCTCTGCAGGGTCAAAACGATCCAGCATCTTGATGCTTGCGGCGATCTCTTCTGCCGCATGCTCACCTTGCACAGACGCAGTGCAGAGATACAGCTGTACCGAAGGGTCACGCCGCCACGCAACTCGTGCGATATCGTGCACCACGGCACCGGTTTTGCTGGTTACGATACCAATACCCTGCACATAGGCAGGCAATGGTTTTTTGAGCGCAGCGTCGAAAAGACCTTCCTGCATCAAACGGTTTTTGAGCGCTTCGAAGCGAAGATAAAGCTCGCCGATACCATCCTGCTCCATGTGCTCCACATAGAACTGGTAAGAACCCGTTTTGGTGTACAGGCTCACATTGCCATAAAGGCGTACCCGCATGCCGTTCTCAGGACGAAAGCGGAGGCTTCCAGCGGCCTGACGAAACATGGCACAGTTAACAGCAGCTTCTTCATCTTTCAAAGAAAAATACCAATGCCCTGAGACATGTCTTTTCAGATTGCTGATCTCACCCGCAACGCAAATGTAGCGCAGCATTGGGTCTGAGGCGAGCACGCGCCGAACATACTCATTGAGCTGTCCTACGCTCAGCGTAGCCAGTTTCACCCATGCACCTTCTTTTCGGCCGCGGCTACGGTATTATCCATCAACATGGCAATGGTCATTTTGCCAACGCCGCCCGGTACGGGGGTAATGTAGGAAGCCTTCTGGCTGACGGGTTCAAAATCCACATCGCCGCAGAGCTTGCCATCCACACGGTTGATGCCCACATCCACTACAGCTGCCCCTTCCTTGACCATGTCGGCGGTAATGAAACGGGGCTTGCCAATGGCTGCCACCAGAATATCCGCGCGGCGAGTGTGCTCAGCCAGATCCTTGGTGCGGCTATGGCAAACCGTAACGGTGGCATTTTCCTGCAAAAGTAGCAGCGCCATGGGCTTGCCTACGATATTGCTGCGGCCGACCACAACGGCTTCCTTACCTTCCAGAGGAATACCAGCCTGCTTGAGCATGTACAATGCGCCCTTGGGCGTGCAGGCCACCACACAATCCTGACCTCTGCAAAGTCTGCCGGTGTTTACATCGTGGAAGCCGTCCACATCCTTCTCAGGAACGATCAAAGACAGCGCCTTGGCCTCATCCAGATGGCGAGGCAGGGGCAGCTGCACCAGAATACCGTGGACAGTCTCATCCTCATTGGCCTTCATAATGGCAGCTTCCAGCGTTTCCTGCGTAGTATCGGCAGGCATGCGCAGCGTATTGGAACGAATACCCAGACGAGCACAGGCTTTTTCCTTGTTGCCTACATAGGTTTGAGAGGCAGGGTCTTCGCCTACCAAAATAACGGTCAAACCCACTTCTACACCCTGCGCCTTGAGAGCTTCCACACGCAGCTTCAAGCTATCCTCGATCTCCTGCGCCATGATCTTGCCATCCAACAATGTTGCCATAACGAACGCCTCCTTATTCATTTTCACTAAGATATTGCTGCATACCGATCGCTGCGACCCCGGCTGCGTTATCCGCACTGTAGCGTGGGTCGCCAAACACTACACGGATCGGGTTTCTTGCTTTTTTCAGCCTTGATAAAAGCAACTGCCTCAGCAGGGTAGACGAAGCGACCCCACCCACAACCAATGCCTGCTTGGCACCGGTTTGTTTACCAGCAGCAACCAGCATACGGGCAATGGTGCGGCTGAGCAGATCAAACACTTCCAATGCAGCTTCTGGCTGTGTGACCGTGCCAGCTTTCAGCAATTGCTGCACCTTGTTTTCGGCCCCAGAGAGATGGCAGCTAAGGTCGCCCTGTTCCATACTGCAAGGGATAAGGGCTTTCGGTTCACTTTCGCACGTAAAAGCTAGCTTCTCCAGCGCAGGTCCAGCAGGGAAACCCATTCCAAAGGATACGCCGATCCTATCCACCAACTGACCCGCATGAAGATCAAGCGAGGAACCCATCTGTTCAATGCCATTGGGCGTGCAATACAGCAAGTCGGTGGTACCGCCGCTGATGTGCAGCGCCACATGCGGCATCGCAAGCGGCGCATTACCGATCAACCCCGCTGCTATATGTCCCCGTTGATGGGTGGTCTCGTACAGGGGCACATTCAACAACGAAGCTACAGTCTTGGCGTGACTATGCCCTACGGTAAACACGGGCATATAGCTATCCTCGCCATCCACCGGTCTGGCTGAAGCGCACACGGCAACGATTTTTGCATTCTGACCAGTCAATTGCTCTTGCAGATCCTGCATCACAAGCGGTATTTGCCGTACATGCGCAAAAACGGCCTCGCTTTGGCGAAGGCCGCGCTGCCCTGTCTCTACAGGCAGGAGTTTTCTAGCAAATGCAACCACTTCCCCCTGCCGGTTGACAGCAGCGGCGGAAGTGGTATAGCAACTGGTATCAAAACCTACAGCAATATTCGTCATTTGTCTTCGTTCTTTTCCCGTTCCATCGCACCCAGCACGCCATTGATATAACGAGTGCTCTTGGGTTCGCTGTACTGATTAGAAAGGTTGAGCGCTTCACTGATGGCCACATTATCGGGCACATCGTTCCGGTGCAGCATTTCGTATGCTGCAAGCCGCAAAATGCTCAGATCCACATTGGGCACGCGCTGCAGCGACCAAGAACCCGTACTATGGTTTTCGATGGTTTCGTCCAGTTCCTGCTGGTGTTCTTCTACGCCGCTAAGAACATCGCTGATATAGGTGCGCTCATCCTCGCTGGGGTTGAGAACGCCACTGCCTTCCGGGCGTTCGTTGGAGAGCTGTTCGTAAACCAGCTCCAAAGACTCGTGGTCGGCATCGCCGCCGGTCATTCGTTCGTAAAGCAGCTGCATGGCTGCTTTTCTGGCAATCGAACGGGCCATGAATTACACTCCGTTTCGTATGTATTAATCCTGCTTATTGGCAACCGTGCTGATGGCGGCTTCTACAAAAGCCTTTTTATTGTTGAAAGCACCGATCACGTAGCCAATGGCGAAAAACGCAACGATCAACAAGGTTTTCCAAAAACCAAGGTAAAGCAAGCAAAGGGCGATCACTACGCCTACCAGACCGTACACAATACCGCACAGCGGAGTGCCCACCTGCAATTTCTTATTCTGATTGGTTTCCTGCATGGTTTATCACCTCATTCATAATATACGCTCAGCCCTGTGCTTCTTCGCTTTCATCCTGACGGATAAAAGCACCGTCTACCTGAGCCCACAGCTCAGCGCCTTCTTCCTCGGCCTGCTGTGCCTTCTCCTGCATCTCGTCAAAGAAAGTCTCAGCCTGCTGATAGGCTTCGGCGGCTTCTTCTACGAACTCTTCGGCAGTTTCAACGACGGTTTCTTCTTCCTGAGCAACTTCTACCGGAGCTTCTTCAAACGTTTCTTCGATCATTTCTTCGGCAGCTGCCTCGGTGGGAAATTCGATCGCTTCTTCGGTGTATGCAGCACTTTCTTCGGCAACTTCTTCCACCGGCTGCTGGATCGTATCTTCGATCACATCTTCGGCAACGGGCATTTCCTCTGCGGCGGCAACGGGCGCTTCATAAGCATTCACAGGCACGGTTTCCACATAATCGGCAGGCTCTTCGGTGTGGCGCAGAATGCTCTTGGCAGAGTTCTCCACAACAGGCTCTTCCTGCAGGAGGGCAGCAGGTGCAGCATTTTGCTCAAGAACAGGGATCTCTTCATCCTGCATTTCTACAGGAAGGTTGCTGGTATCGACTTGTACACGCACTTCGTGCACATCTACACCGCTGCAGGAGGTGATATATTGCTTGATCTGCTTCTGCAAAACATTTACGGTAAGAGGAATGTTGATGCCATTGGCCAGCAGGATCTTCAAATCGACGATGACACCATTGCGAAGACGATGGATATGGGTCTTCTTTACGCTGATCTCCTGATGCTGGTCTACACACTTACGAACCATGCTCTTGAGGGCAGACATAGAAATGCACATATCGCCCATATCGGTGCGCTGCACAATAAAGCCCTTGTCTGCACGACGGCGGAAGAGCATCCACAGACCATGCACACCCAGCAGGAACAGCAGAAACGCTGCGGCGATAATGATCGCACGCTGCCAAACGGTAAAGGGTCCCTGCATAAAGCTCAGGTCAACTTCGGGAAGAACGCCGGCGCCGTACAGACCCAGCAGAATACCCAAAGCGCAAATCAACAATCCGGACAAAGCTGCAAGCATTCGGTCTACAACACGAAATCTCATAGGTTTACCTCCTTACTTCTACCAAACGGAAAGAAAGGCAATGCCATCCCCAGTCCTATGTGGGCTGCAAGTGGTATTGCCTTTTCGATTATTCTTCGCTCTCGTTTACAGACTCGGCGGGTTCTTCTGCTGTCGTGTCATCCTCAGCAGCTACTTCTTCAGCTTCTGCTACAGTTTCTTCGCAAAAATCCTTCTCGGTTTCGGCAGCGTTTTCTTCGGTTGCTTCTTCAACCATTACGGACTCTGCTTCGTCTGCGGCGGTTTCTTTTACCACGGGCTCTTCTTTTTGTGCTGCAGGAGCGGGCTGGGCTACAGGAGCGGGCTTTTCAGCGATCGCTTCCTTCTTTTCGCCAGTCTGACCTTCGATGGTATCCAAACCGACGAGGTTTTCCTTCTTTTCCTTCTCGAAGCTGAGACCCTGTACATGCACATCCACACGCACAACATGCAGACCAGTCATGGTCTCGATGGACTTACGAACGCTTTCCTGCACGTTGGTGGCAGCGGTTTGGATAGGCGTACCATATTCCACATTCAGGTAAAGGTCTACGGATACTTCTTCGGTGCCCACTTCGACCTTAACGCCCTTGGTAATGTTCTTATTGCGGCCAAAAACATCGCCAATGCCGCTGGAAACGGTGCACATACCGGCAACGCCTTCCACCTCGTTGGCGGCTACGCCTGCAATAACAGCCACAACTTCGTTGGCATAGGTAATGGTACCGGTGGGTTCGCCATCGGGATTCGTCGTCAGGGGCAGATTTTCTTTCTTGGTGGCCATGATGCATACCTCCTATATCAGACGTCCAGAAAAAGGACGATTCTGAGCAATATACATAAATAGTATAGCAGATATTGTGCCGCTTGACAATCAAAACGCAAATTTATTCTTTTGCGCATGATAATTTTTGAAGCAAAGTGTGCCACTACACAGTTGTCATACTGTATAGTGGCACCTTATCCCCTGCATTATCAGCTAAGCAATGTGCTCTTGATGCGATCGTACTCCTCACGGGTTATGAGCACCTCACGAGGCTTACTGCCCAGTGATTTAGATACAATGCCTCTGGCTGCCATATCATCGATGATGCGACCAGCACGGGCATAGCCGACCTTCAGTCTGCGCTGCAGCATACTGATGCTGGCCTGTCCATCGGTAATGACCATTTCAATGGCTTCTTCCAAGCGATCATCCACGCTGCCGTCAGAGCCGCCGTCATCCAGCACGTCTGCATTATCATCGTCCTGTTTTTCCAAGGCTTCCATTACATCGGGGTCAAACTCCACATGGGAATACTTGCCGATATAATCCACGATCCGTTCGGTCTCGGCATCGCTGAGGAAGCAGCCCTGTACACGAACAGGCGCTTTGACACCAGTGGGCATGTACAGCATATCGCCTCGTCCCAGCAATTTCTCTGCACCCGTTTTATCCAGAATGGTACGGCTATCCACAATGGAGGAAACCGCAAAAGCGATACGGGACGGCACGTTGCTCTTGATAAGACCGGTGATAACATCCACCGTGGGGCGCTGTGTGGCGACCACCATATGAATACCGGCGGCACGAGCCTTCTGGGCCAGTCGAATGATGCTTTCTTCCACATCTCGCTTGCTTGCCATCATCAAATCGGCAAGTTCATCAATGATAATGACGATGCGGGGCAGTTTGGGTTCGTCGGGGCCCAGCTTGGCGTTGTAGGCGTTCAGCTCGCGCACATTCTTGGTGTGCATCTTGTTGTAGCGGTCTTCCATCTCTGCCACAGCCCAAGCCAAAGCACCAGCTGCCTTGTGAGGATCGCTGACTACGGGGATCAGCAAATGAGGCACCACATTGTAGCATTGCAATTCGACCACCTTGGGGTCGATCATGATCATGCGCACATCATCCGGGGAAGCGCGGAACAAAAGGCTGTTGATGATGGTATTAACGCAGACAGATTTACCGCTGCCGGTTTGACCCGCAATAAGCAAATGCGGCATTTTGGAAAGATCGCAGATCACCGGCTTACCGGTAATATCATGCCCCAAACCGACTGCAAGAGGTGAGGTGGCTTGCTGCATCTCCCGGCTCATAAGCACTTGGGCAAAGGTAACGGTTTGCACCTCTTTGTTGGGCACTTCGATGCCGAACAGATTGGTGCCCGGGATCTGGCTCTCGATACGGATCGCACCATCCGCCGCCAGATCCAATGCAATATTATCAGCAATATTCTGGATGCGCTTTACATTGATGCCGCTGGCCATCAAGCCCAAGGCGAAGCGGGTGATCGCAGGGCCATGGGTGATATGCTGCACCTTTGCCGGAATATTGAAGCTGGACAGCGTTTTTTCCAGCTTGCGAGCATTGGCCTGATCGATCTCCTGCGTATCCTTGATCTCCTGCTCTTCCAAATTGAGCAGATCTACCGGCGGGAAAACATAGGGCTGTTTCGGCTGTGCAGGCTCTGCGAGTTCAAAGTTGTTAGCCGGTGCGATCTCCGGCTCCTCTTCCTCCGAATCGATCAGCGGAGCAAACATGGGCGTGTGCTTCTGCGGAACTTCCGGCATGGAGGGCTTTTCTTCCTTAATCGGCATAACGGGTTCTTCGGAAAATTCCTCCACAAGCGGATGGTACACTTCTTGTACAGCGGGTTCTTCCACGGGACGCGCAAAGGGAGAGACCGGCTGTTTGGCAGGTTCCGGCACACATTCTGCGCTGCGGGCCCGTTCGTTTTCTTCGATGCGCTGGATCAACTCCGCTTTGCGCTTTCGGATCTCTTCCAAACGAGCGGTATTCTTACGGCGTTTACCGGTAACCCCTACATCGGAAGCATTATCTGCCTCTGGCTGATCACCATCAGTATGATAGCCCATTTCGCTGGGGGTAAACGTCATCGTTGTCTGATGCACAGCGGTCGGCTTTGCATGCAAGGGACGCCAACCGCTCGAAGTTTCAGTCTGCGTTAAGGCAGCTGGAATGGTTTCGTCATAAAGCTCCACATCAACTTTAGGGGTGGAACGAACCATCGGGGTAACGGGCTGTACGGGTTGTACAGGCTGCACTGGCTGCATAGGCTGAGCAGCTGCGTAACCCATCTGTGCATTTGCGGCCATTACGGGCTGCTGCACGGGCGCATAAGGCTGCGGCTGCACAGGTTGCTGCGCTTGCCTTCTCAGATAGGCAGGGGTCTGGAGATTTTGCAGATTCTGTTCCTGTTGCTGCTGCTCCTGCCAAATGCGCTGCTGCTCGACCTTATGAGCGCGCATACGTGCCTTTTCCTGTCGGCGCTGAGCCGAGGATTCCCGCAATTCCGCAAGGCGTCCGCTCAGGTTAAAGCGGAAAAGCCATAGCGCCACTGCAAGAATAACGATCAACACCACCGCAGCACCAAAAGCTGTGCCCAAGAAACGATGTACAGGCCAGGCCAGCAGCATGCCAAGGGCACCTGCAGGTTCGCCATACTGGGCGCAAAATTGATAAGCCACCTTGATGACGCTTCCGTAGGAAGCCGCATCCGGCGAATGCTTGCGTTGTGCAATGCAATAATCAACAAAGAAGCCATTCTCGCCGATACGGCTGAGCAAATTGAGCAAAGCCAGCGCCAGCAGATAAAGCAGTATGACCAAAAGATAAGCACGGAAGGATACCTTGCGGCCGTTGGACAGCATCAGCAAAAGACCGCCCCAGATCAACAAAATGGGCATGTTAACAGAAAGGCATCCGCAAAGGCCATTGACCATGGTTTTGATCGAGTGAAAGAATGCGCTCTCATTCCCCATCAGCAAGGCCGCACCGGCCAGCACACCCGCAGCGATCAGCAAGGTGCCCATTACGCCCAAAATAGGGAAAGAAGCGGATTCATAACTTTTATTCGAGGTCGTTTTCAGTTTGATCGCCATGTTGCGTATCCTTTCAATTGAAATCCAGCTGAACGGCTACCAAAAGCTCGCTCTCATCAAAATAGAAACGAAGCGTCCTGCCTTCTTCCCGGTACAGGCGGCAGTTGCCAGCGGGCAAACGGTAGTCGTATGCCATGTTTTCGGTTATCTCAATAACGTCGTAAGGGTCGCCCAAAATGTTATGCACATCTTCCCATTGAGCCTGTCCCACCAGAATGCCGCAAAAAGAGCCTCGGCGAAGCTGAATGCCTTCCAGAACAGAATGTTCGTAGCCATCTTCCATCGCATCAGAGATCAGGTAAATACTGCGGAAAACTGGGTGTTCCATCACAAAATACCGTCCGCCCGGAAATTCATCCGGCGTGCGGGAAAGCCCATAGGTATCGACTACCTGAGCCATACTGTCGCCAAGGGAGACTGGCAATTGTGCAAGCTTACCTTCGCGAAGAGTAGCCCAGATAGCTTCCTGCTGCTGCACTTGTGTGTGTTCCGGCTGTACCATGCCCAGTTTTACAGGCAGGCCTTCCGGGTCAAGATTCAACAAGTGCTGAATTTCTGCGTAGTCAAAATAGCAGGCACCAGCACGACCATCGACTGTCTTAAACTGTTCCTGAGTGTACCAAAAAGTAAGACCGTGTGCATGAAGGGAAATGCTGTCTATAGGAAGGGGCAGCAGCACTGCGCTGTCTTCATAGTCGCTGATCTCTTCACCAAGGGTGCGCAGTGCTTCGTCTTCCAGCCATTGCTGCGCATAGGCGGGATCAGCGAAGATGTCTTTCGCCTCAATGCGCTGCCCGGTGGTAAGATCGTAAGTAAGCGCTGTGTTGGTCTGCCCTTGCCGATTGTTAGGCATCTTTCCTTCGGCACTGATGACAAAGGAAGCCACCCGGTCGGTCACATAGGCTTCGTATGTGACCTTAAGGCCCCAGTTGCTATCCGGAGTCAGGGTGGCAAAGGTGATCATGTGGGAGGTAACATTGGCTGACAGAACGATATCATCGTTGATGAGGCTCTGTACAGCTTCGTCCTGCCAGCCAGAAAGCTGGGGATAGGACAGGCAGTTGCCGCCGCTTTCCATCATTACGTTTTCCACTGTAGGAGGTATGGTCTGTGCTTCAGCCAAACCAAGGGAAACAGAGCTAAACAGCAATAAAAAAGCGATGATCCCGGACAGGTATTTGTTGCGCATACCATACACTCCTTTTGCAAATTTGTTCAATAATATCATACAACAAAGACGTTTCTGTTGCAAGTTTGTAACAAAGATAAACTGTGTAGGACGTGTACTTATTTTCCTTCCTTACCCAACGCCAAACCGCAAGGAGCGCCAAGAATGGGCTGAATTTGAACACCGCACAGCGCAGATAGGATCGTTTTTGGCAGCAAGGTAAAATCTGCCACCAAAGAACGAGGCTTCTTCAAAGCATCATCCTGACGGAATGGAACAAAGTATACATTTCGCCACATCATAAGCCGACCAATGTTTTGAGCAGCGCTGGAAAGAGCGTCGTTGGTGGAGACTGCCAGCACCAAGGGGCGTTCGTTGCGCAAATGGCTTTTCGCCCCCAAAAGTGCTGGCGTATCAAAAATACCGTTAGCTAGCTTTGCAAGCGTATTGCCTGTTGCAGGTGCGATAACATATACATCAGTCAGTTTTTTGGGGCCCAAAGGTTCAGCCTCCTGCAAAGTGGTAATGGCCTCCCGACCGGTGATGGTATGCAAGCGCTCGTGGAGCTGCTTGGCGCTCATAAAGCGTGTATCCAGCTGTGCAGCATGATAGGAGAGCACCGGCAGCACATCATAATCGCGTTTCACCAGTTCTTCCATCTGTTCTAAAACAGCGTTGAACGTGCAAAAGGAGCCCGTCATGGCAAAACCGATCGTCGTTTTTTTCATATTTTCACCTCCGCAAGTTGACGAATGATCGACGCTGCAACCGCTGCACCGGCAGACAAAGGCGCATAACGAGCCGGCAAACCCGGCAACACGACCACATTCCTTTCCATCTCAACTGCAGCCGAAAGATCGATGCCGTATGGAGGGCTTGCCAACTCCATCAGCAACAGGGTCTCAGAACAATGCATCAGGGCTTCCCGTCCCATTACAATCGATGGTACAGTGTTCATCACTGCATGCATCTGCGGCAGCAACGTATGCAGCTGATCGAAATCAATACTCAGTGCGCCATCATAGGCTGCTGCCAAACGTGCCTTCTCTTTCCTTGCAGCCACCCACACTCTTGCTCCCAAGGCTTTCAGCTTGCGTACAATGGCTTTGGCAAACAAACCATAGCCCAAAACAAGGATGTTTTGTTCATCCAGCGCCAACGTACTGCGCTGCATCAGTTCAGATACTGCTGCTTCCGCCGATAGCTCTGTGTTGCGCTGCACAAAGAGCGGATCCTCTTCGTAGTTTTTGCATCTCTGTTGCGGTCTAAATCTCACAGCACTGCTGTTTTCTATGCCACGTCCGAAAAAAAGAAAGGCTTCTGGTTTGGCAACGCGAAGAAGGTTATCTGCATCCACTCCCCCATGCTCATAACCAGGTATACGCTCCTCCTTTTGTGAATATGGATATGGAAGAATGATAACCTCTGCCCTCGAAACCTTCTCCTGCCAGCAGTCTGCGTTCTCTTGGGCAAGATGTTCCACATCATACCCTTCTTTTTTGAGCAGATACCCTGCTGTGTGCATGCGTGTATCGCCGCCTACGATCAGCAGTTTCAAAACAAAATCACCTCCTGCAATGATGCCGTTGATGCATCCTATGCAGGAGGTGAAGCATTGTGTATGAACGGATCAGAAACGATGGGCGATCTTGTCGGTCAAGGTGACCAGCTCGCCGCAGAGTTTCAATGCCAGCGGCTCGCCGGAAAGCAGCGCCACTTGTGCCATTTCCTTATCCACATCCAGCCGCAGCACACGGCCACGGTAGTTGAACTGGAAACCATAGCCCTGCCAAGCTTCCGGCAGGAAGGGATCCAAACTGAGACCATCCACAGTGCGCATACCGGCAAAGCCGTGCGCCATGGCCAGCCAGCTGCCTGCCATGCTGGTAATGTGCAAACCATCGTCCGTATCGTTGTTGATGTTATCCAGATCCAGACGGGCGGTGCGCTGGTACATTTCCACGGCTTTCTCATGGTAACCCAGCTGTGCAGCCAAAATGCTGTGCACACAAGGAGACAGGCTGCTCTCGTGCACCGTCATGGGCTCGTAGAAATCGAAATTGCGTTTGATCTCCTCGGTGGAATACAGATGATTGAGGAAGTACAGGCCCTGCAGCACGTCTGCCTGCTTAATGAAGCAGCTGCGCAGAATATGATCCCAAGACCACTTCTGGTTAATTGGACGCTGATCCTTGGGCAGCTGATCCACCGTCATCAGTTCCTTATCCAAGAAGGTGTCATGCTGCACATAAACGCCCAGTTCCTCATCGGCGGGATAGTACATCCGTGCTACCACATCCCGCATATGAGCGATCTCTTCGGCGGTAACGCCCAGCTTTTCACGGCGCTCTGCATCCACTTTCTCCGCCCAGTCGCAGAAGTATTCAATGCTCCATGCGGCAATGCGGTTGGTGTACCAATTGTTGTTTACATTGTTCTCGTATTCGTTGGGGCCGGTCACGCCGTGGATCATGTACTGACCTTTGCGGGCGGAGAAATGGGTGCGGTCGGTATAGAAACGGGCAATACCGCACAGCACATCCAGACCTTCGTTGCGCACATAGCTTTCATCGCCGGTATAGGTGGTGTAGTTAAAGATAGCATGTGCAATAGCGCCGTTACGGTGGATCTCTTCGAAGGTGATCTCCCACTCATTATGGCACTCGATACCGGTAAAGGTGACCATGGGATACAATGCACCCTTGAGGCCCTGCTGCTTGGCGTTAAAATATGCGCCATCCAACTGGAGGTAACGGTACATCAGCAGCTGACGGGCTACATCCTGCCCGGCTACAGCCATATAAACAGAGAGGCAGTAGGCTTCGGTATCCCAATAGGTCGCACCGCCGTACTTTTCGCCGGTAAAGCCCTTGGGGCCGATATTCAAGCGGGCATCGTCGCCAGTAAAGGTACTGAGCAACTGGAACAAATTGAAACGAATGCCTTGTTGGGCAGCATCGTCACCCTTCACAGTTACATCGCAGGAGGCCCAGCGCTGTTTCCAAGTGTCAGCGTGTTCTTTGCGTAAATCGGCGTAGCCGACCTCGCGGGCGCGGGAAGCGGCTTTCAGCGCCATGGTGATGATCAGGTTATCCTCCCAATCGCGGTCGGTAAACACCAGTACATACTTCTCCAGCGTTACCTTTTCACCGGCAGGCACCAATCCGCCGTAGCTCTTTTCTACATAGCCTTCTTCCAGCTTGCGGTCAACGAGCTCCAGACCATCGGCCCAGCAGCTCATAGCCGCAGCAACGGTAAAACGGGGAGCATCGAAAGGATTGGGCTTGGTCTTGGTCAGCAATGCGACTGCATCCTCGGTGCCCTCTTCCTGCAGCATCTCCCAGAAGGTCTCGTCGTAGTTTGCATCCAGATTTTTGACATTGGCATCCAGATAGGGACGCATAACGACCTTGGCATCGTTTTCGGGGGTAACGGAATACGAAATGGCCAAAAGTTCCTTCTGCGCTAGGGAAACAAAGCGCTCGGCTTCCACGGTCACCTTGCCGTCAGGGGTCCATACGGTAAAACGGCGCAGGAACACACCAGTCTGCATATCTAGTTCACGATAAAAATCCACCACATCGGCCGTGGCCAGATCAAGGGGCTTATCGTTGATCTCCACATGAATGCCATTCATGCGCACGCAATTGATGGCTTTGCCAAAATACTGGGGATAGCCGTTTTTCCACCAACCAACACGGGTCTTATCCGGGAACCAGACACCACCGATATACGTACCCAGATGGGTATCTCCGCTGTAATCCTCTTCAAAATTGCCACGCATGCCCATGTAGCCGTTGCCGGTGGAAGTAAGGCTTTCGGACAAACGCATATGTTCTTTATTCAGCGAAGTTTCAACAACTTTCCAAGGATGTACCTGATAACCCATGTTCTGTTCCCCTTTCATGTGCAATCGTTTGTATTTTGATGGTACAAGATTTCCTACCAGATGTCAAGAGAGAATTTCGTCTTTGAACGCATGATCAGCGGACAAAACACCAACAAAAGGCACAGCCCTCCTACCGGTGCGTACCAGCGATCTACAAGGCTTTCGAACCCTGCAAAGGAAACCAACAATGGAAGCAGCGCCGACATCCAACCAGCGGTCTGCCTGGACAAATGCGTTTCCAGACCGGTACGAAATGCATACAGACCTGCGCAAAGCGTCGTCAAAACGGCCAGATACATAGTAAACAAACTAAGCCCATAACCGGCACGCCCAAAGCGTGCCAGCAAAGCGACCATTGGAAAAGTAGCTGTTTGTAATTCCGGATGTCGCAAATACAAAGCATTGCTCACAAACAGCAAGGCGACCATAGCCAGACCAAACAAAAACGCTGCACGGTTGGCGCTTTGACCAGAACCATTGCTGCACCTGCAAATAACACCAATGGAGATCGCCATATTCAGTGCCGCATAAGCAACTGAACGGGCTGCGCCGGTAAGAACTTTCGCCGTGTTTAGAGGCACGGTGAATGCAACAGTCGGCTCTCCCCGATCAAAAACCAATACCAAGATCACCGCCGCAACATACAGACCCGTCAGCAAGCCGCTAAGCATTGCCAAGGGTTTCAAATCGATGGAACCAAGCCATAGCGCCAATGTTATGGTAACCACTATACCCAGCAGGTATGCGCCGTGCAGCGGCACAGCCAACGCGACCATATGACCTGCAGCAGATATCATAGAGCCGCCCATCACCATTTGTAAGAGCAAAATACACCCCTGTGCAAAGCGTTTAACTGCTCGGTGTTCTGTATGATAAATGGCACACCAATGGCAGCCCTCAGTACCCTTTGCCCGACGAAGACACAATGCGCACAAAGCGGTCATGGTGCCAGCCGATAGCAGGATCAATCCCCAGGATGCATCTCCATAGGCTGAAAAGAAGCTGAACACTTCCCGACCTGAAACAAATCCTGCCCCGATCACTGCGCCCACAAACAGGATCGCTTGCCGCATGCATGCACTCATCTGGCTGCCTCCTTACGAACGGATACAGCAGTGTATGGGTAGCGAGCATAAAATAGACGGGAGACCTATACGCCCCGTGATGCCAGTCTGTTGCTTTTCCTCCAGGTTCTGAGCGGTGTCTGCCTTTACGAAAAGCAGCACCCAGAACATTCTGGATGCTGCTATGATACGATCGATATTTATCTCCGGGTGGGTCTGCGCAGGAAGGCTGGCACACCAAGTTCATCCTTTTCCACAGCGGCAGGCTGAACCGGTGCAGCAGGCTGCTCCACGGGCTGCTCCATCGCCGGAGCTGCGGCTGCGGGTGCTGCCGGTTGCTGGGGCGGAACAGCCTGTTCCTGAGGCATGGGCTGCGGGGTAGCAGGCTGATACTGCTGACCATACTCCATGGGCTGCTGCACGGTCGATTGCATAGCGCCATACTGCATACCCTGCTGAGGTTGCTGCATGCCGAAATCCTGATAGGACTGCTGAGGCTGATAGCCCTGCTGATACCCCTGCTGCTGGAACATGGGCATGCCCTGCTGCTGCATCATGGAAGGCATAGCAGCGGGCGTAGGCATGCTGGGGCTGCCCAGATAGCTGCCGAAATCGCTCTGCATGGGCTCATCGTCCATAGGCATATTGAAGCCCAGATCGTCGTAAGGGGTAGCCGGGTATTCCTGATGGATCAACGGCGTACCGGAAAAATTGGAGCTATAGCTGCTGCGGGGTTCCGGCGAAGAGAAGGAGCTTGTCCAATCACGGCTGGCCGCACTGGCGGCAGCGCTGGTTCTGCGAGGCTCTTCCTTCTTGGGGAATGGTGTTTTTTCAAAGCCCGTAGCAATAACGGTAATGCGGACTTCGTCCTCCAGAGAATCGTCGATACCAGCACCAAAGATGATGTTGGCTTCGCTGTCTGCGGCCTGCATGACCAAATTGGCAGCTTCGTTGATATCGATTATGCTCATATCCTCGCCGCCGGTGATGTTGATCAGCACAGCGCGAGCGCCATCGATGCTGGTTTCCAAAAGCGGGCTCTGGATGGCATTCTTGGCGGCATCCACCATACGGCTTTCGCCCTTACCGATACCGATACCCATATGAGCCAGACCGCCGCTTTCCATAACGGTCTTCACGTCAGCAAAGTCGAGGTTGATCAGAGCAGGCACAGCGATCAGATCGCTGATGCCCTGAATGCCCTGACGGAGCACATCGTCGGCAATGCGGAAGGCCTCCAGCATGGTGGTGCCTTTATTGACAACAGACAGCAAACGGTCGTTGGGAATAACAACAAGGGTATCCACCCTCTGCTTCAGATCCATAACGCCCATTTCGGCGTTCTTCATGCGCTGCTTGCCTTCAAAAAGGAAAGGCTTGGTGACCACAGCGATGGTGAGGCAGTTCATATCGCGGGCGATCTCTGCCACAACAGGAGCTGCACCAGTGCCGGTGCCGCCACCCATACCGGCAGTAACAAACACAAGGTCTGCGCCCTTGATGGCTTGTGCGATCTCCTCGCGGCTTTCTTCGGCTGCTCTGCGACCCACATCCGGCACAGCACCTGCGCCAAGACCCTTGGTCAATTTTTCGCCGATCTGGATGGTGGTGCTGGCTTTGCTCATAGCCAAGGCCTGACGGTCGGTATTGATGGCGATAAATTCCACGCCCTTCAAGCCGGCATCCACCATGCGGTTTACAGCATTGTTGCCTGCGCCGCCGCAGCCTATTACTTTAATGGTAGCAAAGCTTTGCTGATCCTCAATCTGAAATTCCAGCACGATTGCATCCTCCTTGTTTTCATAATCAGCCGTATCGGGAGCTGACCGGTTTAACCGCCCAGCAGGCTCTTAAAGAATTCCTTTACGCCGCCGCCAATACCGCCCGTAGGAGCTGTTTGCGCTTCGATGGTATCTGCGATCAGATCCAGAAGTCCCATGGCACTGGCGTATACAGGGCTGGAAAGCTTGATCGTCCGTTTGACGGTATCGCGCACGGGGCGGTTCAGTCTGGCAGAAAGATAATCTCTGCCGCCGCGGTTAAGGCAAAGCCCGCCGCCCGTAAGATAGATGTTGGACCAACTACCCATCTTGATGCCGCTATCCTCAATGCACTGGCTTACCATATCGGCGATCTCATCCACACGGGGTTCCAGAACTTCTGCAACTTCTTCCTGTGTGAAGGTCTGCCCTTTGACACCATCGGTGCCGGATGCGGTATAGCTTTGCGAAATGGTGGAAATGCCATACACATATTCGCGTTTGATCTGCTCGGCCTGATCCATGTTGACCTGCAAACCACTGGCAACATCCACTGCGATATGGCCGCCGCCAACAGGCAATGTCTTTTGGAAGATGACCGCATCGCCTTCTACAGCCATTACATCGGTGCAAAGATAGCCGATATCAATGAGAATGGCGGTACGGTCGCGTTCTTCCTGCGGCAGGTACAGCATCGCTTCGCCAGTAGAGCTGGAGAAAAAACCGCTGACGGTGATATTCAAATCGCGCATACGAGCGAGAATATCATCCAAGAAGAAAGTGTCTGCCACCACAAAGCTGACCAGTGCTTTCAGTTCGGAGCCTTTCATACCGACGGGCTCCAGCACCTTTTTGCCGCCGTCCACCATAAACCAAGCAGGGCTACGGTGGATGACGATGCCGCGTACAGGAGAGAGCTGCTTGTCCGCCTGAGCAAAGACCTTTTCCACATGGCGAGGGGTGACCGAGGGATCGGTACCCTGAATATCAACGCTGGTTTCCACTGCATATACACGCGTAAACTCGCCAGGAACACCCACATTGATCTCGCGAACTTTGCGTTTGGCTTGCTGTTCTGCGCTCGTGATGGATTTTACGATCACATCGTTAAGCGCAGAAGGGTTGTTCCATTCGCCTTCCATAAAGCCATCGTATGGAGTGCTGCCGGCGCCTACGATATCGCAGCGCTGACCGCCGCTGATTTCTGCCACAAGAGTAACAATCTTGGATGTTCCAAAATCAATTGCCGCAATGGTAGATTTCATATCAAGCATTCCCCGTTCATCAGGAGTCGATGCAGACGATTTGTCTGCTTGCAGAAAGATGCTTCAAATATGCGTTTATGTATGCGCACAAAAGAGGCACCCAAAGTACCACAATTTATTGTAACCGTTTTGGGAGGAATTCGCAAGCATATTCCAAGCTTTTTTTCTTTTTTTCTTGATGAAATCGAAATTGTTACAAACTGGTAGCTCATATTTAGTTATCTGAACGGTATTTCACCTCTCCAGAATTGCTTACATCCAGCACACCTGCGGTCTCTCCAAGCGCGCGCAGATAAGCGATCGTTGTTCTGAGGGCCTGCACCTTATGCTTTAAATCTTCAGGTTTGCCCACCCGAACACTGATGCCTTCTACCGTAACCAGATAGATATTATCCGGATTACTCAGACGAATTTCTGTGATCTGGCTTGCATAGTTTTGTTTGTTCAGCTCTACGATCAATTGGCGGTAGGCGTCCAGCTGCGTCTGGCTGTTTACTGTGAGGAAATGCCCCTTATGCGCTCCCGACACTCGAATGCCAGACACCAACGGCAGCGTGCCCACCAGCTCGGTGCTGGTGGTCTCATCCATAACAAGCCCATCCTTATCCAGAACATAATACACGCCCAGCCATTGCATCAGCGCTACAGGCTCGCGCTCCTCCACATGCAAATACACCAGATTGGGGTGTTTCACCTGCATCCCACGAAAAATAAGGGTGTAGTCGCTCTCTAAGCTGCGCGCAACATCGTTTTCACGGATCGAGAAAATGCTCTGCCCATAGGTAAGACCGCTGGCGTTGATCACTTCTTGCGCCGTATGGGTCTCGTGCCCGATAACGCAGACAGCCTCCAGACGGAAAACCGTCTGGAGCATGATGACGATGCCAATGGTCAGAATAGACAGCAGTACAAAAAAACGGAAGAAACCACTGCCGCTGCGGCGGGGTTTGGCTGGGCGAGGCATCTGAGGTTCTGGGGCGATCTGCCCGGTAGGCTGCTGCAGATTTGCGGTATCACTCTCATCGAAGCGATGGGAATATGTGTATTCTCCATAAGCCTGATACTGTTCTTCAACCGGCCGATCGTTGCGCGCATTGTTCCTCTTATTCATATGCACCCTTCCCTTCTTATGTGTTTTAAGGATCTATCTGTTCGCGCTTTATCTCTGCGCCCAGAGAAGCCAGCGCATTTTCAAACTGTTCATAACCCCGGTCGATCAGCTGTGCTTGTTCGATAACTGTTTCGCCGCTTGCGCGAAGCCCAGCCAAAGCCAGCGCTGCGCCGCCCCGCAGATCCCTCGCGGTCACATTGGTGCCATGCAGCTCCCGCACGCCTCTGATGACGGCCGTTCTACCGTTGATAAGCACATCTGCACCCATGCGATTCAGATCGCCCACATGCCCGAAACGGTTTTCAAACACGTTCTCCACAATGACGGAGACCCCGCTTGCCACCGTAGCCAGTGCCAGCATTTGCGCTTGCATATCGGTAGGAAAACCCGGGTGCGGTTGAGTCTGCAAACTTGCAAACTGAGATAGCCGTTCCGGTGCATGCAGTACAGCGCTGCCATCGTGCAAATTGAGCACACAGCCCATCTCCCGCAGCTTCGAAAACACTGCATGCATATCATCGGTAGGTACGTTTTTTAGCCTGACCGTGCCGCCGGTGATGGCAACTGCCGCCAGCATGGTTCCAGCGGCGATCCGATCCGGCATGGGGGTATAGGTCACACCGCGCAACTTTCGCACGCCCTCCACTACGATGGTGTTGCTGCCCGCGCCGCTCACTTTGGCCCCCATACAGTTGAGAAACCGCTGCAGATCGGCGATCTCCGGTTCCCGTGCCGCATTGTGGAGCACCGTTCTGCCCTTGAGAAGCACAGCCGCCATTACCACGTTCTCGGTAGCACCCACGCTGGGGTAGTCCAAGTGCACCTCCCCCGCCTGCATATGCCGTCCATCACAGTGAATGACGCCGCCTTCTTCGCCGATCTCCACGCCCAACTGTCTAAGCCCGCTCAGGTGCAGGTCGATGGGACGAAGCCCGATCTCGCATCCGCCGGGAAACGTTACCGATGCCTTATGAAACCGGCTGAGAATAGGCCCCAGCAGAAAAATGGAAGACCGGATCTTCTTGGCCAGCGCATCTGGCATTTCGCAGCTGTTCATGCCCTGAGGATCGATCTCCAGCGTTTTGCCGCTGCAAACGACTTTGCAGCCCAACTTTGTCAGGATCTCCCCCATGTGTTTTACATCGCTCAGCTGCGGACAAGCTTCCAGCACCGTCCTCTCCGATGCAAGCACTGCGGCTGCCATGATCGGCAGCGCAGCATTCTTGGCAGTATGTACGGTCCATTCTCCCGTAAGCCGCCTGCCACCGCGGATGCGTAATACGTCCATCCTTTCACCTCCGGTAAGCATTGCATGGAGCATCCTATGCAATGCACCGAAATATGTGAAAGTGCGTTCAGCGATGGGTTTTGGACACGTTCAGGATGATGCCTGCCGATGCCATGAGCATGCTGACAGAGGTACCGCCTGCGCTGAAAAACGGCAATGGCAGCCCTGTTGTAGGCATCATGCCGATCACCACAGCAATGTTCAGCGCGGCCTGCAGCGAGATCATTGCTGTTAATCCAGCTGCCAGCAAGCTGCCGTACCGTTCCGGACAGTTAACGGCAATACGCATGCCTGCAAAGGTAAAAGCCAAAAACAGCAAAATGACTACGGCACAGCCTAGCAGACCAAAGTCTTCGCCAACGATAGCAAAGATGAAATCGCTCTCCGGGTAAGGCAGATACGAAAACTTCTGCCTCCCCTGCCCCAACCCTCTGCCAAATAAGCCGCCTGAGCCGATGGCAATCAACGATTGCGCCAGCTGGTACCCTTCATCGCTCATCTGTGCAAAAGGATCCCGGAACGAAAGCAAACGTTCCCTGCGATAAGGCTCGATCCATGCGTAAACCATGCCCAAGCAAAGCCCGCATACCCCCAATAGTGATAAATGCCGCCATTTTACACCGGCCACCAGCAGCATCAGCACTGCGGTGATCATTATACTGCCTGCTGTGGACAGGTTGGGCTGTTCCAAAATGAGAATGAAAAAGAGAGCGGGAACCACCAAAAGCGGCAATACGCCGCTCACCAGCCGGTTGAGCTGTTCTTTCCGTTGGTCGAGTGCTGCAGCCAGATACAGTACTGAGGCGATCTTTGCCATCTCTGAGGGCTGAAAGCTCATACCAGCAATATTGAGCCAGCGCCTGGAGCCGTTCAGGTACACGCCCACGCCGGGGATGATCACCAACACCAGCAAAACAGCACTAAGCGCCAGACCCGCGATGACGACCTGCTTTTTTCGCCAGAAGGCATACGGGATCTTGCTGGTAATGAGCAGCAACACAGTGCCCAGCCCAACGCCAATGAGCTGGCGCTTTACCTCCAAAAGCGGGTCTCCCTTGCGCAGCGCCTGATAGTAGGTGGCGCTGAAAAGAATAAGAATACCGCTCATGATCAATAGCAGAAGCACCGTAACAAGCATGCTGTCTACAGGTGTTTTGGCTCGTTTGAGATAACGCCGGTTGACAAATTCCCTCTGTGCCAGCATAAAGGCAGACCCTCCCCACATGCGAATGAAGATGCTAGCATTTGTACACATCTCTTCCACCTGTGGGAAGGGTTTTCTTTACTCAAGATTGTTTACAAGTTCTTTAAAGACCCGGCCCCGTTCCTCAAAATCGCGAAACATATCGAAGCTGGCGCAAGCCGGAGACAGCAATACATTACCGCCAGCCACTGCCAATGCCCGAGCAGTATCAACGGCTTCTTCAAAGCTGTAGGCCTGGGTCACTTCAGTATAGCCAGCCTCTGCCAGCTGTTGCTGGATCTGTTTGGCTGTTTGACCCACGACCACCACTTTTGCGATCTGGTCGCTTTCAACGATCTCCTTGCACAGAGGCATAAAGTCGGTATGCTTGTCGTAACCGCCAAGGATCAGTACGGTGGGGGCCTTCATGCTCTGCACCGCTTTGATGGTGCTATCCACATTGGTGCCCTTGCTATCGTTAATGTAGGTAACGCTCTGGAAGATGCGCACTTTTTCGATGCGATGCTCCACACCGGTAAAAGACGACAGCGTATGGCGAATAATGGGTGTCGGGATGCCCATAGCGCAGGTCATAGCCGTTGCAGCCAAAGCGTTTTCCAGATTATGCGGGCCGGGAATAAGCACCTGATCCACATTGCAAACTGTTTTGGTAACGCCGTCCCATTTCCAAACGATCTTGTCATCCTCAACGCAGGCGCCATTCTCCACCTTTTGCGTACGGCTGAAGAATGCAACTCGTCCCTTCAGCTTGCCTGCCATCTTCAGCAAAACCGGGTCATCCATGTTCAGCACAGCAACATCGGTAGCCTTCTGGTTTTCAAACAGCCGCTGCTTGAGCTTGATATACTGCGCCATGGTACCATGACGGTTCAGATGATCCTCGGTAATATTCAAAAGCGCAGCCACTTTTGGATGGAAGGTCTTGATGCTTTCCAACTGGAAGCTGGAAACTTCCACCACCGACACATCCGTTTTCTTGCTCACCCGCGCTACAGCAGACAGCGGATAGCCAATGTTACCGGCCACGTGGGTAACGTAGCCTGCGTTTTCAAAAATCTTGCCCACCAACGTGGTGGTGGTGGTTTTTCCGTTGGTACCGGAAATAGCCACCATATCGCCGCCAAGCAGCACAGAAGCCATTTCCAGCTCGCCGGTCACCGTTACGCCTTTTTCCTTTGCAGCCAGCACAACAGGGGCATCGATGGGCACACCGGGGCTGATAAGCAGGATATCCGCTTCGTCCAGCAAAGGAATAGGATCCTCACCCAGACGGAACTGGCAGGCAGTACCACGCAAGCTATTTAGAGAATCGCCGAAAGAATCTTCACTCTTGCTATCTGCCAAAATGGGGATCGCACCATGGTGCAGAAGCAGTTCGGCGGCAGCAATACCACTTCGTGCCATTCCCAGCACCAAAACACGCTTATTTGTCAAGTTCATAGCCGTTCACCTCCACAAATCAGGTGTGGTTCTCCACGCTTATATACAGATGATGGACAAAAGCGCCATCAAGCAGAGCAAGCCCTCCACAATGGCATACATCGCCACGATCTGGGTCTCCGTCATGCCGCTCAATTCAAAATGATGATGGATAGGCGACATTTTGAAAATGCGTTTGCCGTGGGTCACCTTGAAATAGATCCGCTGGATGATCACGCTCAGAGAAGAAGCGATCATGGTAAAGCAAATGAGCAGCATAAACAGGGGCAATTTCAGAAGCATGGCCATGCCCACCATGGCACCGCCAATATACATACTGCCCGTATCGCCCATGAAAACGCTGGCCGGATAGTGGTTGAAGCGCAAAAAACCCATCAATGCACCAGCAAGCGCCATGGCAAAAATAGCAAGGTTGCCGTAGTTGGCTACCGTTTCAGCAGGAGCATCTGCGCCAATGCCCAGCATGATCACCAATGCAATGATGCCCCACGCAGCGCTGCCGATAACAGAAACGCTGCTGAGCAGCCCATCCAGACCATCCTGCAGGTTGGCAGAATTGATCATAAAGATCATGACCATGCTCATAAGGGGGATATAGGTCCAGCCAAGATCCCATTCCACGTTAAAGAAGGGTACCAGCACCTTGCTGCCCACATAGGGGTTAAAGTAGCAATAGGCCGAAAAGGCTACAGCGACTGCCACCTGACCAATGATCTTCTGCCACCAAATGAGACCCAGATTGCGCTTTTTGACCACCTTGATGTAGTCATCCACAAAGCCGATGAGCATGCTGCCCAGCGAGACTGCGATCAGAGCAAGGCTAAAATCCCAGAAGCCGTTTTTCAGGCTGAACAAGCAAAGCACCAGCGCGATCACACTGGAAACACCAGCAAACATCAGACCGCCCATCGTAGGGGTACCCTGCTTTACCTGATGGCTCTGCGGCCCCAACTCGTAGATGGTCTGACCAAACTTCATCTTGCGCAGGATGGGCAACACCCGGGGCCCGATCAGCAGCATAGCGACCAAAGAAAGAATCAAAGCAAGAATCAGCCTTAGCATGGCGAGTCACTCCTTCGTGTTCAAGCTTGCATTTCCGCAAGCAATTCGTTAACGACGATCTTCTCGTCAAAGGGACGCTTTACGCCCATAATTTCCTGATAGGTCTCATGCCCTTTACCGGCGAGGATGATCACATCGCCGTCCCGACCCATGTTGAGGGCATAACGGATGGCTTCACGGCGGTTTTCGATAACCGTATAGCTGCCGCCGACTGCCTTGGCGCCGTTCTCGATCGCTTCCAGAATGGCGATGGGGTCTTCCGTGCGGGGGTTGTCGCTGGTAAGGATGGAATAATCAGCCAACCGTCCCGCGATCTCGCCCATAATGGGGCGCTTGCCCTGATCTCTGTCGCCGCCGCAACCGAAAAGCACGATCAGCCGATTGCGAGTGAAGGTGCGTACGGTGGAAAGAATGTTTTCCAGCGCATCCGGGGAGTGGGAATAATCAAGGATCACTTTATAGGGGGTACGGGTATCCAGCATTTCTACACGTCCGGGTACATTTTTGAGACTTTCCAGACCCAGCTTGATATCGCAATTCTGCACACCAACAATCATTGCAAGAGAAGCCGCAGCCAATGCGTTATACACATTGAACATGCCGGTCAGCTGCATATTAACAGCCATATCCTCCTCGCCCCTGAGCTGGATGGAGAAAGAAACACCATTTTCGGTGATCTCGATATCACGGGCAAACACATCGGCCTCCGAGCTGATACCGTAGGTAAGGTACGGGATGCTGATGTCGTCGATGATCCTGTCGCTGGTCTCGTCATCCTCATTCAAAGCAGCGTTGAGCACTGCTCCGTGCATGAAGAAACTTTTCTTCGTTTCGAAATAGTTCTCCATCGTACCGAAATAATCCAGATGATCCTGCGACAAGTTGGTGTAGCAAGCAGCTTCGTAGGTAATACCATCCAAGCGGTGCATATCCACCGCGTGGGCGCTCACTTCCATTACCACTACCTCCACGCCCTCATCCACCATTTGCTTAAGGCAGCGATGCAGGTCGATGGGATCGGGGGTGGTCAGGTTGCTTTTGATGCGTTTTTCGCCGATCATGTTGCCGGTGGTGCCGATAAGACCAGTGGCATAGCCCGCTTTTTCCATGATCGCCTTCAGCAGGAAGCTGGTAGTGGTTTTGCCCTTGGTACCGCTGATGCCGATCATGCGCAGTCTGCGTGCAGGGTGACCAAAGAAGGCTGCTGCTATATAAGCAACTGCAGAACGGACATTTTCCACCCGCAATTGCGGCACAGGCAGGGGCAGAATGCGTTCTACCACCAAAGCCACGCAACCATTCGCTACTGCCTGCGGTGCAAAATCGTGGGCATCCACCCGTGCACCGGGAATGCAGAAGAACAGACCGTTGACAGTTTGTTCACGGCTGTCGGTGATCAGGTGATCGATCTCGACCATCATATTTCCGGTGGTTTCCGCAATGCACGGTACCTCTGTCAGCAAATCCTTTAACAGCATTGGTATTCCTCCATCCTTATGGGTTTGGGAAAACAAATGTTACTTTTACGAGCGTTCCGGGTGAAACAAATTCGCCCGCTGCCGGAACCTGTTCAACAGCGAAGCCGCTGCCGTCCAATTCCATCTCCAGCCCCCGCCGCCGCAGCATTGCGGAAGCTTCAGCCAGTGAAAGACCATACAGATCGGGTACGCAGACCAACGTCTCCGCCTCCGGCTGCTGTTGCGTATAGAGCATCAATTGCCCGCCCTTCGCCAGAGATGCGCCTGCGCGCGGCATTTGCGCCGTCACGGGTGCGCTGCCATCGCCGCCGTCTGTCAACACGGTAAAGCCAAGGCCTTCCATCTGTTGCCTTGCTTGCCACAGCGCTTGCCCCTTCACATCCGGCAGAACGATTTGTTCCGTCTCTCCGGCATTGCTCTCGACACCTAAATAAGGTAACACATCCGCAAGAATTTGTCGAGCGAAGGGAGCTGCTGTTGTGCCGCCGTAGTCCACCGGCACATCTGCCTCGTCTACGATCACCAACAGGGCGATCTTCGGGTCGTCTGCCGGAGCAAAGCCCAGAAAGGAACCGATGTGAACATTGCTAACGATGCGCCCGTCCTTGTAAACCTGTGCCGTGCCGGTTTTTCCGCCGATGCGGTAACCGTCTATCCGGGCATTTTTGGCACCGCCCACACTGACCACATTTTCCAGAAGAAGCCGCATGGTCATGGAGGTTTCTTCGCTGATAGGGTGGGCGACCACCTTGGGTTGCGTTCTTTGCAGAACCTCCCCCTCCGGCGTGAGCACTTCCGCAACAAGATAGGGGCGCATCAGCCGCCCGCCATTGATGACGGAGCAGGCTGCTGTAAGCAACTGCAGCGGTGTGACCGCAATGCTCTGCCCGAAACCGATCCGTGCCAGATCCACATTCTTGACAGATCTGACCGGTATCAGTATACCACTTCCCTCCCCCTGTAAGTCAACATTGGTTTTCACACCAAGACCGAAGGCGTGGATATAGCTGTAGAATCGTTCGGGCCCTATGCGCAGCGCCAGTTCCACAAACACCGGATTGCAGCTGTTTTCCAAAGCCTGCGCCATGCTCTCGCTTTCGTGGGGATTGCCCCAGCAGCGGATCGTATCGCCATCCACTTTGATCTTGCCGGAGCAATAGAATCCTTCCTCCGGGGTTGTGATACCACTATCCAGCGCTGCAGCTGCCGTAAGGATCTTAAACGTGGAACCGGGCTCGTAGGCATCGCAGATGAGGCGAATACGCATCAGCTGCTGCAAGGCATCCGCTTCGTTGCGGGGCGGGTCGTTGGGGTCGTAATCCGGTTTGGAGCACATCGCCAATATTGCTCCGGTATAGGGATCCATAGCGATAACGTGCACGGCCTGCGCCTTGTTTACCTGATAGCATTCCCGCATCGCCTTTTCGCAGATCTCCTGAATGTTGACATCAATGGTCAGCTTCAGGTCGTTGCCATCCTGCGGCTCCACGTAGAGATTGCCGCTATCATATACGGTATTGTTATGCCCGTCCACCGTTCTGAGAATTCGTCCCTCAACGCCTCTGAGCAGCTGATCGTATTGCATCTCAATGCCCGACTGACCAACGTTGTCGATGTTGGTCAACCCAAGTGCCTGCACAAGAAACGCACCCCGAGGATACACTCTGCGAACATCCTCATCAAACAATATTGCATTCGCCAGTGCAGCTATCGTCTCGTCGCTGCTGAGCTGCAACTTGCGCAGCACATCCACCACTTCTGCAGAAACTTGCCTTTTTAATGTGACAGAAGCTTTTGTTCGGTCGCTGATGCGGCTGAGCACGGTTTCTTCACTGATGGAAAGCACCGGAGCGACCAGTGCAGCAAACGCCTCAGGATCTTCGATCTTTCTGGGGTCAGCGTTAACGATGTACGCCGTTGCACTCATTACCAGCGTTTCGCCGTTTCGATCCAAAATGCGTCCACGTCTGGCATAGACGGTGCCTTCTCGGGTCCATTGACGAATGCCGCGCTGTGTAAGCGCGGCAGAGCGAAAGGTAGTCAAATATGCGATGCGCAGAAACAATACCAAAAATACAAAGGCAAACAAAACCAAAAGCCCCAGTATTCTTCTGCGCACATGTAGCTCAGTTTGCATACACCTTCCCCCATTATGCTTGATAATGGGTTGTATGCTTTTCAGCCTGTGGTTATGATACTTCCGACCAAAACAGTGGTCTTTTTACAAATCAATCAACTTTCGCCGTATACGGTACAGTTTCCTCTTCGCCCCAACCATCAACCACCACTTCGGCGGTATAACCGGTCTGCACAGCCTGCTGGGGATATGCATCCACTGCAGTAAGCGGAATGGTGTGGGCGTCGCCCGCACGAATCATGCCCAGCTCATTGGCAGCCCTGTAGGTGATGTCCTCTTCCCGCTTAGCGTTATCGATTCGTTCTTGAATGGCGTCGTTCTCCTCGCGAACCTGCGAAACGCCGCGCATAGCGATCTCGTACTTGTCATTCCAATCTTCCAAAGAAGAACGGTGGCTCAAAGTAAACATGCCAAACAGTACAAACAGCGCCATCAAAATGACCATAGCGGTAGAAAAATTGATGCGCTTGCCCAGCACGCCCCACTGCGCCCATTTACAGCAGCGAGCTTCGTTTTCGTTCAGATGATTCAGTTCAATGGTCATGCCCTGCACTCGACGGCGACGGCGCTCTTCTGTTGCATCAGAGACCAGACGGCCGGTACGGCTATCCCAAATGCTGTCAGACATATCGACAGAATCGCTGACGGTCATTCTGCGGTAGGGATTGGGTACCAATCCTTCCACCTTATCTGCATTAGACCTACCATAAACAAATTGATAGTCATTCGTCATCGCTTACGCATCTCCTTTCCGTGCCATTTGTTCAGACTTAAGTTTACTAACGTTGCGAATAATATCTTTGCGGTTGAGGTCGAAGAAATCGTCCTCTTCGCTGCCCTTGGCGCTATCTACGATGCGCACATGATCCATTGCACCGCTAACTTCCAGTTCTTTGGCATCGCCCAAAATTCTTTGGCGAAGCTTAGCGGGGATCAAAATACGTCCCTGACTGTCCACTTCCATATAGCGGTAGCTCATCTTGCCCAAATAGGCCAGATACTTTTGCAGGGATTCATCCAGACGATTGAGCTGGTACAGATCGGCCAGCAGCTCATCGAATACGCCTTCGGGGTAGAGTGCAATGCCCTCGCCATCCGGCGTAACACTTACGGTAAAGGTTTCGCCCAGTGGTTTGCGGTATGCATTGGGTACGATGAGGCGCCCTTTGCTATCGAGGGAGTGGTCGTAACAGCCAAAGAAGGTAAAGGAGCGCGGCAATTGCCGTACAGGCTCATCAGCTACGGCATTTCGCTGATTCTCGTCCATCGCGCATCCTCCCCACCAAGTTACTATTTGGCTCCCTTTTTAGGGCTTGCCAACCACTCCATGACACATTTATAGCACACCGACGGATGGTTGACAATCCCAAACCCTTATGGCACAAGGCCTTCAGACACCTCTTCGGCATTTTTTGAACAACAAAAAACAAGAACGCCCGTTCTTGACTGTTCTTACTCCTAAAAAATCTGATTGGAGTTGACCTTTGTAGTCACAAAGGGTTGGAAACAATCGCTCGAACGCGTGTTCTTGTTTTAATTGTTACAATTTCTTAATATTTTGTTTATAATTTTGTTAACATTCATCAGTGCCCACTATCTGCTTAGGGCAGAAACCCAATGCATCGCAAGATACCAAGTGGTAAAGGATGCCTTTTCGCTCCCCTTCAAACGCTACTTTGATACCATGGCCATGCAAGTGTCCATACACAACATGCTGCACAGGATACTCATCCAGAATATCTGTAAAGGCAGTGGAGGTGCTATCAGCAAAAAGGGGCGGAAAATGCATCATCACCACCACCGGTTCTCCACCGGACAGCTTGACTGCCTGATCCAGAGACATTCTCAGGCGCATGCATTCTCTCAGAAATACTTTTTCATCCTGTTCGCCCAGCGGCTGTGTAAGGGTGGGAAACATCCACCCGCGTGTGCCGCAGAACACCTGCCCATTCACAGCAACAGCATCGTTTTGCAGCGCATAACTGTTAGGCCCCAGCATGCTTCGCACTTTGCCAATGGCATTCCACCAATAATCGTGGTTGCCGCGCAAAAACAATTTGGTACCCGGCAAAGCCTCTATGGCACGCAAATCGTCCTGCACCTCGGCCAGCTGCATTGCCCAGCTGGTATCGCCGGGGAGGAGCACCACATCGGATGGAGCGATCATCTGCTGCCAATGCTGTGAAATGGTGGCAAAATGGTTTTCCCAATGAGCGCCAAACACATCCATAGGTTTTTCGCTATGCCCCGGCAAATGCAGATCGCCTATTGCAAATACAGCCATGCGTCCCTCTCTTTCGCCCGCTAAGGAAGTTTATTCGTCGTCTTCCTCTTCCTCATCCTGATTTTCTTCTTCAATCATGTCTTCCAGAGACAGTTCGTTTTGAATATCACCGTACTCATTTTCCGGAATATCTTCGTGGATCTGAGGAATGATCTCATCCATCGTGCTGACAGAATTCAGTTCAGGCAGCGTGTTTTCGTTTACACGGCCTTCATCCTGATCGCTGGCGGCACTACCGGTATTCATTTCTTTCAGGCAGCCAAGGCACACATCATGACCCGGCAATGCAGGCGCTGCGTTGCACACAGAGCAGAGTTCCATTTCTTCGGAAGCCTGTTCGCCTTTCATTTCGCGCATACAGACCTTGCACAGCTTTTCGGTTTCCTGGATGTAATTCAGGTCGCACCTTGGGCATTTTACCAGATTCATTTTGTGTTCCCCCTCTAATGATTGCGGACCGACGTCCTTTGATACCGTGGGATAGATTACCTTGGAATGCGGCTGGTAAAATCGTTGTAATTATATTACGAATATATTACGATTTTATTGCTTGAAGCACACATTCTGAAGAATACGGAGGTTCCTATGGAAAAGAAACAGAAGACGCTGTCCCTTCTTTTGGCGGTGGCGCTTGGCACAAGTACTGCTGCACAGGCAGAAGCTACATGGCATACTCCACACACGCCCTACAGCGGTAAGGCTGACCCCTTCGCATCTGCAACACCAGTGGATGACCGACCGGTTTTGACACAAGTGCCGCACTTTACACCTGAGCCGACCATGGTGCCTGTGCTCACCCAGCAGCCGCTTGAAGCCACGCCCACAAAGGAGCCGATAGCCACCGCCGCTCCGACTGCAAAACCGACGCTAACACCGCCATTCATACCCGAGAGAACACAGACGCCTAAGCCAACGATCTCGTTTACGCCTCATCCCACTGCGACCCCGCAGCCGGAAACCAGCAAAAAACCTATCGTTGCAACGCCTACCCCCTCTACAGACGAAGATTATACTACGGGATATGTAGGCACGCAAGAGGAAATTGCATTTCTTTTGCTTAATCAAGACCGAAAAGCAAACGGAAAAGCTCCTTTAACGCTGGATCCTGCATTGTGCGCCATAGCCCGCCTCAAAAGCAGCGATATGAAGACCAACCGATATTTTGCTCACAACTCCCCTACTTACGGCTCTCCTTCCCAAATGCTAAAAAGCTTAGGTTACACTTTTCAAGCTGTTGGTGAAAACATCGCCCACCATGCCACGGTAGAAAAATCGCAAGCCGCCTTTATGAGCAGCGACGGCCACAGAAAAAACATTCTATCATCCAGCTGGACGAAGGTAGGCATTGGTGTGGTAACCGACGCACAGGGCTTTGTGTATGTGACTCAATTATTCGTTCGATAAGTTCGCCGTTCCTATTAACAAAGCTATTTTTCCATCGCTCCGTTGGCAAAGGTATCCCCTCCGCCAACGGAGCCTTCTTTCGCTATATTCCTGTTGGCTTTTATTGGATAGTCAACGGCGTCCCTCCCTGATGGGAAGGACGCCGCACTCGTTTATCGGCCCGACCAAGCTGTGTACGTGCTCCGTCCGGCTCTTCTTCTGAAACCATTGGTGCTTTTTCTTGCATAAGGGTTTTCCATGGCACCAACTGCTCTAAGCACGCCCCGACCGGCCATGCTGCCCACGGAGCGCACCCGCGTACTCAGGGCTGTGGTTTGCCCGTTCCAATCGCCGCTGACAGGCACAAAGCCATTGGACATTGGGGTACGAAGCGGCTCCATTGCCGGCAGTTCTGGCCATTTACGTCTGGTAAGCGCCGGCAGCAGAACAGCCTCGCTGGGCTGTAGCGCCGGTTTCATATACAGGTAACGCTGCTGCATGCTTTCGCTCCTTTCTGCGTTATCAACAGGAGGATACTGCATGCTATGCGCGCTGTAGCGAATGGTGTCTTTCGTTATGCCTCCGGGGCAGCTCGCGTCTCTTCTGGCTCTTCGCCGTAAAGCACATCGTCGATCAGATCCAACACCTTATCCCTTCCGAAGCCATCTTCACTGGAATAGGGAATGACCTCCCACGGCTGTACGAGCAGCGCACGGCAAATCGGCGCGATGTGCTTCATACGGGCCCCGCGACTGATCTTATCCGCTTTGGTAGCCACCACTGTAAAGGGAATGTCCATTTGGCGAAAATACTTGTTCATGGCGATATCATCCTGCGTGGGTTCGTGACGGATATCTACCAGGTGCAATACATGCATCAGATAGTTGCTTTCCTGAAAATAGGTATCCATCATATCGCCCCAGCGCTGTTTCTCCGCCTTATCTACTTTGGCAAAGCCATAGCCTGGCAAGTCTACCAAATGGAAAGCCTCATTGATGAGGAACACGTTGATGAGACGGGTTTTTCCCGGAGTAGCGCTGGTTTTGCAAAGCTTGCGGCGATTGCACAGGGAGTTGATCAGTGAACTTTTGCCCACATTGCTCTTGCCTACTACAGCCAGCTGAGGCAATTGGATGGGCGGATTTTCGTGGTACTTCGCCAGACTGGTCACAAAGGAAGCTTGCTTAATCTCCATGCTGCACCTCCGCCTCCGGCAAGGGCTGCGCCAGCGCGACCTCCAACACCTGCCGTACATCTTCTACAGGCTGAATGGTCAGCTTAGCAAGCACTACCTCTGCCACATCTTCCAAGTCTTTCATGTTCTCGCTGGGAATAAGCACCGTTTTTACACCCGCACGGTAGGCAGCCATCAGCTTCTCTTTTAGACCGCCAATGGGCAGCACTCGGCCACGGAGCGTTACTTCGCCCGTCATGGCCACACTCTGGCGTACCGGCAGAGACAGAAGCGCACTGACCAGCGCAGTGGTGAGCGTTACACCTGCGCTGGGGCCATCCTTAGGCACAGCGCCTTCCGGCACGTGGATATGAATATCATGTTTACGGAAGAACTCGGCGTTTACACCCCAAGCAGTGCAATGGGCGCGCACCCAACTAAGCGCTGCTTTAGCGCTTTCCTGCATTACATCGCCAAGGCTGCCGGTAAGCTGCAAAACGCCTGTGCCTTCCATCATGGCACATTCCACAGGCAACAATTCGCCGCCTACGGAGGTATATGCCAGACCGTTGACAACGCCAATGAGATCCACATGATCCAGCCCTTCACGGGTATAGCGGGCTGCGCCCAGATAGTTGCGCAGCTTATCCAAACTCATGGCGACTTGCTTGGTATCCTTATCCAGCATTTCGACAGCGGCTTTGCGGACGATTTTTGCCAGCACCCGTTCCAACTGACGAACACCGGCTTCCCGGGTGTAATCCTCAATAACGGTGCTGATGAGTTTTTCCTGCATGCGCACACTGCCGCTCTTGAGACCGTGCGCCGTTATCTGCTTTGGCAGCAGATGCTTTTTAGCAATGCGCAGTTTTTCTTCCTCGGTATAGCTGGAAACCTCGATGATCTCCAGACGGTCGCGCAAGGCAGGCGGTATGGTATCCACACTATTGGCGGTGGTGATGAACATAACCCGGCTCAGATCGAAGGGCAGCTCCATATAGTGATCCCGGAAGGCGTGGTTCTGCTCGCCGTCCAGCACTTCCAACAGGGCTGCGGACGGATCGCCGTGACTATCCCGGCTCAGCTTATCGATCTCGTCAAACAGAAACACCGGGTTGGTGGTGCCGGCCTGCTTAAGACCCGCAATGATGCGTCCGGGGATCGCGGCTACATAGGTACGGCGATGACCGCGGATCTCCGCTTCATCCCGCACGCCGCCCAAAGACATCTGCACAAACTCGCGTCCGACGGCTTTGGCAATGGAACGCACAATAGAGGTCTTACCCACACCGGGAGGGCCTGCAAAGCAAAGGATGGGCCCCTTCATATCCTGCTTCATGCGCAAAACTGCCAGATATTCGATAATGCGCTCCTTAACTTGTTCCATGCCGTAATGCTCCTGATCCAGCACCCGGCGTGCCCGCTTCAGATCCAGCTGATCGGTGGTGGTTTTGCCCCACGGAAGATCCAAGATCCATTCAATGTAGGTACGGGTCACATTGATCTCCGGAATGCCCGGAGGCATCTGGCTCAGGCGTTCGATCTCCTTGAGGGCCTTCTGGCGCGCTTCCTCATTCAAGGGTGTATTGGCAAGGCGTTCCCGCAGTTCTTCTACTTCGGTACCGTCCTTATCGCCCAGTTCGGTCTGAATGGCCTTGATCTGTTCCCGAAGGTAATAATCCTTCTGGTTTTGCTCGATCTGGGTCTTGATGCGGCTCTGTACTTGTTTTTCAACGCCGGTCAGTTCGATCTCTCTAAGGAGAATAGCGCAAACTGCTTCCAAGCGCTGGCTCACTTTCAACTTTTCCAGCACGGACTGCCGGTCTGTAAGTTCGGTGAGCACATTAGCAGCGATAATATCTGCCAGTTGCTCAGGGTCGTCTACAGACAGAACAGATTGAAGCGTTTCCTGAGAAACGCGCTTGCTGACTCTGGCCAGCTCTTCAAAATACTGATGGGTGGTGCGTACCAGTGCCTTCAGTTCCATGGGGTCGTCTATAGACTTGGTAACATTGCGCACCTCCGCCACCAGATGCGGCTCGGTCTCCGTTATGCGAAGCAGCACTGCCCGATGGAGACCTTCCACCAGCACACGAATGCTATCGCCCGGAAGATTGAGCACCTGCTTGATGCGTGCTACCGTACCCACCCGGTACAGATCGCTATTCTTGGGGTCATCAACATCCGCATCCCTCTGGGCCACGAGAAAAATCAGCTGGTCATCCATCATTGCTTTTTCCAGAGCTGCTACGCTCTTAGGACGACCCACATCAAAATGCATTACCATGTGCGGGAATACCATGATCCCGCGCAGCGGCAACAACGGCAGCGATTTACGCAGCGTTTTGCGGTTCGTTTCCTGCATATGTACCTCCAAACGCCTGCAAAAGCAGACGGACATCATAAAAGGCAAAAGCCCTGAATGATTATATCGGGTTCAAGGTACAAATGCAAGTCACATGCGCAGATTGTCACAAATGGGCAATTTCAGGGAAGGCAGGTGCTGCTTTCTCCGCTGGCCAGCTTCTCGCCTGCAATCAATACGGGGAGCGCAGGCTGCACCCCTGCCTCGGCTGCATACGGTATGGAGCAGACCTCGTTCGGAATACGCTGCATACTGGGCAACAGCATACGCTCCAGCGCCTCTTTCAGCGTGCGGATCGGGCTTACCTCAATGTTGATATGCTCAAAGCGTTCCAGCTGGTTTTCTGCAGGGATCAGCACAGTGGTCAACCCAGCCCGCTGCGCTGCTTCCACCTTGCCGGGCACGCCGCCCACAGGCTTTACTTGCCCCAGCACCGATACTTCGCCGGTTACTGCCACGCGCCCATCCACAGGGCGGCCCGTAAGCGCGCTGGCAGTTACCACGGCCATGGCGACACCTGCAGAAGGCCCATCCACCGGTGTGCCGCCGGGAAAATTGATATGCAGGTCATATTCTTCTGTGGGATAACCCATGCTGCTCAGCAGCGTCATCACGTTTTCAAGGGAACTTTTGGCTGTGGATTTGCGCCGGATGCGGCGATTCTCGCTGCCCATTTCCTCCTCCTCCACAATGCCGGTAATGTGAAGCCTGCCGCTGCCTTTTTGTGCCACTGCTTCAATTTCCATGGTTGCGCCCTGATGGCTGCCCACGATCGCAAGCCCGTGTACAACGCCTACCCGGTCGCTAGTGTCTGCACGCTGCTCCGGTCTTGCGGCGTAATGACCGGAATAGACCACCCATTCCACATCCTTGGTATGGATCGTCTTGCGTTCCTCCAATTGGGCAAGCCCAGCGCACATCTGTACGATATTCACAGCGTCTCTGCCGCAGGAGGCAAACCTACCTACCATTTCCGCATCTTCCTTGGTCATCGTATAACCGGCACGCTCTGCGGAATGCATAGCGATATCTGCCACCTCATCCGGTTCCAATGCGCGAAAATAGATCTCCATGCAGCGAGAGCGAAGCGCCGGAGAGATCTCACTGGGGCTGCGGGTGGTTGCGCCCACCAGACGAAAATCTGCCGGGAGCCCATTTTTAAAGATATCGTGAATATACCGGGGCACTGCATGGTCGTCTGCATTGTAATAGGCAGATTCCAGCATAACTTTGCGGTCTTCCAAGACTTTTAAAAGTTTGTTCATTTGCACTGGGTGAAGCTCTCCGATCTCATCCAAAAACAAAACGCCGCCATGGGCCTTGGTCACAGCGCCCGGTTTGGGCTGGGGAATGCCCTGCACCCCGAGAGGCCCAGCGCCTTGATAGATCGGGTCGTGAACACTGCCGATCAGCGGGTCAGCAATGGCGCGTTCATCAAAACGTACACAGGTGGCATCCATCTCGATAAAGGGCGCATCGCTGGCGAAGGGCGTACCCGGGCTTTTTTTGGCAGCCTCCAGCACCAAACGGGCAGCGCAGGTTTTGCCAATACCGGGAGGGCCATAGATGATCACATGCTGCGGATTTTTGCCGCACAAAATAGCCTTGAGCGACTTGATACCATCTTCCTGCCCCACGATATCGCTAAATTGGGTGGGTCGTACCCTTTCTGCCAACGGTTCGCTGAGATGGAGCGCCCGCAATTTTTGCAGTTTCTCATATTCACGCCCGCTATCCCTGCGCTGGGTGGGCTGGCTCTTACGCTGGGCCCGCAATTGCGAATAGAAATAGACCCCGACCACCACTGTTACCAGCAGCTGAATTCCGAATAAGATCACACTGATCAAGACCTGTACCTCCCATTTCACGGTTTGCTGGAGGTAGGATGTGTCTTTTTTGCCTGTTCCATGTATGGGGGTTGATGGCAAAAACGGCGGCCAACGCTTTGTTTGCGCTGTACCGCCGTTTTGCATCTTTTGCTTTTTCGCACTGGAAAAACCGGGCATTATTCCCGAAGCAGCCGTTCCTTTTCCAACGATTCCTTTTTGCCGTGGATGCGGCCTGTAGCATACGCCAACAGGGCAGCGCACAACAGGTTCAGCCAACCCATATTAACAAAGTTGAAACTGTTTACCAAACCTATTACAAGATTTGCAAACAGAATGATCAGCATCATTTTAGCGATCTTGTCCAGATGAGCAATGCGGGAATCCAGATCGGAGAACAGATCGAACGTGCCAAGTTCCGTCTTTTTGCGGAAATAGATCCACTGTACCATGCGCCCGATGTATTCTGCGCCCGTTTCCTCCAAAAAGCGGATATAATCATCACAATTGCTGCCCAATTCCTTCATGGGCTTCATTTCCATACGTACGGTATACTCGTCGGGCTCACACTTAACAAAATGATAGGTGCAGAAGCCCAAACCATCCAGTACCCAGCCGTTTTGTGCCTGCTGGTTAAGCCATTCCTCTTCCTTATCAAAATTCCATGCCCACATCCATTTTCTCACAGTCTTCTTTTCCATTACGCTTCTCCTCCCAAAATCGCTTCGCCATTGGCCACCAACTGGCGCAAGCGGTTCAATTCGGTCCTTAGTACCTGTTGACCTTTTTCCGTAAGCTGATACTGCTTTTTACGGCTTCCATCCTCAATGGGCAACTGCTTGATCCACTCTTTCTCGCACAGGGCATTCAGCGCACCATACAGCGTACCTGCTGCCAAGCGCACTCGCCCGCCAGACATCTGCTCCGTTTGCTGCATAATGCCATAACCATGTTGCGGCGTATGCAAAGAAAGCAAGATGTAGTAAGTGGATTCTGTCAGAACCAAAGTTTCGTTCATCATACGCCTCCTGTATTGTTTGCCGATATATCGACACTCGATATATCGTGAGTTGATTATATCGGATGGCGATATAGTTTGTCAATAGATTTAGAATAATTTTTTTGCAGTGAATATCAAAACCTATCATACATAACAAAAAACGGCGGGCAGTTACCTGTCCGTCGTTTAAATATCAATGCTTTTGCTGGTATAGCCGCAGGGCTTCATCCAGAATACGGTCGCCTACTTGCCGCTTGGTCATTTTAGGCAGAGCGCTCAGCCCATCCTCGGTGATCAGGGTAACGATGTTGGTATCCACTCCGAAGCCAGCACCCTCTGCGGTCACATCGTTGGCAACGATCATATCCAGATTCTTTTTGTGCAGCTTCTTGATGGCATTCTCCGTCACCTGCTGGGTCTCAGCTGCGAAACCCACCAACACCTGCCCGGGTCGTTTATTTTCGCCCACCGCTTTCGCCACATCAGGGTTCTCTACCAGTGTCAACACAAGGCTTTCGCCATCCTGCTTCTTGATCTTCTGATCCGCAGGACTCTCCACCCGATAATCGGCCGGGGCTGCAGCCTGAATAACGATATCCTGCGCAGGCGCATTTTCCAGCATGGTGCGGTACAGATCCATAGTGGACTGTACCGGCAGCACCTGCGCCCCTTGTGGCGGCGCAAGATGCACCGGGCCGGAAACGATAGTCACCTGTGCTCCGCGCTCCACGGCGGCTTGGGCAATGGCATAGCCCATTTTGCCGGAGGAATCGTTGGTCAGGTAACGCACAGGATCGATCCGTTCTACGGTAGGGCCAGCGGTGACCAATACCTTCATACCTTGCAGATCCTGTTTAGCAGTCAGCAGGTGGCAAACAGCTTCCACGATCTCCACCGGCTCGCTCATGCGCCCTGCTCCGGTATCGCCGCAGGCCAGCACGCCGCTGGCCGGACCCACCGTATGCACACCACGTGTCAGCAAAGTTTGCAGATTTTCCTGTGTAGCCTGCGCCGTCCACATGCCCGTATTCATAGCAGGCGCCAGCAGAATGGGCGCTTTGGTGGCCAGCAGCGTGGTGGAGAGCATATCATCTGCAATACCATGCGCCAACTTGGCCATCAAGTTGGCAGTGGCAGGGGCAACCAGAAACACATCCGCCTTCTGTGCCAGCGAAATATGCTTTACATCCCAGCTTTCCACACGGGTAAAGGTATCAACGCACACCGGGCGGTTGCTGAGGGTCTCGAAGGTGAGCGGCGCAACCAGCTTGGTGGCGTTTTCAGTCATGATCACATCCACCTCGGCATGGAGCTTACGCAGTCGGGAAACCACTTCGCACGCCTTGTATGCGGCAATACCGCCCGTTACGCCCAGCACCACATGTTTGCCGGTGAGCATATCAATCCTCCGTTACATCGGCGTCCCGCTCGTAGGTAAGCAAGCCGCGGTTGATTTCTTCCACAGCGATCTTCAGGGGCTTCATATCCTTGGCATCGATGAGGGGTTCCTTTTCGTCCACCAGCTGACGGGCGCGCTTGCTGGCTTCCACTACCAGCGTGTAACGGCAATCCACCTTCTCGGACAGTTCTACGATGTTAGGCTCGACGATAGACATATTCTTTTCCTCCTATATTCTCATTCTTCGGGAATTTCTGGCATATAGCGCACGGTACGCTTGCTTTCGGCTTTTACGATCTGAAGGAACTCTTCAAAGGCGGCTTCCAGCGTTTTGTTGATGATGGTGTACTGGTAACGATCCAGTTTAGCGATCTCGATACGGGCGTTGTTCATACGGCGTTCCACCACCTCGGGTTCTTCCGTATTGCGCTCGGTAAGCCGACGGCGAAGCTCTGCATAGCTGGGCGGCAGGATGAACACGCTGACATAATCGCCCGCGTTGGGATTTTCCATAACGGCGATAGCGCCCTGAGGGTCGATCTCCAGAATAACATTCTTACCTTCGGCCAGCAGCTTCTCTACAGGCTTGCGAGGGGTACCATAGCGGTTGCCGTGAACCACAGCATGTTCCAGAAAGGCATCCTCTGCCAGCATCTGGTCGTACTCGGCATCGGTAATGAAATGGTAGTGGACTCCTTCGATCTCATTAGGGCGAGGATCGCGGGTGGTAACGCTGCAGGAGAGCACGAAGTTTGGATCGTAATCCTTCAGCAATTGTACCAATGTTCCCTTGCCAACGCCGGACGGACCGGACACGATGAGCAGCATTCCTTTTTGGTCGATCTTCATGCCTATGCCTCTCTTTCGTCGTCTTTGGTAATAGGTTCCTTACCCGCCACTCGACCGGCAATGGTTTCCGGCTGAATGGCAGACAGTACGATATGGTCGCTATCGGTCTGGATGACGGCTCGTGTGCGCCGCCCCTGTGTTGCATCAATAATGCAATGACGTTCCCGGCCTTCTTGGATCATCCGTTTGACGGGTGCACTATCCGGGCTGACAATGGCGATGATGCGCTCTGCGGCGATCATATTGCCAAAGCCTATATTGATGAGTTTCATTATACGGTTCCTTTCCTTCCGTCAGGCCACATTCTGTACTTGCTCACGCAGCTTTTCCAGCGTGCACTTGGCTTCGACAACTGCCTTTGCGATCTGTGCATCGGAAGCCTTGGAACCGATGGTATTTACCTCGCGGTTCATCTCCTGCAGGAGAAAATCCAGTTTTTTACCGGGTTTGCTTTCGTTGGCGAGGATATCTTCAAACTGTGCGATGTGGCTGCTGAGGCGGCTCAGTTCTTCGTCGATGGCGCAGCGGTCTGCCATAATAGCAACTTCCTGCGCAATGCGCTGAGGCTCCACGCCTTCTACCTGCCACTCCTTCAAACGGTTTTCCAACCGCTTGCGGTATTCCTGAGGCACTGTGGGCGCATGCTGAGCGATCTGCTCCCGAAGGGTGGCCACGGTGGCCAGATGGAAGCGTAGATCCGCACGAAGGTTTTCGCCTTCCTGCGTGCGCATTTCCAGCAGCGCAGCCAGTGCCTGCTCTACAGCTTCGGCAGCCAATGCTTTGACGGCCTCGGTATCCTCATCTGCTTGTGCAATGGTAAGCGCACCGCTGAGCGTGAGCGCTTCACCCACCGTGACGCTCTGGAAGCCGGACAACAGAGCATCTGCTTTGGCAACTGCTTGACGAAAGGAGCTCAGCAGGGCTTCGTCCACGTCCAAGGTGCGGGCATCCTCGCGGGTATTGGTGTAGGTGACCGATACATCCACATGGCCCCGGTCGACCTGTGACTTTTGCAAGGCTGTACGCAGTGTATCTTCTACAAAGCCGAGATTCTTTGGCATGCGGAACGAAAGATCAAGGTACCGATGGTTAACAGACTTAAGCTCTACCACCATTTCCCGTCCCTCTTGACAGGCGCGTCCCCGTCCGTAACCGGTCATGCTCTGCATGGCCTTCCCTCCTTTCGATACAACCTTTATTATACCATTGTTGCGAAGTGATTACAAGATGCGAACCTTGGTTGGGAAGAAAATCGCAACAATTTCGTGTTGAATTTCGAATTGATCTAATTAGCCGCGGGCAGATTGTGTGACGGTTATGCCGGATGACTCTTTATTCAAGCTACACATGCATTACCAGCCAAAACAAAGGCACTTTGCATTCCAGCCTATAAACTGAAATGACAAAGTGCCCTGAATCGTTTGTTCGAAATCGTTGCGCATCAAGCGCTTACATTCTTACTTTTAGCTCTGCGGCTTACAATGAAGTGATAAACACCATAATACAAAGAGATGTAGATAATGAACAATGCAACCACCCCCAGCGGATACCAAACCTTGCTGCCTCCTACCAGATTATAGAGGATATCGTAAGGGGTACCATCGCCCTGAGAAAGGAACATGTAATTATAGCCGATCAACTGATTGACAACATAGGCTGCTGCACAGAAGAAAAACAGAATAGCAAAAGTAATAAAGATATTTTCCCGCTTCATGCTGCTAAGCCCAACGATCATGATATACAACGCAGCAAAACCGGATATACAATGCGTTGTGGCAGAAACAATACATGGGAAGGAAATAAGCGGTGTATGAGCATAGATGTTTCCTGCTGCATACGTGCCCATCAATGCACCCAATACGCCGAAAATGCACACAAAGTCCAGCGCTGCTTCCCGAAGACGGCCTTTGGTAAATGCAGCAACGGGAAGAGAGATCATCTGGATGGAGCACAAAACAGCGGCAGTTCGTAGAGCCAATGGTTGGGATTATTGTTAATGATGGTATATAGAATGATCTTGATGAGTTCCAACAGATCGATCGTAAGTGCAGCAAGGATGAGAACACGATTTTTCTCCCTTTCGCTGCGGTGGCGATTTTTCAAGCCGACCCAAACAGCCAATGCCACCATCAGGAAGAAAAAGAATGTCGCAAAAACCAATTGCTGCCATGAAAGAAAACCTTCTGGTTCTCGCTGATAGCCGTTAATACCAAAAAACTCTCTTAACATAAGAACCCTACACTTTCATATGTACTATACACAGGAAACTGATAGAGAAGTGGCCTGTTCATCTGTTTTGCGCCAAGCTTTTTATGGAACCGCAAGGGGATCTACCCTCCGGCAACGAACCACATTTCTCTGCCTTCCCCCGATGGTGCAGGTGGAGAGGCTCAAGTCCCACAAGCCAGAGGTCAAATAGTCGTTTTGATTGGGCTGCAACGTTTCCAAAACTTCTACCTCAAAATAATAGACCATTCCGTTTGCATCGGTAAACAGCACACTGTCTCCCTGCTTGAGGGTACTGAGGCGACCGAAATGCCTGTCGTAATTGTGGGCGATCAAAACCAGGTTGCCTTCATAAACAGTGCCGCTGTAGTGACACGGTGTTTGCTTCAACTTGGCATAGCTCCACTGCTCCTGAATGGGCAAATCAAGTTCCAAGGAAGGGATCGTCAGCATACCGATATACGCTTTGCCATCAACATAAACGATCGGCATAGTTTGTGGGGCTTCATCCGCTGCCATGATCGGATCCGGTACGATGGTCGGCTCTGCAGATCCACCGGTTGTTGCTACAATAGCTACAACCGGCGTATCTACGCCAGTTGATGCCTCGTCCGCGACCGGCTGCTCTTCCGGTCGCGGCTCGAGCGCAAGAAATGCAGCGTTCTTTTGCACCGCTTGCTGAACATCATCTGTCACGGCCATTACTGTTTCGTTGGCAACGGTTTCTTCGTGATCCTGATACATCGTCATTCCTACAGAGGCGAGCATCATAAGCGCACCGACGATCATCAAAACAAGCGCAAGCTTATTTTTCATGCCGATCCCTCCTACGGCGACAAAGCATCATAACAGCGCCCAGCATGAACAGTACATAGCCTAAAGTAAGTACAACATCCTTGTGCCAAGTGATAGCACCAGTCTGAGGAATGTATCCACTGCGGCTATTGGCGATCTGGTAGAGATCGCGCACATTGGTACGACCATCCACATCGAAAGTACCATCCAGATGTACCGTTAGTTTCCACGTCTGGGGGCATCTTACATATCCGCTGGGGGCGCTGACTTCCTTCAGAGTATATTCGCCAGGCAGCAGATCGGTAAATACCACCTTGCCGTATCGGTCAGAATCAGCCTGTGCTCTGTAACCATTACCGGACAGTTCAAAACGTGCGCCGGCCAGTTTGAGCGATGCATCAACTGCATCCACCTTGGTAAATGTAAACATACGGCGGATCTGTTTGTTGATAATGGTGTTGGTAGCCGTGTTGAAGTCTGCGCCGATGACTGAGATCGTTCCATCAAGAGCGACCGTCACCTGCCAACGGGTATTGGCGGGCAGGTGGTAGCCTACAGGAGCAGCAGTTTCCGTAAGGATATAGGTACCGGGCAGCAGATCTTCGTAAGTAAACACGCCAACCGCCGTATTCGCAGCTGCTCTGATGGTGTTGCCTTGCGCATCTGTCAGCGTGAAGGTCGCTCCGCCAAGCGCCGTGCCGTTTTCATCCACTTTGGTAAAGGTGAAATCAGCAGTGATGAGCGTATTGGTAATGGTGTTGTTGGTGGTGTTGTAATCTGCACCGGTGACGGTGACTGCACCTGTAGCATCTACTGTGACTGTCCATGTGGTATTGGCGGGCTTTGCATAACCTGCGGGGGCTGCAATTTCGGTCAAGGTGTAAGTGCCGGGCAGCAGGTTCTCGTAAGTGAACACGCCAGTGGTGGTGCCTGCCTTCGCAGTTACGGGCTGCTGGTCAGCATCCGTCAGCGTAAAGCTTGCACCATCAAGATGTGCACCGTTCTCGTCTACCTTGGTAAAGGTAAAGACAGCCGTTATCTGCGTTCGCGGCATATTCACAGCAGTATAAACGTAGGTTTCCAATTCAGGATTGACGTAAACAGTTTTTCCAACGGCGGTCAAGGCATCAATGGTAGCCTGCACGGATGCGCTGGGTTCCATCACCACTCCGTCAGCATCTCTTTGGACGAAGTAGAAATACCACGCATTATCGTTCTTTTGATACCCTTCCGGGGCTTCCGTTTCACGAAGGCAATAGACCTGATCAAAGCCAAAGCCTTCTTCGTCGGCAGGGAAGGTGAAGGTCGTACGACCATCGACCGTAGTACCGGTTTTGCTGGTTTCGGTCTCTTGCAGCTGAGGATCTACTTTGTAGATCGTAAAGACTGCATCATCCAGCGGAAGGTCTGTCTCGCCATCGTTTTTATAAACCATCACGCCGCATGCGCCCTTGGGCAGCGCAGTGCTGGCGCCGGCAGAAGACATGTCTACCTTGAAGCTGTTAACCGTGAAGTGACGGCTGATATTTTGCAGAGAAACAACATTTTCAATATTGCCTGTCTGCTGACCGATCTGGATGGTGGGATCGGCAAAATAGATCAGTGTCAAGCTGGTCTCATCGGGAACTTCCAATTCGAAACTCTTACCATCTTCGCTGAATTTGAGGCGATATGTATTAGCAGATGCATACCCGCTGCGTGTAAGGGTGTTGCCGGAACTATCCTTAAGCACAAAGCTGGCCTGCGCATATACAACGCTGCTGCTGTTGAGCCGATCCGTAAGCACTAGCGTATCGCTCGTTGCGTCCAGATCCTGCCCATACTCATTGATCTTGATGGTATAGTTGACCATGGAATGGTCGTTGGAGACTGAACCGGTCTTGTTAAGACGCTTATCCGGTATATTCAGGGAAAGATTGGCTTTTAGCTGCTGGGAGCCGCCATCCCACTCTACGGTAGCGTTGTTGGTTGCATTATTCAGATGGGTATCGCCCGTAATGGTGGACATGAACTCTTTGGTAAAATCGCAGCAATAGAGCACATAAACCGTATCGGACCGCCAATCGGCAGGCACATCAAAAGTAAGCGTAAAGCAGTTGCCATCGCTTTGCAATGTGTAATTTTCTATATAGATGGATGCACTTCCATCGTATACGGAGGTACTACGAACTCTGACAGATGGCTCGATCAACTGGAAAATAGGCACACCAGCCCCTGTAACGGGCAGCGTATCGGTGATGGTAACGGTAGTAGCGGTACCGCGATTTACAAAAGCTGTATCCCTGAGGGACAATTGCCAAACGATATCGTTTTTACCATCCTGATTCATTGCATATTGATTAGTAGTGGAGTTATAAAAGTCGCTGTAAGCAGAAACTTCCTTCTTGGAAAGCAAACGCTTGTAATTGCACCAAGCATCGGAGGTTTTGGATACAACAAAATCCTCCGCCTCGGGGTTCACGGGCGAATAGGTATAATCCAATCGGCAGAAATTCTGATAATTTTGATCTTCTTGAGAAGGGTTGATAAGACTGCTGCTGGTAGTAACAGCGACGCATAGCCAACGAACGTTCTCGCAGCCTTCCCTCAAGGCCGTTTCGGACATGGTGACCGTCCACAGATCGTCGGAAGTCTTGGTGACGGTATAATCAGTATTCTCGGTAAAGTTGGCCGCTACATTCCAATCATGACCTCTGCCGTACACAGAGACATCCGTGATGTTCATGTAGTTTTTCATATGATCGGGGATCACATCGGAGATCTGGAATGACGTCATGCGCTCCAAGGGCAGATTGGACAGATCCACTTCGATTTCCCATGTGGTAACAACAGTTTGGCTGCTCTTATCGAACGTGGAGCTCTGGTGTTTTTTCGTGGGAGAAACTTCGATAACGTTTTCTCCGGGGTTCTGGGGATCATCAGGGTTGTTGGGGTTATCGGGATCGGAAGGATCATCAAAATTGACCGTTACGTTTCCTTCATCGCCGCCGATGGTGCCATTGAAGGAATAATTTACATCATAACTATTGGTATGCGAAGGATAGTTGCCCTCCGCATCCGGTTCTACCTTGGTATAATAGGTAATGCTATAGAAAGCATCCGTCCGTTCTTCGTTGTTGCCGGTATTGCCCAGCGTAAAGGTGAAGGATGTTTTGTCTTCGTTGAAAACAACGCCAATATTGCCAGCGTTGGCTGCATCTGTAATGGAGGCACGCTGCTGATAATTGTTATTGATAACGAAAGGATAACCTTCGGCAATATAGTAGGTGCCGTTGGTCAACGTATCAACTACATTGCTGAGACCCTCATCTTGGAAGAAATTCCAGCGGAAATTCAGCGTCCATTGCACCAGCTTGGTTCCGTCCTCCAACGTAGTTACATGATAACTCTTGGAAGATGCATCACGATTGGGAATGGAAACATTCGTCTGTGTATTGCGGTGGGGTACGGACTGGTTATCCAGTGTGGCGAAAGTCGCATTGTTTACGATATTGGGCATGGAGGCACCGCTGAGCAATTGCTCCACTGCCTCGGGCTTTAATTGCATGCGATAGTTAAGACGGTACACGCCCGCTGGAATGGGAGAACCATTCAACGTATAGGTACGCACAGAACCATTATCGGCTGTGGATACCGATACGCCTTGAGCAGTGCCCATGGTATTGGGGTCGTAGCCTTCATCCAACCCCTTTTGAATATACAAAAGCTGCGGCTGCTCGTTTACATGGCTCAGCCACTGGCCGCCATCATCGGTCAGGGTAATGGAGCTTGCTTCGTTTTTGATTTTCGCTTCCAGATAGAAGTTTACATAATAAACCGTCTGGCCGTTTACGGTTTCCCTGTAAATGTTGTTGTAGTTTAAGGTATTGCCATTATGAACGGCAGACTTATGGATGCGGGTCTCTTCGCCGGGAGAAACCCAATTAAGATAGGAATCTGCTCTTGTGTTGGTGGGCTCGTTGCCCTGATATACCTGTACAGCATTCTTGCGCTGGTCGCCGCCAAGGTTCCTATAGCCCTCGCCATTATTGGCAAAAAGCGAATCAAAACTTTGGGTAACAGGCGAGGTATAGGTAATAACATACTCGCCCTTTGCCAGCTTTTGATCGTTGGAAGTAAACTGGAACTTGGTATTTTTGTTGTCCACATTGGTAACGGTCACGCCCACGTCATCGCCGCTGTTGGTGGTTACCGACACATTGCTGGGCTTGCCAATAATAGAATTATCAAAAACCGTATCCAAAATGTTCAGTTGGGTAGCGGAAAGATCCACCTCACGGTCTACATTCAGTCTTACAGTATAGTTGATATCGTAGTTGCCGGTGTTTTTGTTATAAACCATCTGGGAATTCTTACTGATATTGTAGGAAGCCGCCAGCGGCAATTGAAAATTCACATTGCCGACGGTAAAATCAGCACTGTTCTGTCCAGAAAGCTGGCTGGTATCCAATACACCTTTAACGTTGATAAACAAATTATTGAGCGTATCGTGGCCCTTAGAACCATCCAACGCTTCTTTGGTGAAAGTGAGGCAAAGCTTATTGGTAGCGCGATCCAACCACCAATAGAATGCTACGTTATACGTAGCACCGATAAGGGCTGGCTGCTTCTGTGCCTCGCTCCAAGGAAGATTGTTGGCCTGTGCCAGATACTGTAGCCCTTTGAAGGGAATGGTAAACACAGTATTCTCGTCGATCTGAGGCAGCGTAGTTTGCTGGGCATTATCATCAGGCCCCGTGTAGCCCTGACGATAGGCTTCACGGATCAAATATTTGCACTCTTTTTGTTGAGTATTATCAACATACCAAGCATTGCTGGCATCCAACTCAAAACGCACCGTAAAGCGAAGCTCATCGCCATTGGAAAACTGGTGGTCATCCGGATAGGGCGCGCCGGTATCTGGGTTTGTTAGAACGATCTCGCTCTCCACATAGTCGGAGTAGGGATCAAAATCCAAAATTCCTGCAGAGCCCGGAACCGCCAAAGGCATTACATTGCCGTTGAGGGTCACGTCGTCAGATGTTGCTGCAAGCACAGGCGTAGCGATCTGCCCAAAAACCAGCAAGATCGATAGCATCATGGCGATAAACTTTTGCATTGAATTCTTCATATTTCAAAGGCCTCCATGAAAACTTAACCAACCATTATTCAGCATTCACGCGCCAATGGAACAGGCTGTTGTACTGATTGACCACAAAGGAAAAGGTACTTCCATTTGCCCCTTGGCAGGTATGCCAAGTTTCATCGCCTGGCACTTGATATTCCCAAGAATAAACGGGTGTATGGTCAAAGCCTTCGGCGACTGCCTCCAAGGTAACGGTATCGCCCTCGTAGATAACATCGTTTGCGTGAATAATGATGTGCACTGTGGGTTCCGGCATCGGTGTGGGTTCGGGGGTGGCTTCCGGTTCTTCGGTAACGGGCGCCTGTGCCGATACAATGGTCAGCGGTACATCTCCGAACCAGTGATGAGGACCAGCCACAATACTATCAGCGATCGACGGCTGTTCCTCTACCGAGGTAAGGGTCAGATAAAGATGCTGTGCATAGCCTTCAACGAGCAACGTCTCCTCCCCCACTTGACAGGCAAGGCAGATCTTCGCCCAATCGCTTTCCTCGCCGTAAGTTTCCAGCACATACACATAACCATCGGCTGTGGTGGTGAGCAGCAGGCTTTCAGCTGTCTGGCTGCGGCTCGTGTAGAGCTGCATGCCGCTGGCTGCATATGCGTAGCCGCTTTCAAAGGCGGGTACCTCGGTGGCAGCGGGTTCCTCAGTGACCATAGGTTCTTCCGTTGCAACGGGTTCCTCTGTTGCCATGGGTTCCTCCGTAGCAACGGGTTCTTCGGTGGCCATGGGTTCTTCAGTGGTGACAGGGATTTCTGTTGCTTCGGGTGTTTCGGTAGCAACGGGTTCTTCAGTGGCTGCAGGAGTCTCCGTTGCTGCGGGTTCCTCAGTAGTTGCAGGTACTTCTGTTGCTGCGGGCGCCTCGGTGGCGGCAGGTACCTCTGTTGCTGTGGGTTCTTCAGTGACAGTGGGCTCTACGGTCGTTGTAGGAATAGGCAGCGTTGCAAAAGGAGACAGCGTAGCTTCCGCTGTTGCTCCTTCGCCATTGGCTGCAGCAGGCATGCTATTGTTTGTCAAGGTTTCTGCCAAAGCAGCAAAACAGATGCTGCTGAGCAGAACCAAAGTAAGCATCAAAGCTATGGATCTGTTAAGGCGTACATACTTCATACTTGCATTCCCTCCTAAAAAGCGAACGTTTGTACATAAATAATTGCAGACAAAATAAGCCTATTGTAGGTCATTTATACTATAACATGCATTTCTTCTTTTCTCAATCGCTGGAAACCACTTACGGCTACTCTCCACCACCTCCCGTGTGAACGAAATCTGTTGAAATATCTACATTTTTTGAGATCTTGTATTTGTTATCAAAAATTTAAGTTAATTATTACATTTTTTAACTCATGTTTTACAGCGTGTTAGGAAACAGTTGTCACCTCATTCTCTGCATTCCGATTCGCACCTTTCTGCTGACGGTATTGCAACGGGGAAAGACCAAAGCGCTCACGAAATTTCCTGCAAAAATACCCGGTACTGCGAAAGCCCGTCTCTTCTGCAATGTAGTTTACACGCCGATTGGTCTTTAGCAAAAGTTCAGCCGCCTTTTGAAGCCTGTATTGGATCAAATACGCCACTGGGGAAAGATGGATGGCGTTTTGAAAAATCTGCAAGGCACTGCTTTTGCTGATGAACACGGTAGCGGCGATATCATCAAGGGTAATGGCATCAACATAATGCTGATGAATATACGCCATCATAATTTGAAGGCGAGCGGAGGCGCTATTGCGCTGAGAGCTTTCTTCATGGGCAGCCAGCGGTGCTGTATGTGTGCTGATCAAATCCCAAATTTTTAACAGCAATACCAAGGTTCTAAGGGGCGAATCCGATTTGGCTTCCTGCTGGGCAAAAACAGTTTCCAGCAAAGAAAGAACCTCAGCCTGCCATGGAACATCCGGTGAAAAAACCAGAAAAGGCAAACTTTGCGACAGATAGGGCTGAATGGCTGTGCGGTAAACGCGACTTTGGGGATGGGCGAGCAACGCAGGCGAAAACACGATATTAGGCATCAGATTGTGACTATCTGCATCCATACGATGGATAACGCAGCTGTTTACAAACAGCCCATGTCCCTTCTGCAAAAGAAACTCTTCGTTTCCCACAGAGCAATGCACACTTCCCTGGCGAACGACAACAAACTCCCACTCGGGATGCCAATGCCAATCCACCGTATGAAAATCAAAGTCCCATATATCTTCTAAATAATACTGAAAAGGAAAATCTTCCTCTCCATGGCTTTGCGCCTCCCGCATATCATCATCGGTCACAATGCGGGGATAGCTGTTTTTGGGTTGCATAATGCCACCTGCTTTTGTTGCTTTTGCGATATTGTAGCATGAAAAACCAATTTTGTCCAATGACCAATGGAGCATTATGGGATATAATTTCATCATCATCTTCAACGGAAGGGTCGGTCGCATTATGCAAAAGAACTACGGTAAAACACTGCGTGCTTGCTATTTAGGCTTTATTACACAAGCCATCACAGCCAATTTCGCCCCTCTGCTATTTTTGATGTTTCACACCACGTACGGCATTTCCCTTGGACAGTTGGCTTTGATCCCCACTGTATTTTTCCTCACCCAGTTGGTGGTGGATCTGATCTGTGCCAAGTATGTGGATGCGATCGGCTATCGCAAAGCCATCGTGATCTCTCAGATCGCCTGCGGTGCTGGGCTGATCGGGCTGGCCTTCCTGCCCGGCTTGTTTGCTGCTCCCTTTGTGGGCATCATCATCAGCGTTTTCTTCTATGCCATCGGCAGCGGCCTGATCGAAGTATTGGCCAGCCCCATTGTGGAAGCCTGTCCTTTTGACCACAAGGAACGCGTGATGAGCCTTCTGCACTCTTTTTACTGCTGGGGCAGCGTTGGCGTTATTTTGCTTTCCACACTGTTCTTTGCCGCCTTTGGCATCGAGCACTGGCAGATCCTTGCCTGCATCTGGGCAGCGGTGCCGCTGTACAACATTTACAACTTTGCCACCTGCCCCATTGAGCGGCTGGTAGAGGAAGGCAAGGGAATGTCCATCGGCAAACTGTTTACCACTCCTCTTTTCTGGCTTGCCATTGTGTTGATGGTATGCGCCGGTGCTTCGGAACTGGCCATGGCACAGTGGGCATCCGCTTTTGCAGAAAGCGGTCTGCGGCTTTCCAAAACCATGGGCGATCTGGCTGGCCCTTGTCTGTTTGGCGTTACCATGGGCATTTGCCGTGTATTCTATGGCAAATTCGGCGACCGGGTGGATCTGACAAAATTCATGTTGGGTTCCGGCGTGCTATGCCTTGTGTGCTATTTGCTGGCAAGCCTATCCCAAAACCCGGTTGTGGGACTGATCGGCTGTGTGGTGTGCGGCTTCTCGGTCGCTATTATGTGGCCCGGTACCATCAGCATCACCTCCCGCCATCTCCCCTTGGGCGGTACCGCCATGTTTGCACTGCTCGCCATGGCTGGTGATTTCGGCGGTGCTTTTGGTCCCGGATTGGTAGGCTTCGTTTCCCAGCGTGCTGGCGATGATCTGCAAGCCGGTCTGCTGCTTGGCTGCATCTTCCCCATCGTTCTCATTATCGCTCTGTTGGCAATGCGCCGCATGGCCGCTAAAAAGGTTTCTGAAACCACAAAGGAGCTCTCGGAATAAGCAACGAAAAAGCGCCTTGCATCAGAAGGGGTGGTGACAAGGATGGAGTTATCCTTCACTTCACATCGCGCAAATAACGAAACCGCTAGCCTTTGTTGGCTTGCGGTTTCTTGTACTGTGTGATAGAATGAAAGCGATAAACTTGAATTTGACGAGGTATTCAAATGAATGAGCAGGTAAAAGAATATATAGATAAATATCCAAATAACATTATCGAAATGTACAATACTTTAAGAAAACTAATTTTTGATAGTGTTTCATCTGAACCACAAGAAACAATGTGGGCTAAACTCCCAACCTATTATGTTGGGGAATCTTTTGTAAGGCTTATTCCTTTCAAAGACCATATTAATATTGAAGCGAAGGCTGTGTTGGCAAATACGGAAATGTTATCAGGCTATAAAGTAACGCCTAAAGGAATGTTGCAAATTTTCTTAAAACAAGATATTCCTGCTGATGTGTTGAGGAAGATATTTGTCGAAACATTAGGCTGAAAAATTCCAATTTATCGAGCAGCCACAGATCACAGGAGGGCGCAATGATACGCACCGTTCCTGTGCATTGCGTTTGAGGACTACATAAACAAACGAGCATCCAAACAGGATGGCGCTTTTTTCATTTTTCTGCAAAAATGTCAATTCCAAATGGCTTTATAACACTTTCTATCTTTAAATATATACTACCTTCAACAACCATCGATCCATCTTACCATCTTTAACATTAACCGCTACTTGCCACTCATCTTCATAGACGATCGTACCGACAAAATTTGTATAAACAATGTCGTATGGCCTGTTGTACTTATCCAATAGTGCTATTGCTGGTTTTAACTTTTCAAACATATCCTTGGTCGTTGCATACTTGAAAAACGTAATGACTATTTTGAAGAAATGAAAAGGCATGGAATGTTGCACATCCGGCAACGTTCCATGCCTTTTTTGACAGTTTTTCACGATGAATTGGTAATATCTTCTTGTTTTTAGACAGCCCCTACTGTTGCGCAATGCAACGCAAGGGATAAATATTCCTTTCCATCCCTGTTGATGTGCACCAGAGTTTGTTTTTTGGTTAATACCGATCAGCCAACGATATGACCCTTGGCGCGAATGACATCGATAACGGAATCCACATACTTCTTGCAGATCTCGTCGCTTTCCGCTTCCACCATCACACGGATGACGGGCTCGGTGCCGCTTTCACGCACCAGAATGCGGCCAGAATCGCCCAGCTCGTCGGCAACCTTCTTTACGGCCGCCTGCACATCGGGGTCGTTCTGAGCCTCGGGCTTGCTGTTGACACGCACATTCTTGAGCACCTGAGGATAGAACACCACAGGAGCAGCCAGTTCGCTCATGGGCTTTTCCTTAGCCAGCAGCACTTCCATCATTTTCAGACTGGTCAGGATGCCGTCGCCGGTGGTGGCGTACTTGGAAAAAATGATGTGACCAGACTGCTCGCCGCCGATGCGGTGGCCGTTGGCAACCATGTTCTCGTACACATACTTGTCGCCCACAGCGGTCTTTTCGTAGTCGATGCCCACCTTATCCAGTGCCTTGTACAGGCCGAAGTTGGACATGATGGTGGTAACCACCTTGTTGTTGAGCAGCTTGCCGCGCTCCTTCATGTACAAACCGTAGATGTAGAGGATGTGGTCGCCGGTGATCTCGTTGCCCTACTCATCCACGCACAGACAACGGTCGGCATCGCCATCATAGGCAAAGCCCACGTCCAGCTGATTATCCACCACGAATTTCTGCAAATGCTTGATGTGGGTGCTGCCGCAATCGGTATTGATGTTGTAGCCGTCGGGAGCATCGTTCATCACGTAGGTCTTGGCACCCAGTGCTTCAAACACGCCCTTGGCGATCTGCCAAGCAGCGCCGTTGGCCACGTCCAGACCCACCTTCACGCCCTTGAAGCTGTACTTGGACATGGAGATCAGGTAGCCGATGTAACGGTTGCGGCCGGAGGCATAGTCCACCGTGCGGCCGATATCGTTACGCTCCGCAATGGGCACTTCCACCTTGCCGTCGATGTAGTCTTCTACCAGCAAAATGGTGTCTTCGTCCATCTTCTCACCATTGCCGTTGAGCAGCTTGATGCCGTTATCGTAGTAGGGGTTGTGGGAAGCGGAGATCATGATGCCGCAGTCGAAATCATCCACACGGGTAATATAGGCCACGGAAGGTGTGGTGGTCACGTGCATGATGTAAGCATCTGCGCCGGAAGCCATCAGACCAGTGCACAGGGCGTACTCAAACATATAAGAGCTGCGCCGGGTGTCCTTACCGATGACGATCTTGGCCTTCTTGCCCTGCTTGGCACCATAGTACCAACCAAGGAATCGACCGATCTTTACTGCATGTTCAAACGACAGATCCTTATTGGCTTCGCCACGGAAACCGTCCGTTCCGAAATACTTACCCATGTTACTTTTCCTCCTTGTGAATCACTTCGCCATTGTTCTTCCAAATGGAGTTTGCGGGCACAACGCCTCTTACACAGGAGGTAGGATAGACGTTGGAGTTGCGACCCACCACCGTGCCGGGGTTGCACACGGCATTGCAGCCAACTTCTACATAATCACCCAGCATAGCGCCAAACTTCTTAAGACCAGTCTCCATCTTTTCCGTGCCATCACGGACAACTACCAGCTGCTTATCGGACTTGACGTTGCTGGTAATGCTGCCGGCGCCCATGTGGCTGTAATAGCCCAGAATGGAGTCGCCCACATAGTTGTAGTGGGGAGTCTGCACATGGTCGAACAGGATGACGTTTTTCAGCTCAACAGAGTTGCCCACGACGCAATCGGCACCCACCAGCGCAGCACCACGGATGAAAGCGCAATGGCGTACTTCGGTCTTGGGGCCGATAATGCAGGGAGCGCCCAGATAAGCGGTGGGAGCCACCTCGGCGGTCTTATGCACCCAAACCTGCTTGGAAACTTCCTCGTACTCATCGCCAAGGTTCTCGCCCAGCTGAACGATCATGTCCTTGATGCCCTTGAGAGCCTCCCAAGGATAGGTAAACTGACGAAGGTACTCTGCTGCAAGGGTATGCTCCAAATCGTACAGATCTGCGATCGTATACATTACAGTCGTTCCCCTCTCTCAATATCCAAGAAATACTTGTAGGTATCCACCAGCAACTCGCCGCAGGCAGCTTCGTCGCAAGCGATGATAGCGCCGTTGTGGTTCTGCAGAGCGGAGCAGGTCCACTTGGAGCTGACAGCGCCTTCCACAGTGGCAGCCAGTGCACGAGCCTTGTTGTGGCCGTTAATGAGAATGAGCACTTCCTTGGAATCGGTCACCGTGCCAACACCCACGGACAGGGCCTGAGAGGGCACCTTCTCGGGATCGTTGCCAAAGAAGCGGGAATTGACGATGCGGGTATCGGAGGTCAGGTTGCGCACGCCGGTGCGGGAGGTGAGGCTGGTGAAGGGCTCGTTGAAAGCAATGTGGCCATCCACGCCGATGCCGCCCATAAACAGGTCGATGCCGCCATAGGAAGCGATCTTCTCTTCGTAGCGGGCGCACTCGCCTTCGGGATCGTCGGTCATGCCGTTGAGAATGTTGATGTTCTCGGGCTTCATATCCACCAGATGATCAAAGAAATTCTCGTGCATGAAGTACCAATAGCTCTGGTCATGCTCGTGGGGCAGGCCCAGATATTCATCCATGTTGAAGGTGACCACGTTGGCAAAGGAAAGTTCGCCAGCCTGATTCATGCGGGCCAGTTCCTTGTACACGCCAATGGGAGAAGAACCGGTGGGCAGACCCAGAATGAAGGGACGGTCTTCCTTATGGTTCTTGATCTTGTTTGCAATGTAACCGGCTGCCCAAAGGCACATTTTTTCGTAATTGTCCTGAATAACTACTCTCATCTGCGTTATTCTCCTTACTATCTATTTTTGTTTTTCTTGGGGATCTGCCAGGGAAAAGGTTTCCCTGTATACCCCGAAATAAACCATTCCGGTGGTGAGAGAATCTCTGTTACGGTGTTGATTCCGCTTTTTGCTTTCTCTCTGACGACGCACCATACAGTACGGGTCTGTTTGCCTGCCAAGCCATAAAGAAGCTTGGTACGCAGGATTTCCCTACTGCACGCCGTGACAGCATCCGCCGAGTTTTTCGATAAACTGTCAACCTCGTCACCCCGAAGGGCCTGGCGCTATAGCACCTCCGCCATGCCTCCTGCGCCAGAGGTGCCATTTACCTATTCGAATCGCCATGAGGCGAATCAAAGCTGATCGATCAGTACTTTCTCCAGACCATCTTGTTCACTACGCCAACATAGCTCTGGATGATCTTGACCACTTTATCGGATACGTTTTCATCCACATAGTCCGGTACGGGAAGGGCTCCCCCATCCTTTTCGTTTCGTACCATTTCCACTGCCGTATCCACCGCCTGCAAAAGCCCCTTGGTATCGATGCCGGAAAGAATAAAGCAAGCTTTATCCAGCGCTTCTGGGCGCTCGGTAGAGGTGCGGATGCACACACCCGGGAAAGGATGTCCCACGGAGGTAAAAAAGCTGCTTTCCTCCGGCAAAGTGCCGCTATCCGACACTACGCAGAAGGCATTCATCTGCAAGCAGTTATAATCGTGGAAACCCAGCGGTTCATGCTGGATCACCCGGGCATCCAGTTGGAAACCAGTCGCCTCCAGCCGCTTGCGGCTTCTGGGGTGGCAGGAATAGAGAATGGGCATATCATACTTCTCTGCCATGCGGTTGATAGCCGTGAACAGGCTGAGGAAGTTGCTTTCCGTATCGATGTTTTCTTCACGATGGGCGGAGAGCAGTATATACTTTCCCTTTTCCAGACCAAGACGGCTGTGGATGTCGGATGCTTCGATCTTGGCAAGGTTCATATGCAATACCTCTGCCATGGGCGAACCAGTCACATAGGTGCGCTCCTTAGGCAGACCGCAATCGGCCAGATAGCGGCGGGCGTGCTCCGAATAAGCCAGATTAACATCGGAAATAATATCCACAATGCGCCGATTGGTCTCCTCCGGCAGGCATTCGTCTTTGCAGCGGTTGCCTGCTTCCATATGAAAAATGGGAATATGCAGGCGCTTGGCGCCGATCACAGACAGGCAGGAGTTGGTATCGCCCAACACCAGCACCGCATCGGGCTGAAGCTCCACCATCAGCTCGTAAGACTTGGCAATGATATTGCCCATGGTCTGCCCAAGGTTATCGCCCACCGCATTGAGATATACATCCGGGTCAGCCAGTTCCAAGTCGTGAAAAAACACGCCGTTAAGATTATAATCGTAGTTCTGACCGGTATGGGCAAGAATGGTGTCGAAGTATTTTCTGCACTTCTTGATGACCGCTGCCAGACGGATAATTTCCGGTCTGGTGCCGACAATAATGAGCAGTTTTAGCTTACCATTGTTCTGGAAAGAAGCCATGAGAGTGTCACCTCACGCATTTTCTACAGGCTCAAAGAAAGTATCTGGGTGGGCGGGAGCGAAGTTTTCATTTGCCCACATAACGGTCACCAAGTTTTCCGTCTCGCTGAGATTGATGATGTTATGAGTGTATCCCGGCAGCATATGAACAGCCTGAATGCGCTCGCCACTAACACGGAAGTTGAGCACATCATCGGAGCCGATGCGACGCTGCTGGATGAGCCCCTGCCCGGAAACTACCATAAAGAACTCCCACTTGCTGTTATGCCAGTGCTGCCCCTTGGTGATGCCAGGCTTGGAAATATTGACGGAAAACTGACCATGATCGGCTGTTTTTAAAAGTTCGGTAAAGCTGCCGCGGTCGTCGCAGTTCATTTTCAAATCAAAAGCGACTTTTTCCTTGGGCAGGTAGGATAGATACATGCTATACAGTTTCTTTTCGAAGGAACCGTTGGGGATGGCGGGCATCACCAAGCTCTTGGGCTGGTCGCGGAAGGTGTGGAGCAGCTCCACGATACGACCCAGCGTTGCTTTGTGGGTAACGGGTGCAGCGCAGTATCTTCCGTTTGCTGCCCAGCAGGGGGTGAGCCCATCGTAGGTGACCCCGTTTACCGCAGTACCTGCTTCTGGGTAATCGCAGCGGTGAGGTCTGCCCTCCATGGCATCGTACATCTCTTCGATCAGATCGTCGATAAACAGCATTTCCAGCTCTACAGCAGGATCGTTTACTGTAATGGGCAGATCATTGGCGATGTTGTGGCAGAAGGTGCCCACGGCGGAGTTGTAATTGGGGCGTACCCACTTACCCACCAGATTGGGGAAGCGATACACATACACCGTGGCGCCGGTATCGGCGGCGTACTGGAAAAACAGTTCTTCCCCCGCCTTTTTGGACAGCCCGTAGGGCGATGTGCCGAAACGCCCGGCCAGCGTGGCCTGAATGCTGCTGCTGAGCATAATGGGTGCTTTGTTCCCATGTTTCTGTAATATGCTCAGAATCGTAGATGCAAAACCGAAGTTTCCCTGTTGATACTCTTCGGGATCCTGCGGGCGGTTTACACCGGCAAGGTGAAACACAAAGTCGCAATCCTTGCAGAACTGTTCCAATTCTTCCAAGGTGTTATTTTGATCGTATTCATAAACGGCTTCAATGGACAGGCAGGGTCTGGTCTTGTTTCTGCCGTCCTGAAGAGTGCGCAGATTTTCTACCAGATTTTTTCCCACAAAGCCTGCTGCACCGGTGACCAGTACTTTCATAAGAAAGGATTCTCCTTCGGTGATCAAATCATTCCTAATGGACCAAATTGGTCAATGATATAATACAACAAAATACCTTTTGTAGCAAGTTATTCTTACAAGGTGGCTTCGCTGTTGAAAATACGACGAAGGTCATTGCAGTATTTTTGCCGCCACATCGGCATTTCTCTTGCGTTTCGTTGCCCGAATGAATAGCATTATTTGTGTTTTTCTTAGCTGTTATATATTCTGTTCGGTAAATGATCCGATCTTTTGTTTGGCTCTGCTTACGCTGGAGGCATTAAACAGACGAAAGCGGAGGGATGTTTTTCCCCCCGCTTTTTTACAGATGATAATATTCCTTCATAAAGGTAGCCGTTTTTTGGATGCCTTCCTCCAATGGAATGGGCTCCAGAGGCTCATACGCTTCTTCATAACGAGAAATATCCAAATAATTGACGGGTACATCCACGCCTCTGCCTTGAGCGTAGGATACCTTGACCGGGATATCCAGCGTTTTTTGAATGGTATCCAGCACGCAGCGAAGGCTTGTGCCGTAGCCGCTGCCAAGATTGAAAAGCCGCTCTTTGGCATTGCCATCCACAATGCGAAGGATGCCGCGCACCGCATCGTCGATATAGATAAAGTCGCGCATAACGGAACCGTCGCCATACACTTGGATCTCCTCGCCGCAAAGGGCTTTATAGGTAAAGGTGGTAATGGCGCCCAGCACGCCGTTGGGGCGCTGGTACGGACCGTAGGGATTGGCCAGACGGATGATCCGGTAATCGAGACCATACATGCAATGGTACAAATACAGCAGCTTTTCGATGGTGATCTTCTGCACGCCGTAGGAAGAAATGGGGTCGGTAGGCGCTGTTTCGGGGATGGGGCATTCCTGCGTTTTGCCATAGACTGTACCGCCGGAAGAAATAAATACCACCTTCTGCACGCCCTGATGCACGCATGCTTCCAAAAGATTGGCAGAAAGAACCACATTCGCCTTCAGTTCCTCAGCGATGGCTTGGTTGGAGGTGGTGGGTACCGTGGTGCTGATGAGATGATATACCACATCCTGCCCCTTGAGCAAGGTCTCGTAATCGTCTTCGGCGGTCAGGCTGGAGACCACCAGGCGTACTTGAGGCGCTTTGCTGCGGATGACCGGCTGAAAATACGACAAATCCCGATCCACAACAGTGATCTGATGACCGGGATCCTTGGCAAGCGCAAGGGTCAAATTGGTGCCGATAAACCCGGCCGCACCCAAAAGGATGATATTCACAAGATCGCTCCATTTCCTGAAGTGTATGCATTCCGCATAACAAAGCGCAGACATATAGCCGCCTGTATACGGTTCTTGGCAGTTTGGCAAGCTTTGGTCAGCTTATATACAAGGAATATTGTAGTATCTTTTCCCGCAATAGTCAAGGCTGCGCCTTGCATAGCTGCCTGCGTGCCAAAACGAATGGGTTTCCTTCTGGCAAAAACAGGCGTATACTGAACACATCATCACCACATGGAGGTGTTTATATGCCCATGCCGTTGATCGGTATTTCCGGAAGTTTGGATGCCGATGGAACCCGAGTATTTCTTTTACGCGCTTATATGGAAGCTGTACAAAAGGCGGGCGGTATACCCGTCTTGCTAAACCCAAGCATGCATGAGGATGCTGCTGCCCAGTGCCTTGACAGATTGGATGGCTTGCTGCTTGCAGGCGGCGGCGATGTGGTTCCTGCCCGCTATGAAGAGGAACCCATTCCGGAGATAGGCGAGCAGACTCCCCTGCGGGACGAATTTGAGCTGCGCATCATTACGTTGGCACTGGAACGCAAATTACCTACGCTTGGCATCTGCCGCGGTGTGCAGATAATGAATGTGGCGCTGGGCGGTACACTGTATCAAGATCTGCCCGCACAGTACCCTGCTCGCTCCGTACTGATCGATCACAGGCAGCCAAAGCCTTACGAAATGCCCACCCATGCAGTAAACGTGCAGACAAATTCTTTTTTGTTTCAATTAGTGGCGCAAAAGGAATTGCTGGTAAACTCTATGCACCATCAAGCGATCAAGCAACTGGCTCCCGGTCTTTGCGCCACTGCCGCAGCGCCCGACGGTGTGTTGGAGGCTTTGGAGCTCGCCGACCATCCGTTTTTTGTCGGTGTACAATGGCACCCGGAGCGTCTGACCGACACAGCCTCTGCCCGGCTCTTTGAAGGGTTTGTTAAGGCAGCAGCCTGCAAAATGAATCGCCAGTAAAATACATAGAAAAAAGCGGCTATGCTTGGCCGCTTTTTCATATTCATTCATCACCCGTGAGAGCTGCCTTTTTGCGTTTGCCAAACTCCACTTCGCATAGGATCGCAGCACCAAGGATCAGCACGGCGCCAACGGCCACTGCGGGGGTGAGCTTTTCGCCCAGCAGCAGCGCCGACAAGAAGATGGCAACCACGGGATCCAGATAGCTGAAAAGCGCTGCCGTTTGTGCTTTCAACTCGCTGATAGCGCCAAAGTACATCGCATAAGCGATGCCCGTATGCACAATGCCCACGATGAGCAAGCATACCACCGACAACACAGACCAAGCCATCGGATCGACGCTTTCGCTAAAGATCGTGTAGGGCAAAATGACCGCTGCCGCAGTACCCAGCTGTATGATGGTTTTTTCGTAAGCGGTAATGTGGCCGATCTTCTTGTTGAAGAGCACAACGCTGGCGTAAAGCACCGCTGCGCCCAGCCCTAGCAAGATACCCTTGGTATTCTCTCCCCCGCTCCAACCGGTTTCCAAAACGCCGGAGACCAGCACCATGCCGCACAGTGCTACCAAAACGCAGACTAACTTCTTGCCGCCCAGCGACTCGCCGAACAAAACAGGAGAAGCCAGCACCACCAGAATGGGGGCCATGTAGTAGCACAGCGTTGCAACAGCTACAGAGGTGTACCGATAGGCTTCAAACAACAGGATCCAGTTAAAACCGATAAAGGCACCGGAAACAAACAGCTTCCAGCCGTTTTTGCGGATGTTCTCGCCAGAAAGGCGAATGCCTCTGATAGCCACAAAAACCAGCAAAAAAAGCATGCCGATCAGCCCGCGCGAAAAAGCGATCAGCCCCGAAGGCAATGGAATATATCTGCGGAAGATGCCGATGGTGCCAAAAATAACCATAGACAGAATAAATGCTGCATTTGCTTTGCCAGCGTTCTTGCCTTGCTGCATAGGATATCCCCTCCCTTCAAAGCATTGTAGCAAGGCGCTAAAAAACTATCAAGACAGCACTTGTACTTTTGCTGCTTTCCCGTGATCAGCGCTGAAAGCTGCCCACCCTTTTGCGTCTGGAAAACAGAAAATCGATCAGGGATGGTTCGTAGGGAATAAAGCTTCCCGCTTCGATCATCTGCTTGATCTCATCTTGCTTTGCCCAGCGTACGGCCTGAACCTCCTCCGGCTGTAAGCGAAGCGTTTCCGGTTGAATGTCGTTTCGCTCCACCAAATACCAATCATCAAAACCCACCTGAAAATGAATGGTAAACCGGGGCTGCTCATTCTGGAATTCGTGCCAAATGCCTACTTCCTCCAGCAATTCTCTGGCCACTGCCTGCTGAGATGTTTCCCCTGCCACGGCGCTGCCGCCGACTGTTACATCCCATAGATCAGGCCAGCCTTCCTTAAAAGGCTGCCGCTGCTGGATGAGCATTTCGCCCTCTGCGTTGAACAGACAGCAGTGAACTACCATATGGTAATCGCCTTTAGCCAATGGCGCGCCCCGCACATGGGTACGCCCAGTCTTTTGCCGCTGTGCATCGTATAGATCCCATATTTCCATGCAAATCTCCTCCATTCAAAAATCCTCCGGATAAACCGGAGGATGAAACGATCGATGAACAATTTTACAGGTTGACCCACTCACGAACATCGCGCTTGGACTGTTCCCACGGCACATTGGTAATATTACCGCACACACAATAGCGGCAGAAAGGTGTTGCGTTGCTGAGGAACTCGAACACTTCGTCTTCGCTGGTGGCCTTATAGACATCCAAGGCATCCATGGAGTGCAGCTTGAAGGTCTCATCCGGGCAGGTGGGATCATCTTCCTTCATCTTACGATTCAGGTTCTGCACATACGCAGCAGAGGGACAGCGGTACAGCTTGCCTTTGCGCATCTGGGTATTATCGCCATGGGGGCAGAACATGTGGTTGGTATACATGATGCCCTGGCCAAAAGGATCCAGACCCTTGCGGTAGAAATGATCCAGCTTCTTGCCGCCGGAATAGCACAGTGCACGAACGCCTTTGCTGCGGGCGTACTCCATCAGCTCCAAATAGTCCAGATTAACGGGATAAGCGGAGTACTGCATGACGATGTTGTTCTCCTTCATGGTATTCCAGAAGGAATCGGGCATTTTCTTGACCAGCAAGCCATTGCTGACCACGTCGATGTAGGTCTCGGGGAAAATGCTGCGAGCCACGACCATGAACTGCTCTACATCCGGATGCAGCAGCGGCTCTCCGCCCAGCAAGTGCAGGGAGATGAGCTTGTCGCCGATCAACTCGTGCAGGCGGGTCAGGTCAGCCTTAAAGACTTCGATATCGGTGAACTCTTTTTCGGCAAGGGGCGCATAGGTGGAGCAGCACTTGCAATTCAGGTTGCAATGCTCCGTCAGGTGATAATCCAGCTTCAACAAGCAGTTGCGCTTCTGGGTCATCTGCAGGGCCACGTCCAGACGGTGGAAGGCTTCTGCCGTATTGGCAGAAGGTTGGGGAAGGATCTTACGAAGTTTGCTCTTCAGGCTCATGGGAGTACCTCCTGTTTTTTTCGCTAGCAACCTATGTCTCTATCGCAAAGGTTTATTTCAGTTCCGGCAGTTTGCTTACATCCACTTCCGGGGCGTAGACGGTCTCATATGTGCTGGAGTAGCCATCCGGCGGGTTGTACTTACGGCGCATGTATTCTTCATAGCCGTACTTTTGACCGAACATCTTGCTGTAAAGGCTATATATCAGGCGATTACGCGTGTAACGGAAACCACCCAGATAGAACTCCATCACCCGCATTTTCAGTTTTTCCCAGCGGCTCCTGTTTTTGATATTCAGGATAAACTCAGGCCAAAAGGCCACTTCATCAAACCAGCCGCGCTTTTCAAAATCGACGATGATGCCTTCTTTTTCAAAAAGGGGCTCAACATCCTCCCTGACCCACTTGCCTCGAACGCTGCCCCAAGAGAGGCCAGGTTTTCTGCCGTAGTCAAAGAGTACATTCTTGTTTTCCTGATAGAAGTAGTACTTTTTCTTGGTGCAATCGGTCCTGCGAGTGGCGTAGGTCTCCCACAGCCAAGGGTTGGCTCCGGGCTTCCAATAGCGGCGCAGTTCTTTTTTGCGCCAAATGGCTGCTTGCAGGTTCAGGCGGTAATGACAGATGGGATGAAGCTCCTGAAACCCTTCGAACTCTTCACTGGCAATGCCGGGCTGCTCCATGCATGAAAAGTTGAAACAAGCAATATCCTTATGGGTACGGATAGCGTCTACGTAGTAATCCACGCGGGACTGATCCACTCTGGAGCGGAAGAAGAAGTCCTCTAGCATAATGAAAACAAACTCAGTCTTCACCTTGGCAAGGTGCCGGATCATTCTGGTGCCGTAGGATACCTGTTTACCGCTGGGATACATGGCAAAACACTGAATATCCCAGCCCTCACGCTGGTAGACCTTGCTTTCGGTATTGAGGATGAAGGGATAATTCTTTGCCTCCGGCCAATACTTCTCCAGCAAGGCAAAAAAAGGATCCCACATTTCCTCATAAGCATCGCAGGAGCAAAGCATGATGGTAAAATCTGTCGATTTGCTCTGGGACTGCTGTTGGTTTAGCATAGTTTCTTCTCCTTGAAGCATCAGGCTTTCGATTTTTTAACAAACCGATCGGTAACGACCTCGATGCTCTTTTTGAGCTGAGGGTTGCGGAGATTTGTCAAAAGGAAAATAATATTGGTAACCGCTACCGTGAGCACCGCCAGAATGATGAGCCCCAGCAGATTGCTCTGCCAGCCCCACACCAGCGGCACAAGCACAAAGTGCAAAACGGCGTACGCGGTCAACGCCTCCAAAACCGTTATGAACGCAAGACGATAATAGGCAAAGCTCTTTTCGCCAAAAACCTCGCGCCAGATAACGAAGGGGCGTCCATACATGATGGAGGTGCCCACCAAGGTGCCCATAAACACACCCGGCAGACCAAACTGCCACACCAGTACGACCGATGCTACCAGATTGCCTACAAAGGCTGCCACCGTGAGCCACAAATCTTTTTCGTAAAGCCCACGGGCATCACGAAGGATGGTGACCGCCTCCAACAATCCATTATATAATACATTAAAGAACAACAAAAAACAAGTCAGGTCATCCAGCACACGGATCTCGCCAAAGGTCATGGCTACAAAAGGCGGAGTGAGAATGACAAAACCGGCAAAAAAATTCAGATACAGCCATGCACTGAAGAAGCTGTACAGTTTGAACGATTCCACTTGCTTCTGGCGGCTCTCGATGGCAGTAAGGTTGCCAAGGCTGGGCAGCATGCCCATGGAGAAGGCAGACAGTGCCATGGAACCGATTTTCTTAATGGACAAATAATTGGAAACATAGCCCCACTGAACCACATCCACCATGGTGGAAACGATGATGCTGTCGGTTTGGGATATACCCAAGTTGGCAAGCCGCACCACGAACAGAGACTTCGTTTTTTGGAAAAACTGCTTTCTGGCTTCTGCATCCAGCGGTTTGGGATCGATGAGCTTGGTCTCCGGGTAATGGGTAACAATGTAATGGTTGGTGCAAAAGACCTTTACAATATTCATGGCCAGATCGGTAAGCAGATAGACCAAGAAATTGCGGAATACGATCGTTACCACGATCTGCAAAACGATGGATGCGACCGCGGTACCGATGCTGATGAACGAAACCTGATACGCCTTTTGGGCGGCAGTGATGTAGGCCGTACGGTAGGAAAAGAAGTAAGACAGGATATTCTGTGCCAAGAACACCAAATAGTACATCCACAAATTGGGGATGGGCTCCTGGGTCTTGATCAGGCCGAGAAACGGCAAGAACGCAAGCCCGACTACCGATACAAGCACAATGATAACAAGATTTACTTTGCGGTATAGGGCAAGCAGGGACTGCGATCTTTCGTGATCTTTTTCAGCAATGGGCTTATAGAGAAAAAACGACACAGCCGAAAAGATGCCCATTTCCGCAAAGGAAAACAGCAGCACCACATCGGCAAACAGGCTATTGACGCCCAACAGCGCATCACCAAAGTAAATGATAAAAATATACCGCGAGAAGAAGCGGAGAATGGATGGCAAAACATTGTTGATCAAGCCCAAGGAGCTGTTCTTGATGACATTGCCAAGGCGACCGCCCATCGAGCCTTTATCTGCCATGACGAATCACCTGAATCAGTTTATTTTTGAGTGTGGCAAGCTCCAGCACCATGCGTACCATGCCCGGCTTACGAGCCAGCAAATAGCGCCGGAACAGTTGCGGGGTCTGGTTATCCGGACGGATAACATCCCTTCCCAGCGCCTCCTGCCAGCGAGGCTCAGTCATAAGCGAATGGATGATCTGCTTACGCTGAGCAGCAGTGCTGGAGCGATTGGGTTTGGTCTCGTTATAAAGGATCTGGTAAATACAATAGGCCTCCTGACGCTCCCGTCCTTCCTTCACGAAGGGCTCTGCTTCGGGGCGGCAGACCATATTCTTGAGATGATCGATCAAGCGGATCTCGTTGTGATAGTAGTTTTTCCAATAGTTGTTCTGCATGGAGCCATCCACCTGACGGTAGTACAAGAGATGGGCATCAGGCAACGTGACCACACACTGTGCGCGGGCGATCACGGCAAAGGTAGCCATCATGTCCTCATCCACCGTTACATCGGTCACCATGGTGGTATACATATCTGCCAGCAACGTACGCCGAAACAGCTTGCTCCATACGGACTTGATCATGCCGCGCCGACCTTCTTTGCGGTTTTCAAACCAGATGGGATAGAACTCCTCCACCAGCTTTTCGCCCTTGAAAACATCAGCGGGAAAATCCCACTTAACGGGCTGGAAGCGGTCGTCGTTCCAATAGTTGAGGTAAGAGCAGCAAACGATATCGGCATCGTTAACATCAGCAGCCTGCCAAAGGGTCTGGTACATTTCGGGTGCGGCAAAGTCATCGCCATCCACAAAGCCTACATAGGGCGCTGAGGCAGCGTTAACGCCGGCAATACGTGCGGATACCAAGCCGCCGTTGGGCTTGTGGATCACCTTTACCCGTTCATCCTGAGCAGCATAAGCATCGCAAATAGCGCCGCTGCCATCGGGGCTACCGTCATCTACCAAAACGACCTCGATCTCTTCCAGTGTTTGCGCAAGCAAGCTATCCACGCATTGGCGCAGGTATTCCTCAGAGTTATACACAGGCACAATAACGCTTACCTTAGCAACTGAGCTCATGGTGATCCTTCTTTCTGTTTCGGTTTGGTTTTTTGCAGTTCTTTGGTTACTGCATATCTCTGCTGACTGTCTCAAGGGAAGCAGCAAGTTTCTGTGCATTCAAAGCGGCGTTGAACCGCCCCTGCCAAAGCTCGTATGCATGATCGGACATGCGCTGTTTTTCTTCGGGAGACATAGCAGCAAAGCGAATGAGAGCATCCGCTACTTCCTGAGGCTCCGGATCCGGCGATAGCAGGAGCCCGCTCTCCCCATCCTCCAGCATTTCGGGAATGCCGCCCACGGCTGTTGCCACAATGGGGAGCCCCAGTCCATAAGCCTCCATCATAGACACAGGCAAGCCCTCAGTGGAGGAAGTGGTCATAAACAGCTGAGCACCTGCCGCCTGATAGCACTGAACGAGATCTGCGTTTGCCACATGCCCATGGAAGGTATAACGGATGTGCCCATTCGTACCAAAGAGCACTTGTGCCTTTGCTTCCAGCGGCTGGCGCAGCGTACCGTCGCCCAAATGATGCCATTCCACCTGCATTTCTTGCGGCAACAGAGCCAGCGCATCCATCATCAATTCCACCCGTTTCAGGGGGATGAGGCTGGAACAGCTGAAAATGACCAGCTTGTCTGCAGCTGTAGCTACGGGCAAGCGGGGCATAGATCTGCTGCCAATGTACGAGACCAGCGTTTTGGGCTGGCACTGGCTGCCCCAAGTATCCATAAAAAACTGTCGACCGGTTTCGCTGACAAACACCAACCGTTCACACTGCTCTGCTACAAAGGGATACATCGGCTGCCAGCAAGCCTCCTTACGCTCCGGATAAAGATCGATTCCATGAAAACGGGTGACCACTTGCAAAAAGGGAAATTCCCGTTTGAGGCGAAGGGCGGCGATGGTGACCTGGGTGCACCAGTAGGTGTAAATGAGCTCAATACCATTTTCGATCACGATCTGCCTGAGCTGGGGCAAGATCTGCTCTGCACGAAGGCTAACGGCTGCAATGGCTGCCGCGCGCTTGGGAAAGCTCTTTTTGTCTGCTTTCCATGCCAGTTTTAGATCCTCCCGAACTTCCTGATACTTCAGCTGTCCGGGCAAATGAAGCAGCGAAAGCGGCTCCGACCAGGAAAACTGCAAACAGTTCACATTCTCCGGCACTGGTTCGGTGAGTTCGTCCCCGCTATCGTAAGCCAATACAGTCAAGCGATGGTTTTGATGCAGTGCCTCAAACTCCGCAGGCAAAAAACCACGCTCGCTCTGCCCCCACGGAAAGCCCTGGGTCACCAGCAGAATATTCTTCATAGCACACGCTCCGCTTCAGTAGTGTCCGTGGCAGCTCGGCCGTAAGCGATCACTGCACCAGTCAACGCCAGCAGCATCATATCCGACGCATGACCGGATACAGCAGGATAGATCTCCATCAGCGTGCAGGGCAACATAGCCACAGGCGCTGCTGCCAGCACTTTGCGCCACGAGGGCGTATTCTTGCTAAAAAACTGTTTGGCTGCATACCAAAGCATGCTCAGCTGGATGAACAAGTAGGCTGCCAGACCGGGAATGCCAGTTTGCAGGAGCATTTCCAGATAGCTGTTATGCATATGGTACTCGGGTCTGCCCAGAAGACGCTGAGGAATTCTAGCCACCTGACCATCGGTGTTGCCCAAAAGAAGCGTTCTGGGGTTTTGACGGATGTACTCCAAACCGGCTTTCCAAATATCCGTACGCATGGAAAAGGTACCCAGACCATCGGTCAGGCTACGCTGCCAGATGTGGCCATTGCGTTCCTCATGAGAGACCGGTGCCTGCTCGGGTACAGCAGCATCGGCTGCTTCACCGGCAACCGGCGCAGGTGCTTGCGTTTGAGCAGGTACAGGCGCACCACTGGGCAGCAGCTTGGGAATGACTGTCAGCATGCTGTAAAGGGAAACGGCAAAAACAGCGCCCATTAGTACCACGCCTATGATCCAGCGCTTCCAACCGCCCTTGACGGTGGTGGCAACAAGACAGCCACCGCCCAGAATCAGCGCAGTAACGGCAATCGCCGTACGGGAAACCGTAAGGCTCATGGCAAAGCAAATGGGCAGCATGGCAAGCAAGCAGCCAAGTTTCACCAATACTTTATTGCTTTTGAAAACAAGGATCAGCAAGCTCAGCATGCCAAGGTTCATCAAGCAGCCCAGCTCGTTGGGATGCTTGCCAAAGCCATACAGACGATAGGAAATGATGCCGATCTCACCCTCCATACCGGGCAGTGCAATGCGACGATCCATCAGGCAAGCATAGGAGCCAAGAAGCGCCACAAACACAGCGGCACCGGCAATGCAAACCACCAATGCGGTAAGCCAGCGTTCCCGCTGCTTACCCTCCAAAAGCAGAAACAGCGGCAGAGCCACACCGAAGGTAAGGACAACGCCGTACAAAAACCGAAGATTGAAGCGAAGATAATGGTCGCCATTGGCAATGGTACAAACCCAGAACCAGCAAGCCAGTCCAACACCTACAAACCCAATAAGGGAAGGCTTTTTGCACAGCATGACCACTGTGAGCAAAGTGAGCACGATGGCGGCAGGCCACAGATAGGCGCTTACCAGCAGCCCTTCCCGGGAAGGCATACCAACCAGCACCAGCGTAAGCATCATCAGCGCCAAAAAAGCGCCCGCCAGTAAATTCCGTTGGTTCTTCAGCGCTTGAAACATAGGTGGCTCCTTTCAACAGTAGCAGCGATCATTTGTCAGCTTGAGCAGCCAAGGCAGGCGCGGTGTTCTCCTCTTGGGCATACAACAGTGCAGGGCAGCACACCCCAATGGCCATAACGATATGCATGAGCGCTTCCCCACCATGGAACTGGACAAGTGCAAGGACCAGATAGGTGAAAAAGAAGGCTGCAACAGGCTTTTCAAAAAAGCGGGGACGAAGCTTCCATTGGCTGCTGAGGAACAGGACTACAATGCCCACGAACCACACAAGACCTACAATGCCTTCATCCAGCATAAACTGCAACAACACATTATGGGCAACATCCTCGTAGCTGGCAAAACCGTACTCTGATTTTAACACACGCATAGCGTTGCCCACGCCATAGCCCATGGGGTTATCCCTGAATGCCTGCGGTACCAAGCTCCAAATAGCTTCTCGCCCGCTGAGGAAGGACGTGGAGCGCAGGTTGGTGGCAAGTTCTGCTGCCTGCTGGTCCGAAATGAGACCAAACATTTTAACGGGAGCAGGCAAGTGTAGGCCGAAGCGGCTAAACAGTCCCTGGACCCAGCCTGCACAAATGAGAATAGCCAAAACGACCACCCCATAGAGAGCATACCAAGGCAGGTTTTTGAAGGTAAGGTGATAGATGGGATCGTACAGAAGCGACCAGAGAATGACCAAACCAATAGCAATAATGCCCACGCGGCTGCTGCCAACAAAGGAAAACAGCAGAACATAGGTGACATAGAACGCTTTCTTTTTACCACGTACAAAGAAGGCACCCAACGCAAGCCATGTAGCATCCAGATTGCGCCCGCCGCGGGTGAGAGACGGAAGCAATGCCGTATAATAGCCATTGCCGCTGCCGTCAAAATAACCCTTGAGCAGTTGGGTATACATGTCTGCATTGATAAGCACGAGCACCATATGCATGAGCAAAAACACACAGGCACCGGTTTCCAGCAGCCTGAGCCAGTCATCCTTGGTAAAGTCGTGCCCTACGTTGGGAATGAGCAGCCAAATGTACAGCGCAAACGCCCAATGCAGAATGCTTTTGGACAGGCCGTAGCGCTGCACGCGCACCAAAGCGAACACAAAAACAAACACAAAAAACAACAACATATATACGGGTGGGCGTTTGAGGCTGCGCAGATTGGCCAAGAAATACGGAACGAACACCACCGCAAAAAAGTAGCACAGGCTGGCAGGAATAATGCCGTTATCCGTCTGGATGGAAAACAACATGACGTTTGGAATATAAAGCAAAAGTAACTGCAAAAGCACCAAAATCATTCTGCTGTTTTTACTGTACAGACGGCTGATGATGTTTTTCCGATCGATTTTTTGCATCATTTCATCTCCTGATCATTTCGGTAGTAACCGTGACAGAAAAAACTTTTACGGATCGTAACCCATGGTCTCTGCCAAAGCTTGTTTCATTTGTTGTTTTTCTTCTTCAGTCTTTTCAGGCCAATAGGTATGGAAGACCGGCAGGGTCTCCATCTGCGCCTTATGCTTGGCGATGTACTCATCGTAGGTGCAGATCACCTTAGCGGGGCTGCCTGCAACAACGCTGTTGGAAGGGATGGATTTGCTCACGACGCAACCGGCTCCGACAATGACCTTGGAACCAATGGTCACATTGGGCAGAATAATAGCACGGCTGCCGATAAATACTTCGTCGCCAATGGTCACTCTGCCTACCTTGGCATAACCCAAAGCGGCTTTTGTGCTGCCATCGTGAGCCAGTATGGTGGCGCCGGTAATAGTAACATTGCTGCCGATCTCGATCAAAAAACCGTGTCCCTCATCGATGGAGGAATTCATGATCTGCACATTTTCACCAATCGTGACACCCACCTTGCGGTAGTGTTCCACGGTTTGATTGAGTCGACCTTTTTCCCTAAGGAACCGATTGATCCATAATTTTTTCAAAGAGAACATGTATGTTCCTCCTGTCAGATTACTTAACTGTTTATCAAACGCTCGTAAAGAGCAATATAAGCGGATACGCCTGTATCTTTGCTAAAACGCTCGTAGGAGCGTTGCACACAAGTAGCTGAATACTGCTGCTTGCCTGCTTGCTCCACCTTGCGCAATGCTTCCATAACAGCATCTATGCCCTTAGCTTGCTCAACTACCTCGCCACAGCCATCCGCCACAAGCTCCGGGGAGGCGGTATTGTTGTACACAACAACGGGGGTGCCGCAGCACATGCTTTCTGCCGTTACCTTGCCAAAGGTTTCGCAATGGGTGGTGTTCAAGCACACATCTGCCATGGAGTAGTAATCAGCCAGCATAGCGGTGTTGTCAGTTTGAGGGATATGAATGACTCCGTCGGGCAAAGGAGCTGCTGTCTGACCGATGGCCACGATGGCCCAGTGAGGCGGCATTTGTGCAGCGATGGTCTGTATCTCATCCAAACACTTGGTCTTGCTGATGAGAGAAGCGACCACAAGGATGACAAACTTGTCTTCCAGCTGGTGCTTTTTGCGAAGATTGCTTTGCGTGGGATGAAAAACATCCAGATCGATCCAGTTGTAGATGGTTTCCGGCTGGCGATCGGCCAGAATGGAGCCATTGGCTGCTTCTTGCGCAACCCATTGGGACACGCCCACCACGCCGAGCCGCGGAATGGCATCCAGCCATTTTTTCTTATCCCTCAAGCACTTGCGGGTGGTATCGAAAAACAGGGTGGGATTGTTATTGTCGATGTGCAGCAGCGGACACTGACCGCATTCCTTGCGCCACTTCTCGCAGCCGACACCGATGTAGTGAGTGCACTTGCCCGTATAAAGCCAGCAATCGTGCAGAGTAATAACGGTGGGGATATCGTATTTTGCCAAGTAGGTGAACAAGGTCTTCAGGTGGATGTAGTTAGCGTGAAGATTTCGCAAATGCACTACATCCGGCTGATACTGTTTCAACTGACGGATGAGCCGCAGGGTGGGCAGGTAGGAAAAATACCCCTGCAGACCGGTGATGCGGGACAAAAGCGCATGCAGCTTACGGTTGGGCGTACTGCCAATGCGGGTCGCGTGAGGATAGGTGTTTTTTCCATAGGAATAAAACACATGGCTGGAATGGCCTTTTTCCTCCAAATCCTGTGCCAATTCAACTGAGGTGCGACCGGTCGAAGCAATGCCGCAAACTGCGTTTATTTGCGCTACTTTCATACAACCAGACTCCTTTCAAGTGAAATAGGCTTTCGTAAACGATGGATGGTCACTCGCCTTAAACAGACGCCTGTGCAGCTTGCGTCAAGTGTTGGCAGATGAGTTGCTGAACCTGTCCGCTGCTGTGCTCTTGCACAATGCACGCTTTGGCTCGTTCAGCCCACAGGGAGCGCTGCTGTGCATCGCATACCAACATTTCGACGCTCTCGGAGAGTTTTTCCGGCTGATGCACGCATACAGCGGCTTCACGATCCCGCAGGTAGCGGAAACCGCAGTTTTCTTCGGGACAAATAGCCAATACCGCGCAACCGCTGGCGAGGCAATCCACGATCTTGGAAGAGAAGCTGAGCCTGCACTGGTACAGTTCTGCTGGCTTAAACCCTTCCACATGAAGCGCCACGTGAGAACGGGCATATTGCTGCTTGAGCTCATCGGCAGAAACAGCGCTATGAACAGTGCAAATGCCTTCTTTAGCCAGCAGGTGGGCATCGGCGCTGTTGGTGTACACATCCAAACGGCAGGGGCTTCCCTGCTGATCAAGTTGTTCCAATGCTTCTACTACCTGCGCCAAGGTATCCATGCGACCATAATAGATGCCGCCGGCATAAATAAAGCGCACGGTCGGAGCATCGTTCTGCGCAGGGTTTTGTGCCGCTCCCACCTTGGGAAAAACACCAAAGCTGCGGCCGAACAGTTCACCAAAGGCCTCCGCCTGCTGAGGACAAAGGGTATAGAGCTGATGGCACCGATCGACCGTCTTTTTTACAGCTGCACGCTGCAAAAAGCGGTTCAACCAGAAAATCGGGCTGAAACGCCACTGTTTGAGAGAGTACAGATCATCCCAAACAATACCCACCATAGGCTTATTGAGCCGCTTGGCCACCCAGCGCTGGATAGCCATGACAAAACGGCTGTAGCACAGGGGCGCTACGATCACATCCGGGGCAAAGTCGTCTACAAAGTCCTCCAGAGCTTTGCTTTTCCAATTAGCCAAGCGCCACAGGAACTCCTGCATAAGAAAGAAGATGGTCCAATTGTGGCGGCGGAAAAAGTCGTAGAAAGATTTCATCTCTTGCTCGGAGGCAGGTTTAGAAGGCTCCTCCCCCGCCATCTGCTCCTGCGTAAGCTCAAAGGCCCTGCCCATAGACTCGCGCTTTAGCAGATTTTTGGCAGCCATTTGATCCGTCAACTGAAAGTAGCGTTGGCAGCACTTGTTGGCAGGCAAACCGGGCTTGCAGTAGATATGAGCTATCTCCATCGGTTGATTTTCAAACCAACTGGACAGCACACTGCCCTCGTTGCTGTCGTCCCGCCAGGGTTCCCGGGTGATCAAAAGGACACGAAGCATGAGTAACTTCCTTTCCTACGGCTTAGCGTTTGACACCAGCTGTGGAATGCTGGTCATGAAGCTGAAGATAACGATCTTCCAGTTCTTTAGCGCAGATGCGGATATCCGGTGCCTGAACATCGGTCACTCGCTTCAGTTGCTGCAGCATATCCGCCCATTGAACAGCATCGGCGAGAGGCAACTGCACAGATGCATCAGACAGTACAGACTCGCTGGTGATATTTTGGGAAAACAGGCAAGGCAAGCCATTGGATTGTGCTTCCCAACCTACAAGACCCATACCTTCATAAAAACTGGGCTGGCAAAAAGCATCCATGGCAGAATAAAGCTTTGGAACATCCTTACGCACACCAGCAAAGATAACAGCGTCCTCTATCTGGAGCTCTGCCACGCGTTGACGAACGTTCTGCTCCAGCTCGCCTTCGCCTACCAGCAACAGGCGTGCTTTGGGGTCTTGCTTATACAGCTGATGAAACACTTCCAGCAGGAACATATGGTTTTTCGGGTAGACAAAGCGGCCCACATGTCCTACTACGAAGGCATCTTCCGCAATGCCGAGCTCTTTGCGCAATTCGGTCCGATCTTCCGGCTGAAAACGAAAGCGTTCGTTATCGATAGCGTTCTGAACAAGGGTCACATGTCCTTTACGATAGCAGCTTTTACCATACATCCATTGCCCGGCCAGTTCGCCACAAGCAAAAAGCTCGGTAGCAAACAGCTTGCAAAAGGGTCTGAGCAGATACTTAAGCACAGTACGCATTCCCTCGCCCCAATGCGCGGTAGAATGGGAATGGCAAATACGTACAGGAACGCCAGCACGCCATGCTGCATACAACGGGAAAATGGACATGGTGCTCATATGGGCATGAACAATGGTGTATTTTTTTTCAGCAAAGGCCTGTTGGAGCACATTTTGGTAAGCGCCCACATGGGTATAAGGCGGGATGGGATACAGTCCAGCACCAAGATTTTCCAGCTCCTCACGCTGGGGAAAGGTGCTATCTTCGCAATAATAAAAGTCGAACTGTACCTTGCTGCGATCCAAATGGCGGTAGTAATTCATCACCGTAGCTTCAATACCGCCGGTATCCATCCGATTGACGACCAGAGCCACACGCAAAGGCAGCTTCTGTTCCATATTACTTTCCTACCTTCTCCTGATTGATCATACCGCCAAAGACGGTACGGAACAGAATAGCAATATCCAGCCCCATGCTCCAGTTTTCGATATACCAAAGGTCGTGCTTTACACGCTCCTCAATACTGGTATCGCCTCTGTAGCCATTTACCTGCGCCCAGCCGGTAATACCGGGACGCACCTGATTTTTAACCATATACAACGGAATGGTCTCGCGGAACTGCTCTACATAGAAGGGAATTTCGGGGCGGGGGCCCACAAGGCTCATATCGCCCTTCAGGGTGTTAAACAACTGAGGAAGCTCGTCGATACTGGTTTTGCGAAGCAAGGAGCCAAACTTGGTGCGGCGGTTATCCACAGCCGTGCTCCAGCCGGTATCCTGCTGGCTGTTTACCCGCATACTGCGGAATTTGAGCATGGTAAAGTTTTTCTTATTCAGACCCACCCGCTCCTGTTTGAACAAGATGGGACCGGGGCTGGACAGCTTGGTGCCAATGGCAGCCACCAGCATGATAGGGCTGGCGAGCACGATCAGGATAAGGCTGGCTACCACGTCAAAAGCACGCTTCATAAAAGCGTTTACAGGCTCGTCCAGCGGGGTGGTACGCAGCTGGATGAGCTTCATATCCCCTACCACATCGATGGTGGGGCGGGTAGGGATAACATCGTTATAGGAGGGCACAACGCTGATCTTGGTACCGCATTTTTCACAGATGCGGATGATCTCGAAAATGTTGCCAGTTTCGGCAGGCTCCAAGGCTGCCACTACCTCGTCGATCTCGGCACCGTGGAGCAGCTGCTCCATCTTTTCGCCCAGTCCCTCCATCCCTTTGAGATGGTCAGCTACACGCATGCCGAGTTCTTCGTCTTTTTCCACTACCTGAATGTAGCGCTCAGCCAGCTGGCCGCCGCCAATGACCAGTACATGCTTCTGGTTGTAGCCCTTTGCCCGCATGCGGCGCAAAACACTGCGAAGCAGCAAACGCTTAACGATGAGCACAAGGCACACCGTTACATAGAACACTGCCAAAACGCCGCGGGAAAACTCCTGCAAGCGGAACAGATACAGCACCGCCGCTGCGCTGATAAGGGCAATGGCGTTGCCCATAATAACGCTGCTCAGCCCTTTGCCCATACGGGAAATACGGGTGGTGCGGTACAGCCGGAAGCAGGCAAGCACGATCACCGTCCAAATGGCATAGATGACAGCCGTCAAAAAGCTGGAAAGACCGGTAACTGCTGCAATATTGGCGTTGCCTCTTACCACATCCAGCCAAAGCCAAGAAGCAAACAAATAGGAAAGCAACACCAAAACGCCGTCCGAAAACGCATTCAGTCGGTTCAGCTGCTTCTGATTCTTACGGATCATTTCATCACCTGTTATCCCGGGGGCAAACCCGTGTTGTGCACTGTTTACACAGCCATACAAAAGTATACTTTCTTTTGCTGGGTACGTCAATATCCGGCATGGTACGCAGCGGCAACTTCATTTCCCACCCCGTCATCCGACAGAGGCCGCAAAAGCTTGCGTATCCATTGCCTATACGCTATGATGAATGCAATAATATTGGTTGCACCGGTATGTACACAAACGGTGCCCACAACGGAAAAGGCTCGCTGCGCTTTGGGATGGTTCGCTGATGAGCGGCACATGGAACAATGGCAAACTGGATGGTGCCGGTTTCCGCTTTTGGCACAGCGGCACTATGTTTACAGGTCAGTTTACCGATGATCTATACAACGGATTCGGTACGGTCCGCTGGAGAAGCGGAGATATTTTTTCTGGGGATCGGGTCGATGGTATAAAGCAAGGGTACGGTCTATACAGATGGACCAACGGTTTTTTCTTTACAGCGGCTTCTTTAGCGGCGCCAAGATGACTGGTACCTATATACATACCTACCCAAACGGCGAACAGGTGCTTGAAGAGTGGGTAAAAGGCGTGCTGTATGAATCGTTGAGATCGGCGCGGAGAATGACGGTAGTTTTCGTATGTAATTGCTCTATTAAGATGCGAGCGAAACGCCCGTGTGTTATCCAGAAAAGAGAAAGCCCTTGAAACCGAAAGGTTCCATGGGCTTTCTTGGCGGAGAGTTAGGGATTTGAACCCTAGTTACGCTATCAACGTAAACACGATTTCCAGTCGTGCGCACGGTAGCGCATCAAACCCGCCCCGTAGCTTGATAATTGCATACCTGAGCCATTTTCGCGAGGTCGTATCGGAATGCCTCCGGCGTAAGGTGGTCGGCATAAAGGTCTGCTGTCAGTTTGTACTGTGCATGCCCCAGAATGCCTTGCAGCACCTTGATGGGCGTTCCACTTGCCGCCAGCAGCGCCGCCATGGTGTGCCGCAGCCCGTGAAGCGTTACTGCCGGCAGCTTTGCTGCGGCAATAACGCGCTTGTGTGCCTTTGCCAACGCTTCCGGCGTAGCATCGCACACATAGCCGCCTATAGCATAAACCTGTTGCCGCTGCCGCCACTCGTCCAGATCTCGCCGGAGTTCCGGCGCGATCGGCAGCGTTCGGCGGCTGCTCTCTGATTTGAGCGAGACAAGCTGCAGCCCCTTCCCGGGTTGCCTCAGCCGTTGCTGTTCTATCCTGAGCGCTTCGCCGCTGATCGCTGACCATGTCAGCGCTAGCGCCTCGCCGCGCCGCAATCCCAACAGCGCAATACATAACAAAAGGGGGTATACACGTTCATTCTTTGCCACGCTGAGGTATTGCCGCAGTTCTTCTGCCGATAATACAGTTGCTTTGCGTGCTTTGTGCAGAGGCTTGTCTACTGCCATCATGGGCGATTCATCCACAAGCCGCAGCCGTTGCGCACGCTTCAATGCTGCATGCAGCATTGCAAACTGTAATTGTGCTGCGCGTGGGTGCTTCAATGCCTTATGATTTAAGGCACGCTGGATGTTTAGCCCGTCTAACTCCGTCAACTGTCGTTGTGTAAGTTCTCGAGGCAGCGTTCGCGCCGCGCGATCATAGCAAGCAACTGTCGATGGTCTGCGAAATGGCTCAACGTATGTCTCAAGCCATATTGCGAGGTATTCTCCGAGTGTCATTTGTACACACCCCCCGGCACTATGTGCCTAAAATCATAGCAGAGGTGTGTCTATATGTCCAATACTAGATGTAGTACCGTACAGGCTCCCGATACCACAAACACTAATATATTATATTATAATAATAATTATCGTGTATCTTTATCTTTTTCTTTATCTGAGGGCTTTTCGCTCATTGCTGCTTGCATGCAAGCGCAGCTGGGCTATACCCCAAACGATAGAGCCAGACAAGGTATCATGCAGCTATTGCAAGCTGGTGCCTTGCCCGAAATGATATGCGCAGTCATTGAGTATACAAAGCAAAACGCACCGCGTCCATCGTGGGCGTATGCATTCAAGGTTGCAAGCGCTCAAATTGAGCTGGGCAACACTACTGCGGAGGCGTTCTCCGCTGCCGTAGAGGCGTACTGGCAGCAGACCGATGCCAAGTATAAACCCGGATATTTTACCGCCCAGAAGCCACAAAGGCGCGTTCTTGCACAGATGTATGAACAGCGCCCGTATGATGCCTCCGTCAACGATATGTCTCCGGATGATCTGGCTGCCGCTGCACTCTTGTAATTGCTGCGCCGGATCCGGAGAAGGTCGCCGTGCCGATCGGCTGCGCCTTATCCGGAGAAGGTTGCCGTGCCGATCGGCTGCGCCGGATCCGGAGAAGGTCGCCGTGCCGATCGACTGCCGGGGTTGGGGCGTGGGTGTGTGCATACAATGCCCGCCCTGCATAGTAGTGGGGTCGCCCCCTTTCCCCCTCCCTTTCC
>JAZSRK010000143.1:0-9325 GCA_045538465.1 Candidatus Limiplasma sp. | reverse complement strand
AGGCCCCCCCCGAGATCCAAGGGCAGAGCCCTGGCCAGGGTCTGGGGCAGAGCCCCCTCGTCCCCCCACGTCCCCACCCACTACATACGAAAAGGAGACCATCATGCTTCAACTTAACGACATCAGCCTCCAGTTTGCCGGCGACCTGCTGTACAAGCACGTTGACCTGCTGTTCCAGCCCGACCATTGCTACGGCATCATTGGTGCCAACGGTGCGGGCAAATCCACCCTGCTGCGCATCATCTCCGGCGAGTTGCAGCCCACCACGGGCACGGTTTCCATGCGCAAGGAAGACCGCATGAGCGTGCTGGAGCAGAACCACTTCAAGTACGATGAGTTCTCCGTAATGGATACGGTCATCATGGGCAACAAGCGCCTGTACGAGATCATGAAGGAAAAAGACGCTCTGTACGCCAAGGAGGATTTCACCGACGAGGATGGCGAGCGCGCTGCCGAGCTGGAAGGCGAGTTTGCCGAGCTAAACGGTTGGGATGCAGAGACCGAGGCTGCGCAGCTGCTTAACGGCATCGGCATTCCCACCGATCTGCACTATGCCCAGATGGAGAGTCTGGACGGCCGCCAGAAGGTGAAAGTGCTGCTGGCGCAGGCATTGTTTGGCCAGCCCAACATCATCCTGCTGGCCGAGCCCCCCAACGGTCTGGACGTGGAAAGCACCGAGTGGCTGGAAAACTTCTTGGTGGACTGCAACGCCATCGTCATCGTCGTCAGCCACGACCGTCATTTCCTGAACGCTGTGTGCACCAACATCGTGGACGTTGACCACGAGACCTGCAAGATGTACTCCGGTAACTACGACTTCTGGTACGAATCTTCCACGCTGATGCAGCAGCTGATCCGCAACCAGAACAAAAAGCGGGAAGAAAAGATCCGCGATCTGCAAGAGTTTATTCGCCGCTTTGCTGCCAACAAGTCCAAGAGCCGTCAGGCCACCAGCCGTAAAAAGGTGCTGGATAGCTTGCAGATCGAGCAAATGCCAGCCTCCAGCCGCAAGTACCCCTTCGTAGGTTTCGAGCCTGAGCGGGAAGCCGGTAAGGACATTTTGATGGTGGAAGGTATCTCCAAGACCATCGACGGCGTAAAGGTACTGGATAACGTTTCCTTCACCGTTAAAAAGGGCGACAAGATCGCTTTCGTAGGCGATAACGAAGCCGGTGCCACTGCCCTGTTCCGCATTCTGGTAGGCGAAATGAACCCGGATGAAGGCAACTTCAAATGGGGCGTTACCATCAGCCAGAGCTACTTCCCCAAGGATAATACCCGCTTCTTTGAAGACTTTGATGGCAACTTGGTGGACTGGATGCGCCAGTTTGCGCCCGACCCCACCGAGACCTATATTCGCGGTTTCTTAGGCCGCATGCTGTTTAGTGGCGATGAAGTGTACAAGCCCGCCAAGGTGCTCTCCGGCGGCGAGAAGGTACGCTGCATGCTCAGCCGCCTGATGATGTCCAAGGCCAACGCACTGCTTCTGGATCAGCCTACCGACCACTTGGATCTGGAAAGCATCACTGCCCTGTCCAACGGCTTGCAGGCCTACCCCGGCAACCTGTTCTTCGCCAGCCATGACCACCAGTTCATCGATGAGATCGCCAACCGCATCATCGAGTTCCCCATCGGCCGTGAAGGCTGCCTGGACTATGAAGGCAAGTTCGACGACTATCTGGAATGGAAGCGCAGCCGGGTATGAGCGAGCTGAAACCGGGCGTATACCGCCACTTCAAAGGCAATTTATACCGGCTCATCACCGTAGCACGCCACTCCGAGACCTTGGAAGAAATGGTGGTCTACCAAGCCCTGTATGGCGAGGGCGGCTATTGGATACGCCCGGCCTCCATGTGGAGTGAACATGTGGAAAAAGAGGGCTATTCCGGCCCCCGGTTTGTTTGGGTAGAAGAATAAAGACCGCATACAAAAGCGCCCCATCTGCACAAAAATGTAGATGAGGCGCTTTTTCCTTTGGGATGGTTTATTCTTCTACGACCCATAGATCACCAAAGTAGTAGACCATTTCTTCGTCGGTCAGGTGGAAGATCCGTTTGGCGCTGGACAGAACATCCTGTACACGGCTGCCTTGCTCCGACACTACGAAGTTGCGCAGAAAATCCAGATGTTCCTCCCATTTTTCCATGGACTGGTTCCACCGCTCCTGATTGAACACCATATCATGACGGATCTCAGCCGACATGGCATCGATCAAACCGAGCACCCGCTCCGGCGCGTAGGTGTAACGCATATGGTACGCCAACCGCTGTAAAAACATCTCCCGGAAATCTGGGTTCTGCACCAGCGCATTGATGATAACAGTGTTATTGGCTCGTGTATCGCTCACCGTACCGATCAAGTGGTGCAAATTGGCCGGCTGCGTGCCAAAGCCCCAGTCAATATCAAAATTGACGATGCGCCATAGCCCGTCGCCACCTGCTGAGCGGCAATGGCGAATGTTGGGATAATCCCGGTCGCCGGTATAGGCTCTGGCAATGTAGTAATCGATAAAGCTTTCCAGATGGATCTGCTGAGCAACGATCTGATAATTTTCGTCAACAGACAGGTCGTGATGGCGGCAGAATTTGACCAGCGCAGTAAAATCCTCTACACTGCCATGCTCCTGAATGCTCCAGCCCTTCACCATATCCACATCGTTCTCTTCGCCGCCCAAATGAGCTGCCACGTAGCTATCTGTCAATCGTTCCCGGATATAGTAGATACCATAATACTCACCATTGATGATGAGGTTAACAGGGCGATACGCCTGACAGAGCACCTCCGGCATGGCTTGGGCTGTAAGCGACGTCAAAAACTCGTCCCGGATCATCGCGCGGTTGCCATCTTCGGAGCCAGAACGAAGGATCAGCGCATTATAGGAAGTATAGGGCAAGTTCTCAAATACCGGATATTCCAGCGTAGAAGCGCCGTACTTGCCCCGGAAACGCACCTGAAAGCTCTTTTTCTTCAGCTGTCGGCTGCCCTGACCGTGGATCTTGAGCCCGCAATCGATGTTGAACATTTCCTGCCCGTTCTCGATCAATACCATATTGGCAGCATCTTCGCGATTTTTATACTCGAATTTGTCGTAGATACTGCCTCTGCCGATCACTTTGCCCGGTGCTGAGGAGATGGAGATGATGGGCAACTCATACTTCTCAGCATCAAACAAATAATGATAGGTCACAGTCGCAGATGGCAATTCCCCTTCCCGATAAGCCGCTACCCGCAGAAAGGTGGAATCCTCCACCGGGATAGGCGTACCATCGTACAAGGTGCTCTCGTTGGTCGGCTCGGTACCATCGAGGGTATAGAAAAGCTGGCCTTCGCCGCTGAGGCTTACCTGAAACGCCTGACCATACAAGCCTGTGGGCGTATCGGCTTCAGGCTTTGGTACAACGCCGGTATAGCCTGCTGTGTTCTCTTTGCCCATAGTAGGCTGGTCGTAATAGTACAATCCATTCTCAAAGCGGCCGTAGCTCACATCCGGCGGCACCTGCGGTATGGCCAGCAGATCCACACAGTTGCCATCTTTGGTGGAAAGGTACAACTCTTCGCCATCAGAGGAAAGCTTGAAAGAAGCTTCCTCCCCACCATTACCGGATGCATACACAATATAGTATGCACCGGGTTCCAAGGTCACGTCCGGCAGTTGCCACATGGTCAGATCCTTCTTCTTATCGGAGAGGCAGTAGTCCGATAGCAAAATGGGCATCTGACTGTTGTTGTGCAATTCGACCAAGTCGTAGTATTCCTCATCCTCCCCAAGGGGACAAACCGTACTATTGGATGGCATTACCTCGCTGATCAGGAGAGACTGGGAAAGGGAAGCCGTATAGGCTGCAACGCCTGCTTCATTGTTGGCAAAACCGGGAGACGCTGCACCGCCTTTTCCGCTTTCTCTCAACCACACTTTACCGGCAAGGGCAGGGTATTGCACTTCGTCCACAATGCCTTTTTCCTTATGGTACAGGAACAGCTCGCCCTTGCCTTTGCCCAGCTTGAAACCGATCTGTTTACCATCGCATCGAAACACACGATATTCTCCGGCTTGCAGCTCCACTTTTGGCAAGCGTACATCCATGGGGTCGTCTCGATCTTCGGAAAGATAGTACTCCGACAGCAGAACGGTTTCATTTGTGCCGTTATAGATCTCCACATAATCCTCAAAGCCCATGGACCAAACTGTGTTATTATCCGTCATCAGTTCAGTAATGCACAGGGTTTGCGGCAAGGCCTGCTGCGCCGGTTCTGCCTGCGCAGCAGCGCACAACGCCCAAAGCCCCATCAACAGGGCTGCTGCAACACATATCTTACGGCTCATCTTGGCTCCTCCCTCATTCTTCCACTTCAAGCAACGCCATCTCCGCTGCCTCCAGCGCATCATACAGGCCGGCTGTTTTTTCCTGCTCGGCAGCATACTCCTCAGTCAACTGACGCATCAAGTTCTGGTCTTCATAGGTAGCAGGATCGGCCAATTGCGCTTCCAGCTCTGCAATGCGCTGCTCGTTTTGCTCGATGGCTTCCTCTGCTTTTTTCACTTGCGCTTTCAATTCACGCACCATGGCGTTGAATTTGCGATCTTTCTTCTTTTCCTTCATCTGCTCGGTCTTGGTCATCTCCTGCACGCCAAGATCCACCGGCGCTACCGGGCGGTTGCGCTTTTCCAGATAATCATCAAAATTGCCCAAGTATTCCCGTATGCCATCCTGCTCCATGACCATGACCCGGTCGGCAAAACGGTTGATAAAGTAACGATCGTGGCTGATGGCCAGAATGGTGCCGGGGAAATCCCGAAGGGCATCCTCCAAAACCTCGCGGCTATCCATGTCCAGATGGTTGGTTGGCTCGTCCAACAGCAGCAGATTGTCTTTCTTCAGCATCAACTTGGTCAGCGCCACACGCCCACGCTCACCGCCGGACAGCTTGCCGATCTGTTCATATACCTCATCGCCGGTAAACAGAAACAGACCCAGCGCACCACGCACCTTGCTCTGATCCATGGTAGGAAAATCATTCCACACCTCATCCAGTATGGTGTTGCCCGGATTCAAAGATTGCTGGTGCTGATCGTAATAACCCACGTCGATATTGGTGCCATAGCGCACCACACCGGTATCGGGCGTCAATTGATTCATCAGGATCTTAAACAGAGTACTCTTGCCCACGCCGTTGGGGCCGATCAGCGCTACACGGTCGCCTGTGCGCATCTTGAAAGACACGTTTTCAAAGATGGTCTCTCCATCAAAATGCTTGGAAAGCCGCTCGGCCTCCAAGGCATCCTCGCCGCTGCGCCGACGGGCATCAAAGCTGAAACGTACATGCTGTTCTTCAACAGGCTTATCCAGCCGCTCGATCTTATCCAAACGCTTCTGGCGGCTCTCCGCTGCTTTGATGCTCTTTTCCCGGTTAAAGCTGCGGTAACGCTCGATGATCGCCATCTCCCGCTGTATCTCTTTCTGCTGTAGCTGATAGGCCTTCATGCGGGTCTCAAAATCGGCAGTGCGCTTGTGCATATATTCGGTGTAGTTGCCGGTAAACTTGATCATCTTACCGCCCAGCAACTCGCCCATAGTGGTGCACACATGGTCAAGGAAATAGCGGTCGTGGCTGATGAGCAACAGCGAACCCTTAAAGGCGGTCAGATATTCCTGCAGCCATTCAATGGCTTCCAAGTCCAGATGGTTGGTAGGCTCGTCCATAAGCAGGATATCCGGCTTTTGCAAAAGCAGCTTGGCCAGCGACAAACGGGTACGCTCGCCGCCGGAGAGGGTGCCCACCGTGCGCTGATGCATTTCCGGCGGCAAAGCAAGACCATTCAGCACGCCCAGCATTTCGCCTTCGTAGGCGTAGCCTTCCAGCTCGTTAAAGCGCTCCAACAGCTTCTGATGCTCCACCGACAACTGCACCGCACGGTCTGGATCGGTCTCCTGCGCCATTTCTTCTTCCATCTGAGAAAGGCGCTTCTCCATGGCGATGACCGGCTCAAACACACGCAAAAGAGCGCCCCAGACCGTATCGGTCAAGGCGATATCGTCCACCTGAGCCAAATAGCCAATGCGCAGATCTTTGCTTTTATGAACAAAGCCGCCATCCGCTTCCAGCTCTCCAGTTAAAATACGCATCAATGTGGATTTGCCGCAGCCGTTCACGCCTACGAGACCCATCTTTTCGCCTTTTTGCAGGCTAAAGCTAACGCCCCGCAGCACCTCGTGGATGCCGAAACTCTTTTCCAAATCCTGTACGGAGATCAATATCATCGTAGGTTTACCCCTCTATCTGTCAACAGGCCAAATCTTGAGCAGCCTGCATTAATTCTTCTCTTGTCATGCGGCAATAGGCCAATGCTGCCTCGGAGGCATGGCTTGCTGCTTCTTCCAGCAAAACTTTGCCTTGCTGGGCAAAGGTCAGGCGCTGCAGACGATCTTCGGTGCACTCCACAGCCTGAAACAGCGCATCCTCCATTTCGTCGTACCGGTCACCTTCGCTAAAAAAGCGGGCGCACATCCATAGATCCTGCCCATTGAGCAGCGGCAGCACCGCTTGCTTCAACTCCATAAGCCTTGGGCAACGCACCTCACACAGCACGCTTTCCTCCCACAAGGAAGCCAGCAGCCGCAAGCTTTTTACCAGCAGTTGGTCACGGGCATCCCACTGCACCCTGCGCTCCATGGCCCGCAAATACAACAGCTCACTGGCATACAGCCGTGGTTCCGGCCCCATCATTTCGATCAAGCTTTCGTGGCTTAATTCCTCCAAGGCTTTCAGCGGCATGCCGCAATGCAGGCGGCTGGCATCGTCCAGTTGGTGCAGGTATTCCAGCTCTTCCATCAGCTGTGCGACTTTGCGGGCCAGATCGCCCATCATTTCGATCATTCGCAGAATATAATCCCGCTGGAACATGCCTCTCACCTCCCGCAATGCCCAGTATAGCATACTTTTCTTTGCTTGCAAAGGTGGATTGATCGCATGCAAAAAGCCGTTCCTTGCGGAACGGCCTTTGCAAAGCATAAGCTTAGAACTTCAGGGGGTTCACCTTTACGGCGGGGCCCATGGTGGAGCTCAGGTACACGCTCTTCACGTAGGTACCCTTAGCAGCAGCGGGCTTGGCCTTGATGATGGCCTCCATCAGAGTGGTCAGGTTATCCACCAGCTTCTCGGTGCCGAAGGAAGCCTTGCCCATGGGGCAGTGGATGATAGCGCCCTTGTCAACACGATACTCGACCTTACCGGCCTTGATATCGGTGATAGCCTTGGCGACATCCATGGTAACGGTGCCGCTCTTGGGGTTGGGCATGAGGCCCTTGGGGCCCAGGATACGACCGATGCGGCCAACAACGCCCATCATGTCGGGGGTAGCGATCATAACGTCGAAGTCAAACCAGTTTTCGGTCTGGATCTTCTGGATCATTTCCTCGCCGCCAACGATGTCAGCACCGGCAGCTTCCGCTTCCTTCTGCTTGTCGCCCTTGGTCACGACCAGCACGCGAACGGTGCGGCCAGTGCCGTGAGGCAGAACCACGGCGCCACGGACCTGCTGGTCGGCATGGCGGGGGTCAACGCCCAGACGAACGGAGATCTCGATCGTTTCGTCAAACTTAGCCTTGCTGGTCTTGCAAACCAGGTCGCAAGCATCAGCGGGATCATAAGCCATCATGGTGTCGATCAGCTTTACGCTGTCAACGTACTTCTTTCCGTGTTTCATGTTTCGTCCTTCCTGTGGTACTAACGGCACAATGTCCTCCCACACTCAATCATCGTTATTCCTCGACGGTGACGCCCATGGAGCGAGCAGTACCGGCAACCATGCTCATGATGGACTCGATGTCCGTAGCATTGGTGTCGGGCTTCTTGATCTCAGCGATCTTGCGAACCTGATCCTTGGTCAGCATACCAACCTTGTCGCGGTTGGGGCGGCCGGAAGCGGTCTGCAGGTTCAGTTCCTTCTTGATGAGAACGGGAACGGGCGGGGTCTTGGTGATGAAGGTGAAGGTGTTATCGGTGTACACAGTGATGACGACAGGAATGATCATGCCGGCATCCTTCTGGGTACGCTCGTTGAACTCCTTACAGAAACCGGGGATGTTCACGCCGTGCTGACCCAGCGCAGGACCAATGGGGGGCGCAGGAGTAGCCTTGGCGGCGGGAACCTGAAGCTTGATCAGAGACTTAACCTTTTTTGCCATTGAAATGGACCTCCTTCAATGTGGTCATGGCGGAATGCCTTTTGCATTCCTCCCACTGCATCCCGAGGGATGCTATCGGGAATGTCAGATCTTTTCTACGTCGGCCAGATCGACTTCCACGGGCGTTTCACGGCCAAGGAACATCTTGACCTTCACCGTCAGTTTTTGACGGACGGTATCCACATCTTCCACAGTGCCGGTGAAGTTCTCCAGAGCACCGTTGAGGATGCGAACTTCCTCGCCGATGGCGATGCCGAATTCCACGCTGTTTTCCTGCGTGGAGAGCATCATTTCCACCTCTTCGGGCGTAAGAGCAACAGGCTTGGAGTCGGGACCCACAAACCCGGTCACGCCGCGGGTGTTGCGTACCAGATACCAGCTTTCGCTGGTCTCGATCATGTGCACAAGCACATAGCCGGGGTACACCTTGCGCTGAGACTTAACACGCTTGTTGTTCTTGATCTCCACCACGTCCTCAACAGGAACGCGCACTTCGAAGATCAAGTCTTGCATGCCATTGTTCTCAACAGACTTTTCGATGTTATCCTTTACCTTGTTCTCGTAACCGGAATAGGTGTGGACAACATACCAACAAGGCTCCTTGATGTTCTCGGCCATGGTGTTCACCTTACACCTTCATTATCAGGTTGACCAGCTGGGTAGCACCCAGGTCGATCAAACCGATAACGACGATCATAAACACCATGAACAGCACAACGATAGCCGTGTAGTTGAGCAGCTTTTCGCGGGAAGGCCAGGTGACCTTCTTGAGCTCATGCCACATGTTCTTGAACGCATTGCCGATCTTCTTAAAGAAATTCACAAAGCCTTTTGCGAACCGCTGGAAGAAGTTGGGCTTGGTGTTCTTAGCAGCCTTCTTTTCAGTCATGGTTTACACATCCTTCCGAAATCCGGCAAGCGCAGGGGCAGAGAACTGCCCCATTGCTTACTTGGTCTCGCGGTGAGCCGTGTGCTTCTTGCAGAAACGGCAGTACTTGTTCAGCTCGATACGATCGGGGGTGTTCTTCTTGTTCTTCATGGAATTGTAGTTACGCTGCTTGCACTCGGTGCAGGCCAGCATCACTTTGTTACGGGCAACGCTTGCCACGTTCGCCACCTCCTACTTAAGTGTGGGCAAA
>JAZSRK010000078.1:0-64324 GCA_045538465.1 Candidatus Limiplasma sp. | reverse complement strand
CTCATTGCGTCTTCTCTGCGCATTGCCTCGTCGCGTTCAGCATCTGCCAGAGCCCTTCTTCTGGATGCTTCCTCCAATGTGATCTTTTCCGATTCGTCGCGGGCACCGCAGCGGGAACAGACTTTTATGTTGACATCGTTTCCTTTGAGGTTTACCTATGAGGTTTACCTAATTATGGACTCTATACAAAACCGTTTCACCCGAATAAAAGAATAGATCAGAGGAGGATTTATCCCGTATTTCCTGTCCGGCAGCGATGATTCTTAAATCCGGTTTCTTTTCTGTAGTAGCCCTGGCATAAAAGCGATACTCAATGCCGGCTGTGACCGAACTCACAGAATTTCCGTCCTCATCGGTCAGCCGAACGTCACAGGTAATAGCCCCGGGCCCTCCGCTGTAGAATCTTCTATCCGGGTGGTATACGATTTTCAGTGAAACATCATCAAAATTCTTCTTAAACGTCACGCTCCCGACATACTGCGTCTGTGTAAAACCCGCATAGTCAAACACGAGTTTGAGATTCCGGTTTTCATTCCTGGGCGTGTGGTTTAACGCAAAGATGATACCACCAATCCAAGCAAGAACCATGATTCCGATCGCAAGGTATAACCCCACCTTTTTGTTTTTTTTCATTCTGCCGCGCTCCTTTTTGTTTTTTTTCATTCTGCCGCGCTCCTTACCTGCTTATCAGCGTCTGAACCCTTTGGCCGCCATATCATGGGCGGAATCATTCCATTCCATAGCCCGCTCCATTTCACGGTCTGCCCGCTCTATTTCCGCTACAGAAATCTTTTTGGATTCATCCCGTTTCCCGCAGATCCGGCAGACGGCGATATTTGTATATCCGCCCTCGGTAACAGATTCCCAGTTATGCACGCCATTTTCATTGGTCTCTCCGCAGACCATGCATCTGCATCCGGGCTTTGGCCAGTTTTCTTCCTTGGCGTTGAAGGCGTTCCTGTCGCAGTTTTCGCAGTAGCCCGCCAGTTTTTCTTTAATGTTTTTATAAGAAGTGCTGTAATGGGTGTACCTTCCGCTGGTCCCCATATTGACGGTTCTATCCTTTTCTCCTTCATAATAGCGCACAGAACGCATGATCCTGCCGCATGCAGGACAAATGCCTGCTTCGTCATAAAGACATTTCCCGATTTTCTTCATGTCTTTTTTCTCCGAAGTGTTTGTATCGGTGCTTCCAACTCTGGCTCGTCAGCGATAGGACGTACTGAAGATAGCTTTGCCGCTTTAATGCTTTTCCCAAGGCTGATACTCAGCCCAGGAAGCACCGTTCAGTACAACGGTCTTCCTGGTGCTGTCCAGGATAATTTCCGTGGGACGGACATCCGTATCAAAATCGAAGATGAAGAAGTAGTTCTTCTCTTCCATATCCATGATTACTTCGCTGTCAGCGGATTTGACCATGCTTCCGTCGGGCAGCACCAGCGTGGCGCTGAAGCCTGCTTTCGGGCTGTTCTGAACTGTGCCGCTTTCAGCGTTGATGGTAACAGGAATCGTTTTGCCCATACCCTGGAGAAAGGTCAGGCGAAGCATGCCTGTTTCTGCCTTGTGCATGCTGATGAGGGTCAAGGTGCTGGTAGGATTGGGAGAAGTGGGGATCATGAACCAGCCGGGGCTGGGCACGATATCGTGGAAATCCGCCGTATAGCTGAAAGGAGAATGAAAAAACACCGCGGATTCAGGAATATTGATTTCCTTGATGGCCGTGCAATTATAAAAACACTGCGGCCCCAGACTGATCCCGTTATCTGGCAGTACCACGCGGGTCAGCTTTTTGCAGTTCAAAAATGCCTGGCCCAGGATTTGCGTGCAGCTGTCCGGAATCACCACGCTGTTGATATTCGCGTTTTTAAACGCTTCCTTGCCAATGGCCGTCACGCCGTCGGGGATCACGATTTCCGAGGCCTTCCCCGTATAGCCTGTAACGACGCCATCCACAATTGTAAATTCTTCCGGTTTGGATTCCGTAGGTCCGCCGCATCCGCTCAGCAGGCAGACAGACAGGATCAGCATGACGGGCAACAGGGCTTTCTTCATGTTCAATCCGCTCCTTTTTCATGCAAACGCCTTTCCATTCTTCTTTTCATCATATCAGAAAGCACGGCAAAAAAGGTGGGCAGGCTGCCCACCTTGAAAGGATTTATGATTTTTCCAATTTTCCGTTACCTGGATTTCCACGTCCGTTCCGGCAAACAGCCCGGATACGATCTCCTGCGGGTCCGTGCTGCCCAGGAATCGTTGCGCGCGATCATACAGCCCGTTCAGCCCGAGGATGGATTCCGGCACCGGCGTCGGTTCGGGCGTCGTCGCGCTATCTGATGAGCAGATCAAAAAGTATGCGCAGAAATTCCTGCCCATGGTTCAGCCGGATTTCCTGTGTCGGGTCCGGCGTCGGTTCGGGCGTGGGTTCCGGAGTAGGTTCGGGAGTCGGCTCTGGGGTGGGTTCCGGCGTGGGCTCCTGTGTCGGGTCCGGCGTGTGCGCGGTGCGCGCGGCCTGAACCAGTACAGCCAGCCGCTCCACCGCCCTTTCCTTGCGGTACTCGCCGCTGGCGCCGGAGGACACGGGAAAGCCGTTGATGGTCTGCACGGTGATGGTCTGGGGCGGCTGCTCCGTCGCCACCTTCTCCTCATAGATTTTCCCCGTTTCCATGTCAAACAGCGAAAGCCACGTGGTCGTCTCGTTGGCCGCGCCGCCGGCGATGCCGCTGTACCATCCTACCTGCAAATAGGTAGGATGGATGACCGCCACCCAGCGGGCGGTCTCGAGGCTCGCCGCCCGGTATTCCCGGGGGAAAACCAGATCATAACTGTCTTCGGAATCCGCGGTCAGCACCTGGCTGGGCGAGGCATCCTCCCTGGAGGCGCTATAAATGGCAACGACCACATCCCCGGTACAGGCCGCTTCGTCGATAGAAGCGCCGGTCTCATTGACAGCCCGCCTGTGCAGCGCGTTCAGCGCCTCGATGGCCAGCTCCTCCGCCGTGGGCAGGGGCAGCTTCTCCCCGTCCGTCGGCAGGCCGTCCAGCGGATAGAGCGCGCCGTCGCACAGCAGGTCCAGGTCCTCAAGGGTATAGTAGTTTTCGCAGCAGAACAGGATGTCGAACACCCGCGTCGGCTGGTCGTCGGGCGTCACCACCTGATAGATGCGGCTGGCGCTGCCCTCGGATTCGGCATAAAGGCTCATCGCCGGGGCGATCTCGTCTTCGATCTGCTCCGGGGTCACGGCCTCGCCGCCTTCCGCGACGGCAAAGCGCACAAGGTACAACTCGCCCTGGGCCGGGAAGGGGTCGTTGGTGCTGGCGGACAGCAGATTCCAGCTCTCATAGATGTCGGTGAACAACTGCGGCTCGAAGGCCAGGTCGCCGAGGCGCACGGGTTCGCCCGCCTCGGCCCGGACATAGGCGTCGCCCTCCGCCAGCGCCAGCGGGGCGCACAGCAACGCAAGGGTCAACAGGATCGAAAAGAACTTTTTCATCTTGGAACCTCCTCATGCGTATCTGTTTGAAGCTTGAATCTCATGGCGCGTTTCGGAGAAAACGGATCAATTCTCCAGGTTCACCGTCAGCGCCGGACGGACGCCCCTGCGGTTGAGGTCGGCGGGGTAATAATTCAACTCGCCGCTTTCGTAGAGCACGAGCGCGGCATGGTCGTCCGGCCCCGGCGAGCGCAGCCACCAGGCGGACGCGGAATCGCCGGACCCGGGATTGCAGCGGGCCTCGGCGTACGCCGTCGCCCCGGGAATGGTGATGGTGCCGGCGAACGCCATCAATTCCTTGTAGCTCAGCAGAAAGACCCTGTCTGTCGTAGGGTTGCTGTTCGCGGGAAGCCCCGGATAGCCGTCCACCATGGTATTGGCGTTGGTGGTATCGAAGATCCGCGCCTGCTCCTCCTCCGTGAAGGCCGCTTTCAGGAAGGCGTCGTTCAGCCAGCTTCGAAGTGAGCAGCTTTCCCACGGCGCGGAGCCGAAATCGTCATTGAAATACTGCGCGTCCAGGCAGTCGCGGCTCAGCAGCAGCGCGCGGTTCCCGAACTGCGTCAGGATGATCCACTCGATAGGCTCAGGCCCGTTGTCCGTGTCGTTGTCCTGTTCGTAATGGCCGAAGGAGACGACCTGGATTTCCTGCTCCTCACAGCAGGCGGCGCACAGGCCCGCCACGGCCAGAGCACATGTCAACAGAATCGCAAGCAGCTTCTTCATGGGAAAACCTCCTCGTTGTGTGTTGGGTTTACGGATTGTAGCTGAATTGATAAGCCGCGTCGCCCAGCACGCTGCCGTCCAGCGTGAAGGTGAGGGTGGAGGCCTCGGTGCTCTCCAGCACGGTGTAGAACAGGGTCATGGTGTCGGCGGCGTACTGGGTGGCCTTTTTGGGCCAGTAGCCCCACACCTGCTCACCCTCGCCGCCGTCGAAGGTCAGCTTGCAGCCATCGCTGATGCGGCTGTACATGGCCTTGCGGAAGTCGTCGCCCTTCGCGCCGTCGGCGGTGAAGCCGTCGGCCAGCGTGGCGGTGAACACGATCTTGAAGATGGACTTGCCCTCGTAGTTGACCTGGACGCCGCCGTTCATGGGCACCGCGTCGACGAACTCGGCGGAGATGACCTTGCATTCGGCCTTGTGAGCACCGCAGCCAGTCAGCACAAACGCCAGCGCGAGAACGAGAATCATTGCAATCAGCTTTTTCATGGGATTGACCTCTTTTTGATGGTTGTGATGGTTGGTTCAGCGGACGCTGATGCCCCGAAGGCCGCTGTTCAGCTCCTCCCAGGCGATGAAGCGGGGCTCGTTCTTCTCCAGGCCCTCCAGCTCCTTCACCTGCGCGTCCAGCTTGGCCTCGCTCTTTTTGAAGATGGTTCGAACCACGAGCAAAGTGAGCGTGAATCCCAACACCAGCGAGCCGATTACGTAATATGTCCTCTCATCCTCGCCTGGTTGGAACAGCTTGTCCGCCAGCAGCATCAGTCCGATCCCGGGCCACATGCCGAAGAAGAGTGTGCTGCAGCCCATGGCGAAGGCGTCGCCCCTGCCCTTCTTCGGGTTGCTGTGCGCGGCGATCTGGTTGCGAATCGCGGACGACCAGTGCTGGTACTTCTTGCAATGGGGACACTTGCCGTCCTCCTTCTCGGGCACGTCGAACTGCCCCGCGTCGAGCTTCGCCTGCATCTGGGCTACGGGGCCGACCAGCTGCATCCGGGCCTGCTCCTCCATCGCCTTGGCCCCGTCGGCGGTGATGGTCACCCAGGTGGTGGACTTGTGCATGCTGCCCACCTGGGTGGAGATGTAATTCTTCTTCTCCACCGGCTGCTTGCAGTATTCGCAGATGTAACCCCAACGGTAGGCCTGGGACGCCACCGCGCCGCAGAACTTCTGATTTGCCCAAAAAAGCCTCCTTGCTATATTGTGGCTATGTTATATCATAGCAAAGAAAGACACAAAAAAGGTGGGCAGTCTGCCCACCTTGTAAAGGGATTCGATGGTATTCAGTTTTCGGTGACGTTCACCTGCACGTCCGTGCCCTCAAACAGTGCGCGCACCGCGTCGGCCTGCTCGTTCAGCACCCAGACGGCCTCCAGGTTGGGGAGCGCCTTCAGGCCGGAGAGATCTCTGATGCTCGTGTGCTGAAGCGTCACAACCTTCGCCTTTGGAAACCGCTGGGCGATGTCGTCCACGTTGTCCATCTCCAGCCACGTGAAGCCCAGGCTTGTCACGTTGGGATAGCTGCCCACCTGGTTGAGGGACGCGATGTTGTTCAGGCCGATGTCCAGCGTCTCCAGCCAGGGACAGTTTTCAAGGGCGGTTACATCGGAAAGCCCGCAGTCGAACAGGATGGCATGCTTGAGCCCGGGCGCGTCCGCGATGGCGGCGACGCCGGAGAGGTGCATGTGCCTCAGATCCACGGTATACAGCTTCAGCATACCCGCGATGCCCGTCGCGTCCACATCGCCCTGGTGGGCGATGTGCACCTCCTCCAGGTTTTTAAGCAATTGCAGGTCGTCCAGCGTGCGGATGGGTCCTCCGACACAGCTGCCCACGTCACACTGGTTGTACGGGTAGGCTTCGCCGAAGGCCTGGTCGCCGAAGATGTACAGATGCGTGACCCGGGCAAGGTCCTCCTCGGTCAGCGCTCCTTGCTCCTTGCCGATCCACAGCCGCACGGCCTTTTCGATCAGCGGCTCCTGGAAGGATATCCTTTCCACGGGCCGCAGCCAGTCGGTCCAGCGGCCCACCGCGAAGCCCGCGCACAGCATCAGGATCGCCGCCAGCGCCAGCGCAACGGCGGCCCTGGGATCAAAGCGCCGCTTGCGCCTGCCGACACTCTCCAGCGCCCGCCGGACCTCGCCGACGTCCGAGAAGCGCTGCTGGGGCGCGAAGGCCGTGCAGCGGTCGATGATATGCTGCAGGTCCGGGTCGGTGGAAATGTTCCCGTTCTCCCGGTCGCTGCCCGTCACCAGCCAGCGCAGCAGCACGCCGAAGGCGTAGATGTCCGTCCGGCTGTCCGTCTGGCCGAAGCCGTACTGCTCCGGCGGCGCGTAGCCCTTGGTGCCGAAGAAAACCGTGTCCGTGCCGCTTTCCGCCTTCACGGTGCGGGCGATGTCGAAATCGATCAGCACGATGTCGCCGTCGGGCTTCACGATGATGTTCTCCGGCTTGATGTCCCGGTGGACCACGGGCGGCTCATGGGTGTGCAGCACCTGCAGGATGTCGCAGAGCCTCCTTGCCATGGACGCGATATCCTCTATGGACAGCTGGCGGTCCCGGGCGTAGGCGCTCAGCGGCTCGCCCTCGATGTATTCCCGCACGACGCACAGCATCTGTTCGTTCCGGTACTCCTCGTAGTAATGCGGCAGGCCGGGATGGTTCAGGTCCTGCAGCAGCTGGATGTCCGGGCGCAGCGGAAAGGCGGCGCGGTCATAGCAGCTAGCGATGGCCATCTCGCCGTCTGACTTGCGCTGCACCAGGAAGGTCTCCCTGCCCTTATGGCTCGCCAGGCATTCCATCTGGTCATAGGCCGCCAGGAAATCCTGGGGATAGCTGCTCTGCGCGAACACGGATTCCATCTCCGCCACGATGTGCTTCAATTCTTTCACTTTTCTCGCCCTCCCAGCAGCGGCAATTTCAGGTCCTGCAGGATGATCTGCGTGTCCAGCAGGGATATGTGGTTGTGAAGGCAGTAGATGATCGCCGCGTCGCGCTTGATGCGGGGATACAGCGGGCTCCTGCGGGCAATCCGCAGCATTTCCTGCGCTTGGGGCAGATCGGCTTCCATGGCGAAGGCCAGCTGCAAAACCGTATCCCTCGACGGGTTGCGCTTGCCGCTGAAAAGCTGGTGGCCGTAGGACTTTTCCAGGTTCGCCCGCCGGATGACTTGCTCCGGCACAGCCAGGTGCTGCCTGCACCACTGGTTCAGGTAGTCGCTGAAGGAGGCCGTCAGGTACGCAGATTCGTTTCTCTGGAGAAAGTGCTCCAGGTTTCGCTCCTTGAACAGCAGCGCCAGCAACTCGTCCGTGCTGATTCGGTTGTTGTCCGTCATGGCTCTCTCACCTCATTACTGTAGCCCATAATAGCATTTCCATTTTACCCAAAGGTGGGCAGACTGCCCACCTTGTTTCAGATCAAATATTTCCAGAGCTCTTTCTCCACGCTTTTTTAGATTTATACCCTTTCCCGCGGAAAATAATGGCGTAAGGAGGCACAATGTCCCCGATATAGCTGTCTCCACAAATAACACATGTATATGTGGTAAAACCTTCGGTTGATTCAGAAGGCTCGGTTACCACTGCAACATAATTATGCTCAACAGTGGGAATGGCCTTTTGAGTAGTAATCACCTCTCCACAAATGGAACAATGTTCTCCTTCAGTCAAACCCTCGTTGACACATGTTGGAGCAACTGCGGCATCAACCACTACATCATGCCCCTTGGCGTGAACTTTATCTGCGATGTATGTATCACCACAGACGGAGCATGTGTATGTAGTAAACCCGTCTATAGTACAGCTGGGTTGAGTCACAACAGCAGAATAGCAATGTCCTGTCGCAGAGATAATCCTTTGGGGAATAAGGATTTTTTTACAAACAGAACAGTGCGTTCCTTCGGTGAGACCATCTTTTGTACATTTGGGAGCAATTGCTGCATGAATGACTTCTGTATGCCCATGTGCAGCTGTTTCATCAGCAGTATATGTATCACCGCAAGCGGAACACTTGTAAACAGTAAAGCCACCAGCAGTACAAGTGGGATCAGTAACGGTAGCATCATAATGATGACCAGTAGCGGGTATCGCTTGCTGAGGTACAAGCACTTCTCTGCAAATGGAACAATGCGAACCTTCAGTCAAACCCTCTGCCGTACAGGTAGGAGCAACCGTAGGATCAACAATAATTGTGTGTTCGTGCTGCACAACTAAATCATCTTGCTTCTTTCCGCCGATGAGCTTTTTTAGGAAGTTATGCATCGATTGCTCCTCCTTTCTTTCACCTCACAATTCTGAGTAAAATATTGTCTGACATTATTTTACTCGGAACACGATTCGGTTGCAATAGAAAAGATCTCGTTCTGAGTTTATCCTGACACACTTCCATCCATTCAACAAGTCAAAGCAACTCACAGTCAACCAAGATGATTTCATAAACCATATGTTTCTTTTCTAGTAGCAAGCAATGCACGTGTGGCCACACATGCGAAAAACCGACAGAGAAAGCCTGCGGCTACTCTGTCGGTTTTGCTTGTTGGGGAGAAATCCCCAATCCCCATTTGAGCATGATGAATCATGCGGCTACGCGTTCAAAGAACGCTTGACGAAGAGGGTAGAGCATCAATCTTCGTGTGTTGGTGACTTCTTTGTTTGCGAAGGAACGGGAGAATCCTTTTCTGTGTTAGTAAAGAGAATACGCTTGATATTAGCCTCGGTAACGAGCATTTCTCGCATTTTTCTATGTACAACTTGGTACTCCTCATTAATGATCTTACGTTCTTCGGTAAGCTGTTTCTTTTCAGCTTGCAGATCTTTCAACGATGGAATTTTCTTTCCTTCAAGCTTGTCGAAAGCCGCTTTTGCACGTTTGTGCATATCAATGTCATCTTTGTGCTCTTCATAAAACTTCTTCGAATAACCTGATTTTTGGTAGGCAATATAAACATCTCTTGTCTTACGGTAGTTGAGTATGTGTGTGATTAGATTTGTGATTTCAGAAAGGCGCTGGTTTATCTCTTTCCTTCTTTTAGCTAATTCAGTATGTCGTGCAACGATCTCTTGCGTCTGTTGCTGCAGTTCATCAAAATACTGAATACCATTCTCGTGAAGAAAATTCAAGCTCTTAGCAAGTTCTTTTACATTATGGACACTTGCCCAACGTGCATAGCCTTTTCCCTTTCCCTCACGTAGCTTTGCAGGTATATCGATCAACAAATTCACACGTTCATTCCCGATGGCTGTATGTGCGCTTTTGCTGGTTGAATGACGAGCTGAGTACCCCAACCTTTGCTGCAGAGCTTCACACGAATAATCATCACCAAGCGAGTCGAGGCGCGCAAAGCGCTTATGTCCTATTTTGCGAATTGCAAATACCTTGCCGGTCTTTATTTCGTATCCGTCATCAATAAGTAATTGCAATAATTGGTCAAAACTGGCTGGCCCTTTTTGGAGTGCTTTATCGATGGCAGCGCGAATCAAATCACGGTGACTAGGCTTTTTGTTTTCGCCCAACCACTTGTTATAGGATAATCCATGTTTTGAAGGTGCTTCGATGATGGAATAACCATTCTCTAGACAGATGATGTCATTAAGCCGGCGAATAGCTTTTGCGCTTCCCCAAAAGTTGCGGAATTTCTTCGTACAGTCAAGTGACACAGCGTTGAAAACGATATGATTATGAATGTGAGCTCTATCAATGTGAGTACAAACAATATAGGCATGTTCACCTTTTGTAAAACGCTTGGCAAGCTCATTCCCCAACCTAAGTGCTTCTTCAGGTGTGATCTCCCCGGGGAGGAATGACTGTCTCAGATGATATGCCAGAACATCTCGCTTGTCATTTGATTTGCCGGTTAGTTGCTGATATTTCTGTTTTGAGAACCAGAACTCTGCATCAGCCATCATTGTTTCGCACTCGTATGTAGAAATCAGACGCTCTCCCTCAGTCTTATTTTCGTTTCGCACATAACCAATCGTTTTTGCAATAGATCCCTTTGCATTCTGACCTTTGCCTACATGAATTGATATGATACGTGATGTGGCGATACTATCTCCTCCTTTACAAAAAAGAGAAAGGCATCGGCTTGCCTTTCTCAGAAAACATTACATAGTGCTATTGTGTTATTCGTTATTATGCGAGCATATCGCTAACCCACTGTAAGCCTCGTAAAGCAAATACAGTGATAAGTGGAAGTCCAATTGGACTGATTAGTAGCGCAAGTGCAAGCATCATCCATCCACTCACTTGGTATCCAGCTACAAAGAGAAGGATCGCAAGAATACCGCTGACTACGCCCAGCAAGCCCAATACTCCAGCTGAACACTTTAGGATCAAGCTACAGATCCAGATCAGCATATTGATAACCCACCGAAAGGGTGCTGTGATGAATCTAAATACAGTTCGCATAGTAGAAACCTCCTCTGGTCAATTCTATTTTGCATTAAGTAAACTCAAAGTGCAATGATACGGATAAAGAAAAAGCGGGGTAGCACGAAGCTACCCCAGCTAAATCATGTGATGCTACCCAGCCGATAAAGCAGTTCCTTCAACTCCGTTCGAAGGGCGCTAAAGCTGTTTTTCATCTCAATAAGGTCCTGATTCCTGACAATTCCCGTGGCATTTGCTTGGTGGGCAATCTGATTCACATTGTTACTTGTGTAGCGCATCAGGCGAAGCATTTCTTTTAGCTCTGGAAGATCAAGCGAAATGATATATCCATCAATCGCCATCTTCCTAAGATAAGCGCCACGATTTGTCGTGCCCAGCTGTTCCATCTTCTCATTGATCATTTCGAGCTCAGCCGGCGTAACGCAGCATTTCAAAACGATTTCTCTTGTACGGTTTGCCATTCATCGCGCATCCTTCTGAGTTCTGACCTTTTTGTCTGCCACTTCTTTCTTTGGCTTTTTGGCTTTCAATCTGTCAAGAACAGAAGGTTTGATTCTTTCTTGAATCTCTTTCCGTGCCAGACTGATAAAGCCATCCAGAACAACCGGATGTGAGTTGATTGCAAAATGGAGCCGGCGGTCGAAACCGGCTCCATTATCATCAACAATCTGAATTGTGTTTGCCCATTGCTTGTTACCTTCTGAAAAGCGTCCATCATACATTTTCAGCTGAACAGTATTCGCCAGGACATATTGAACACGGTCAACTCCAAAGGTGTTGATAACCGGGGTAACAACTTCAGGATTCAGCCGGAATCCATCGAACCCGTTAGAGATAGCCTGCTCGATTGCTTCACAGCAAAGAGCATTTTGGATATTCGAGTTACGAAACTGATCGAGTTCGTGATGCGCCCGGGCATATGCTCCTGTTTGACGATAGACATGAGGAATCTTATCTTGCTTCATCATTTTTTCTCCTTTCACTGTTATTGTTTTGCGATTGAGCAGGATGTCTGTCTGTGTTGCGTAGTGTATCAACTACAGACGGCTTAGATCGGCTTTGTTCACCTTGCTGGGGCGATTCGCTCGTGGAGCGATCAAGATTGAGTTCAGCATCCAATTCTGCGAGTCTGGAGCTTTTTTGTTTCAGTTCATCTTCATAGGGGAAAGGTTGACCAACTTCAACCTTAGCAGCTGCCATTTGATCCTGAAGATTGGTCAGTTGATCTTGAGCGAGAGCAAGCCGTTTTTCGATAGAATTGAGAGCATTGTCGATACGAACAATGTTACCCCTTGCATCGGCTCCCAACTCAACCCGATGAGACATTGCACCTCGCAGCGTAAGCAGATAATCTTTTGAAAAAGGATCATAATCAAGCAGCATCGTAAATCCACGATAATCACCAAGGTTCATGGTTTTGCCAGATACTGCTCTCTTACAGGCTTCAATGATTGTGTTGCCAGCAGCTTCCTTATCCATTATCAACTCCCCTTTGATCTCCATTCCAATGAAGTCTTTTTCGGGGAGTGGATGGTTGGCGACTGTCTCCATATCTTTTTTGAAACCAGCAATGAAAGCATTCTGTTGTTCGATTTCTTGCGGGAAATATCTGAGAAGGCGATCTTCAAGTTTGAATTGTTTACTTTGATGGTCGGCCTTCATCAGTCGTAGCTTTGCTACATCCACATCAAGATCCATCTTCTCTTTGATGCGCGGATCACCTGCACACAAAGCCTTGATTTCTGCATAAGACAGCGCAGTTTCGTCAACGTCATCACATGAGCGGACAGGTGACTTGCTCGTCATGATTTGGCTGATAAACTTCTGCTTGTTCTCTACAGTCTGCCATAAGTATGCATCAAATGTTCCCTCGGTAACATACCGATAGATCGTTACATCCTTATTGCGGTTGCCTTGACGAACAATTCGACCAGCACGCTGTTCGAGGTCGCCTGGTCTCCAGGGACAATCCAAGTCATGCTGAGCAATCAAACGATCCTGTACATTTGTACCTGCGCCCATTTTTGCGGTGCTGCCTAACAGCACGCGCACCTGACCACTACGAACTTTTGCAAACAACTCCTTCTTTTTTGCTTCTGTACCTGCTTCGTGGATGAAGGCAATTTCCTCCGGTGGAACACCAAGAGCAATCAACTTTTTGCGGATATCATCATACACATTAAAGTCTTTGGTTTCCTCATTGGTTCCAGCTTTGGGAGTAGAAATGTCACAGAAGATGAGCTGGGTTAATCGATCTGCTTGTCCTTCTTGCCATATGCGATGCACATTCGCAATGCAAGCATTGACTTTGCTGTTCGGATCATCTGGCAGCAATGGATTCGCAAGGCGCTGATCAAGGCCGAGTTTTCGACCGTCGGAAGTAATCTTCAGCATGTTGTCATCAGAAGGATCAACGTTGCCTGCATGCACTTCTGCTGCTCGTTCGGACAGAGCAGCAACCATGTCCTGCTGATGTTCAGAAGGTTTCACAGTCACCGTTTCGTAATGTGCATTGGGAGTAGGAAGATTGAGTTGACTTGACATCTTGATGTCAGCAACTTCTTTGAAAACGGTCATAAGCTCCGGAAGATTGAAGAATTTTGCAAAGCGCGTCCTTGCACGGTAACCAGTACCCTCGGGAGCAAGCTCGATTGCAGTAGAAGTTTCACCAAAAGTCGATGCCCATGCATCGAAGTGAGTGAGACCATGCTGTTTTAGCGCACCTGCTTGCAGGTAGCGTTGCATTGTGTACAGTTCCGTCATTGAATTGCTGACGGGCGTACCCGTTGCAAACACAACACCACGCCCTCCTGTGATCTCATCCATATATCGGCATTTGAGATACATATCTGAAGACTTTTGTGCTTCACTCGTAGACAAGCCAGCCACATTTCTCATCTTCGTATGTAGAAACAGATTTTTATAGGCGTGCGCCTCGTCAACAAACAATCTGTCTACACCCAATTCTTCGAAGGTGATCACATCGTCTTTCTTTTCTTCTGCTCGCAGTTTTTCCAAACGGGTTTCCAGTTGCTTGCGAGTTCGCTCCAACTGCTTAATGCTGAATTGTTCGCCACGGGAATGTTTCAGTTCATTCAACCCTTCCGTGATCTCATCAATCTGCTCACGGATAAACCGTTCTTGCCTCTCTTGCGAAACTGGAATGCGCTCGAACTGGCTATGCCCAATAACAACAGCATCATAGTCTCCTGTAGCAATACGGGCACAGAAACGCTTGCGATTATTCTTCTCAAAATCCCTTTTTGTCGCAACAAGAATGTTGGCTGAGGGATAAAGACGAAGGATTTCGGAAGCCCACTGTTCGGTTAGATGGTTCGGCACAACAATCAAACTTTTTTGACTTAGTCCAAGTCTGCGAGATTCCATTGCAGCTGCAACCATCTCGAACGTTTTGCCGGCACCAACCTGATGTGCCAACAGTGTATTACCACCGTACAGTATGTGAGCGACGGCATTCTTCTGATGTTCACGAAGGGTGATTTCCGGATTCATCCCGGCAAACGTGATGTGAGAGCCATCATATTCCCGTGGACGAATGCTGTTAAAGCGCTCATTGTAAAGTTGAACCAAAGTATGCCGCCGACCCGCATCTTTCCAGATCCAGTCTTGGAATGCATCTTTGATAGCCTGCTGCTTCTGTTGCGCCAGCGTGGTTTGCTCCTGATTCAGAACTCGCCGTTCTTTTCCGTCTGGATCTTGAACCGTATCATAAACACGTACGTCTCGAAGGTTGAGAGTATCTTCAAGAATGCGGTACGCATTGACACGCTCGGTGCCGTATGTTGTGTATGCTGCAACATTTGTCGTTGATACCACATTCTTTCCTGTGATATTCCATTCTGCAGTATACGCAGAAAAGTTGACATTGATAGCCCTGCGTAAGTAACCAGGTGTACTGAGCAGCTCATACATGAACTCGCGGATATACTCCTTCGGAACCCACGTTGCACCCAACCTAATATCAATCTCAGAAGCTTCCAAATCTGTAGGCTGTGCGGCCTCGAGTGCTGTCACATTAACAGCAAAGGCAGGATTCAGTGCAGCAGCTGCTCGCGCCTCCTTCAGCTTGGTTCGAACATTGCCGGACAGGTATTCATCTGCCGTGACAAACTCATTATCTGAATCAGGCACTCGGAAGATAACTCCATTCAGCTCATCAGTGACTTCCTCAACACTCTTGCCAGTAAGCTCTGCCATGTAGGGAAGATCAACTTTTGCACGTTCGCCAATCGAAACCGCTAGAGCTTCTGTGGAAGTGTCCACATGATCGATACGCTGATGCTGCCGTACAGTTCGCTTCGTAAACATGTCGGCTTTTCTTTCAAGCTTCCCATCCTCATCGATAACTTCGAGAGCGGTTAGCAAATAATAGCTGGAATCAGCGGAGAAAGCACGTCGGTTTGCACTGTCATTGATCAGACCATATTTACTTGTAAAGCTATCATACAGGCTGTTGAGCTGTTGCTGCCTTTCAGTAATTTCACTATCGCCATGTTCATCAAGCTGAGCATCAATCAATTTGTGAACACATTCTCGGAGTTCAACCATACCTTTCACTCGTTCCATGGCTGTTGCATTCATTTTTGCCTCAACCATACGACTATTCATTCGATAGTACAGCTTATTGTCCACAACAGCATAGGAGTAGTTACGTACATTGGGATCAGCGGGGATAGATGCTTCTGGTTGTTCTGTTTCCTCAAGATCGGGCATCTCCGCTTCCTGATATACACCTCCGATTTGCTTGATGGCCATGCTTAACTGATCAGCCAGCTGAACACCTTCAAGCGGTTCAACAGTGAACTCCTGCCGACCGTATTGAGTGCTTTCGCTTGCCTGTGTACCCAAGATCATTTCGGGATGCTCAACAAAATAACTGTTGATCGTATACCCTTCTTCATTAGTATCCAGATGTACCCAATCCGGCTCAACCTCGATCGGACGTTCACGCCGCTGTAGAAAGATTATGTCTGATACAACATCTGTCCCGGCATTTTGGAACGCATTGTTTGGCAGACGAATAGCACCAAGTAGTTCCGCCCTTTCTGCTATATACTTTCTTACTTCATTTGATTGCTGATCCATTGTATAGCGAGAAGTCACGAAAGCAACCACACCACCAGGGCGAACTTGATCCAGTGCCTTGGCAAAGAAGTAGTTATGGATTGAGAAGTTGAGCTTGGAATAGGCTTTGTCATTTACCTTGTAGTTCCCAAAAGGCACATTGCCAATTGCCAGATCGAAGCTGTCTTTACGATCAGTGGTCTCAAAGCCGCCAATAGTGATATTGGCTTTAGGATATAGCTGCCGGGCAATTCGTCCGGTCAGGCTATCCAGTTCAACACCATACAACCTACTGTCTTTCATTTCTTCGGGTAGCAGTCCAAAGAAATTACCAATACCCATGGAAGGCTCCAAGATATTGCCTGATTTGAATCCCATTTGTCCTACTGCATCATAGATCGCCCTGATAACAGTTGGGCTCGTATAGTGAGCATTCAGTGTAGAAGCTCGGGCTGCTTCATATTCTTCGGGAGTGAGTGCTTTGAGCAGCTCCTGATATTCGTTTGCCCATGCTGATTTGCTCGAATCGAACACATCCGCAAGGCCACCCCACCCTACATAATGAGCAAGAGCTTCCTGCTCATCTTGGTTGGCATTGCGACCTTCTTTTTCAATCTGCTTTAGAATCCGAATTGCTTTCATGTTTGCTTGAAACTTTGCTTTTGGTCCACCGCTTCCAAGATCATCATCGGTAATGCGATAGTTCTTGGTAGCCGACATAGGATCAGATACATGAATCGGTTTTTCCTGGGCAGGAGGATCAAAGTGCAGTTTTTCAACAACAATCTCGACAGGTATCCCATTCTGCTCCGCGGGGTAGACTGTTTCCACCTGAGAGGTGTATTCACGGGGTTCCTCACGTCGGATGAAATCGGCAACGGTTAGCTCTGAGCCTTCAAAAGTCCATTCATCATTCTCAATCAGATCAATGTAACCTTCTTCCGGAAACTCAATCGGCTTCTTCGTCAGGATTGAACCGAAGTGATTCACAACCACCGAGGATTCCAGTCGTGCAGCATTTCCATAGCTGTCATCCCTGATGTCATAACAGTAAAGGTTTTCGGGAAGTCTGCTCCGATCGAAGCGAGCATTGCTGAATAGTGCTTCTTGGCCCGCAATCTCCATGAGCTGGTACTTGGTCTGATCGAGAAGCGGGTTATCCGCATCAGCAGTCTCCATCATTTTACGAACTTCCGAAATCGGTTCCACTCGAAAAATCGGAAAACCAGCGCCCTGTAAAAATGTAATGTCCTGCAGGTTGACCGTGCCCGACTCATAGTTCACCCTATCAACAAGGAAAGTGCGACCACCATATTCAAAAGTCGTGTCATCGGGAAAAAGTTGAGTATGGGCAAATTCTTCATCTGACATGTCGGGTGTTTCGGTTGCTGTAGGCTCATTAGAATCAGCGATTTCTTCCATTGCCCTGACTATTGGTGAATTTGCCAATTTTTCTTCATCAACAACTTCACCATTTTCGATACCTGCCTCTGCCAGACGTTCTTTTACATAATCCACATGGATTTCATCAGGATTATAGTGGGCTTCCTGTATATCCGCCCACTCTTGCTGCTCCTTTGGACTCAGGTAGCGTCCATCATGCACCATTGCGCTGATTCGTTTGGCTACTTCTGCCCAACTAAGGCGCACATCAGGGCACCCGCTCTTGCGATATCTGATGCCTTTTCCATCATGATCCTCAGAACTGCCGGTACTGCCCGAAAGGGCATGGGAATGACCGCCAATGCCATATTCCGACTTTAGGAATGTGACCTGCTCCTTGACCGTGTGTTGTTGACTGAAGAAATCATTGATCCTGATTTTCCCTCCAGCCATACTGCTCCCATGAGTCAGGGCATCATCAATTTCAGCATTGGTAATAAACTCATCCACCCATGGTAGTTCAGTCATTTGACTCTGATAATTCAGAATAGGCGTTTCCAGATCCACCAGTTCTGCCAGTATTTCCGCAGGGCGATGGTGTCGAAAACGGAGCAGATCTTTCTGTGTGTTGTACACTTCAGAAAAGAGGAATAGTTCATCTGCCAGATGCAAACGTAGCTCTTTGTCTTCCAGCATATGTTCAACACTCGACAATGCATCTGGAAATGTGCTTTGCATGATCGGAGCAAGACTTGCAAGATATCCCTGATCACTTGCTTTTGAACTCATATCCCTAGCCAGATTGATTAGCTGGATGGCAATGTTTCTGCGCTCATTACCCGGCGCTTCAGCGAGTTCCACGTTGGTTGCGTACACACCATTTTGAAGAAGCTCCCTAATGCGCTCAGCAGCGTCATTCCATAGAATCAACTGGCTCTTGTTATCTTTGAACTCATCAGAAGTGATGTGAATACCTTCCTCAGAATAGGTAACGGACAATTCCCGATTATCATTTCTGATACCGTTATGACCATGAAAATTCGATCTTAGATATTCCACATGTGCTTCCATTGGTTTATCTTTTATGAATTCAGCCACGACACCCAAACGACCATTATCAGCATTACCTGCAAGGCGCAGGATATGATCCAACTCATCTGCAGAGACAGAAAAAGCGAAGGGCGTGTTTGGCACGCTCTCCGCCATGTCGATCAGACTAATCTGCTCTTCTTCTGTAGGAAATAAGCTGGGTTCGTTTTCGTCAAGGAACGTTAGCTGTAGACCAGCTCGGTCAGCAAGATTTCTTCCACCTGTGCTTTCATGCTGTTCATCTGTCGTACCCACTCCATCGGGTTCTGGGCTTTCAGGCTCTCGCTCACCCCGTGTTTCTCTGCCATCTCGTTCATCATCATTTCTAACCGTCGTTCTGCTGTCTCGTTGATATCCCTCAGATGGCTGTCCAGCCTCCCAGTCAGAAGCAGTTCGTTCCACAGAATAGGTTTGTTCTGCCTCAGAAAGCTCTTCCGGAGCATTCCGTACTTGCCTAATGGCCTGGAGTCCACTCCCATCGGAGCCAGATCCGGAATCAGATAGTCCCCATTCCTCTTGTAGTTCAGTTCGCTCATTGTGTTTGCTCCTTTCATAAGTCTTTACTTGTCTTTCGATTTGTCGCAGCAGGGTATCGCCAAGGCTACTCACTGCAGTACCGATCGCTCTGTGCGCAGCAGGGGTATTCCAGACGAACACAGCAGCAAAGTCTTCGCGCCCAAGAAACTTACTTGTGTCCACGCCGCAACGCTGCAGTACCATGTAGGTCACACTGGCGCTTACAGCTTGACGAAAAGTCATTGCGGTGCTGAGTTCATCGTAGTCTTCCAGCAACGAACCGTCAACGATGTCGAGGATCTCATTTCGATGGTCTCTCCAGTAATCGCGTGCCAACAGGTTGGCACTATGCTCAATTTGTTTTTCAAGCCTGAAAGCTTCAGGGGCCTCGTATTCAACAGCCAGCATCTCAGATACAGCTTTATGATGATCTTCTTTCATCGCCCACAGTTGAAACTCAGCTGTATTCGCTCGTCTTCCTGTATCTGCAACATCGAACACATAATGAACAGTCGAGTTCTCGCCGCTGTGATCCAGTAGAGCTATACCTTTAGAATGACGCTTTACATAACGCCCCATCTTCTTATTCCACACCTCATAGCTTGCACATGCAGTTGCATCAGGGCGCTGGGCATGAATCAGCAGCTGATCATCATACGAATATTTGTACATTTTCGCCGCAGTTTGCAAAAATGCAACCCATGTACTGTGTGAGTGGAAGATCTCTTGCGATTTTGCAATTGCAACTTGGATAAGCGAATCAAGTTTTTCTGACATAATATCTCCTTTCGTTAGTTTTAGAGGATCGTATCTTTTCTGTTGATAGGATGAGAAGCCTGCTCAGCGTCTGCATGGTGATTCCGAATCCTTTCAAGGACAGAAGGCTTCTCTGCACGACCATTGTTGATCACTCCATCGATCATTCCATAATCGTCTTCCATACTCATCTCAGCATTACGCAGGTGATTTTTGTCCAGAAAATCGGGAAGATCCTTGAAACCGATCCAGTCAACATAATGGCAAGTTATTTTGTTCTCAAGGCGCAGAATGATCACATCGCTGATGGACATACTATGGGCGTAGAAATCTGCAGGGTGTTCACAATTAAAAACATAGAACAACTGATTCAGGTGTTCTATACGACGCATGCCCGAGTCCGGCTCCAAGGCACCAGCATAGACAACTTCGTAGTTCTGCGAATCAACACAAAGACCCATACTTTCCAAACGATCCATTGGCTCGAACAGAATACTCTCCACTTCTTCATTGCGCTTCAACTGAAGGAGTGCGTATGCATCACCATCGAACTGCGATAATGCGTTCATTACACTGGATTCGGTTGTGTTTAGCTTATTGCTCAAATACTTAGCTCCTTTCATAATCAAAATTCCATGTGGAATGTAGGTGGTTTGGTTCCGTCATCATCCATGACGATGGTTGCACTGAAACGTTTGCCGGTTTTTTCTGACAGAATATCCGAACAGAAAAGACGCCCATTTTCCAAAAACGCTCTCATCATGTCAGAGGTTAGGGTTTTGTTCTTTTTGGCGAAATAGCGATTATCTTTCCAGACACCGAAACGACACTGCTGATTTGAACAGAAATACCCAGAGGACTTATCCAATACTGCCTCACCACACCGGGGGCATTCTCCTATACTTTCATATCGGGATGGGAACAGCTCATTGGCATTGTTCACTCGCTCAACGCTGCTGACCATCTCCGAAACAAAACGGGTGATGTCCCGCATAAATACATCTGGTTTTACTTCGCCATACTCAATGCGTTTCAATCGATATTCCCATTCTGCTGTCAGATCAGGAGATCTGATGATTTGCGGCATAACCGCTATCAACGAGATTCCTTTTTTCGTAGGCTTGAGGTATTCTCGTTTTGCCTGTTTTACTCGTTCAACCAAGCCGGTGGAGATTAGTTTTTCAATGATTCCTGCTCTTGTCGCTGGTGTACCGAGTCCCTTTCGATCTCCGGTCTTAACGGTGCCGGCCTTTTCCATCGCAGATAGTAAGGATGCTTCTGTATAGAGCTTTGGTGCTTTGGTCTTGCCTTCTTTCACAACGACGTTTTTACAGCGAAGAACTTCTCCACTATCAATCTCAGGAATCGGTTTATCTTCATCCTCATCATCCTGTGTGTTGCGCGTGCCATGGTTGTTTTTGAAAGCCGTAAGGATATCACGCCATCCACTCCGGACAATGGTTTTCCCTTTGGCTGAAAAGCTGGTGTTGTTGCAGGTCATAATCGCTTCTGTCGTGTCATAGAGATGGGCATCACCAACAGAGCAGAAAGTATGCATGATAATCAACTGAAGCAGTTCTGTTTCTGCCTTTGAGAGATTTGCGAAATCAACCTCTGTCACAACATTGGTGGGCAGTATCGCATGATGATCAGATACTTTACTGCTGTCAACAACCTGCTTTGCAGTAATAGAAACTTCCATGTTATGAAGCTCCGGTACCACATTAAGAACAGACTGAATAAGCGGCTCAATGAGTGTTTCCATATCATCAGTAACAAATCGGCTGTCCGTTCGGGGGTAAGTGATGAGTTTCTTTTCGTACAGCATCTGAGCAGCATCCAGCGTCTGTTGCGCAGTAAAGCCAAAGAATGCATTGGCTTCTTTCTGTAGCGTTGTCAGATCGTACAGATTGGGTGCTCTCTCAGCATGGCCTATAGAAACGCAGCTGCTCACAATCAACTCATTTCCTCTACATCTTTCTGCGACTTCTTCCGCTTCGCTTTTTCGATGATATCGATCACTTCTGACAAGCAGGCCATTATCGGTTTCGATCTCTACTGTATAGAAGGGTTGAGGTACAAAGCGAGCTACTTCTTCCTGCTTCTCGACAATCATTGAAAGCGTTGGAGTGACCACTCTACCAACATTGAGCGTATGACCATAAAGGACAGAAAAAAGCCGGGTGGCGTTGATGCCAACCAGCCAGTCTGCTTGCGCTCTGCAAAGAGCAGCATAATATAGATTGTCGTATTCTTTGCCATCCTTCAACTCAGAAAACCCTTTTCGAATTGTTTCTTCTTCCAAAGAAGAGATCCAAAGTCTCTTGAAAGGTTTTTGACACTGGCTTTGGTGATAAACCAGACGAAATATCAATTCTCCTTCGCGCCCGGCATCTGTAGCACATATCACTTCATCGATTTCTGTTCGCTGTAGCAGCTTGAGTAGAACATTATATTGTTCTTTAGCTGATGCACGGACTTCATACTTCCATTGCTGGGGTACGATAGGGAGATCGGACTTGGCCCATCGTTGATAGTTTGGATTGTATGATTCAGGCATAGCCAATTCGATCAGGTGACCTACACACCAGCTTATGATGTATCCGCTTCCCTCATAACTGCCACGTTTCTTTTCGTTTACTCCAAGCGCACTTGCAATGGCAAGAGCTACACTTGGTTTTTCTGCAATCACTAATCTCGTTGTGTGTTTCCTCCTTTCAGTCCCCTATGGTTGCCCATAGGGGACTTGCTCACGTTATTCTTCGGGTTCGGTGCGCTCAGGTTCTTCAAAGTCGTCAAACTCATCCATCATCTGCATCTGCTTTCCCTTTCCGCCATTACCACGGAATTTGAAATACCAAATAGCGATGCCACCACCAATCAATGCGAGTAGTAAAACAAAAGTGGAACCAGAAGTGCTGCCATTCTTGGTAGGAACATCAACAGTGGGCTGCATAGACGGTTCAGGAGTGACATAAACAACGACAGGAGTAGGACTGGGAGAAGGTGTTGCCATAGCTTCTTCGCCCACTACAGAGATCAGATCACTATCATCTACCAAGTTGAGAAAATAGGTCTCGTAAATCTCTGCATCCTCATCGATCGGCTTATCATAGTCGATAATCAGATAATACGTTTCTCCGGCTTTCGTCTGGACACTGATGAATTGCTTATTGGTTGCAGCTGAATACAGCATGTCCAGGGTTTGCATATTGCCACCAGACATATAGGGTTGACCGGGACCAAGCGGGATGTACTGTACTTCAGGTTCTGGAGTCAATACAGGCGCAGTGATGTTAAGCATCCCAGATTGCAACAGAGAATTAATGTCCACATTTTGACCATTGCTCGGTGTTGCAGTCGGTACATTCGTTATACCACTCCCAGTATTACCACTATCAGCACCGCTTTGGGAACCACTTTCAGGTTTCTTTGTCGGCTTCGGTGTGGCGGTAGGACAGGTCGTGGGTGCAATATAGTAGGGATTGTCCAAGCTTACTGTTTCGGAAAAATTCCCCGCATAATCAACTGCACGTACACCCAACTTTTCATACTCCATGAGCAATTCTTTGATGCGCACATCAAGCATGCCATCTTCCAGAGTGGTAAAAAGCAAGCCATTTACCTGAATACCAGCAACCCCGGACTGCTCATCTTCTGTTTCAACATGCAGCAGCATATCAACGATTCCTGCGGTCACAGTGGGAGGGGTTTCGTCAAAACAGTCGATATGCGTATCTTTCGTATGGCACTGGCCATCTTCTCCAGTTACGCGCACAGTCAAAAGCCCGTTTCGCATAACATTGATCTGGGCTTTATTCCTATTGGTCATTTTGTCTGCCACACTTGTCCACGAACTATTGTCCAGCTTTACTTCGATATCACTCCAGCCGGTACCAGCTACATCTTTTACCTTGATCGTTACAGTAACGAAATCGCTGTTCGTCCATTCAGTAGGATGCTCAATGGTGATCTCAAAATTTGACATAACCATAAGCGGTTCGGTTGGCAACGGTACTTCGGTGACAACCGGGGTAGGAGCTACCGTGGGATTGTGGTTCTGTTCATCGGTGGTGTCCTGCTCGCCAATCAGATCGGGATCTTCCATGATCAGTTCGCCGTCATATGTCTCAAGGTCTACCACATAGTCGTCACCTTTTTCGTCAATCAGCTCAACCTCGTAGCTGCTGGCAAAGGCATACATGGGTGCAAGCATTACGAGCAGCAGCGTCAGCAAAAGCGCAGACAAGCAGCAAAATGCGCTCACATCATAATACTTATTCCTCATCACTTGCCTCCTTGTAGGTACGATAGTAGGAAGGACTGAAGCTGTGCTCAAAGCCAACTGCTTCCGTGTGCTGTGCCTCTGGTTCGGTTACTGTTGCAGCTTCATTGTCATTCATATCAGCGGGAGGCTCCTCGGCTGTAGACGGAGAAACCTTAAGCCGCAGTTCTGCCAGCACCTGCATGAGCTCTTCGGGCTTGAGACTCATGCTGCGCACTGCGGATACAATCTCAGTATTCTCTGCCTCCGTAATCAGCCGCTGCAGCTCATCCGCCCGTGCTTTATAGCGCTGTACCTTATCCAGACATTTTTCAAGTTCGTTGCGGTATTTTTCTACTTTCTTATTCATTTTTTACTCCTTTCAGATTAGTAAGGTATTCTGCCATAACCAAAGAAATGGGATTGCCAATAAGAATCACTCAGGTCGGCATATGAGATCGGATTACCACAATGCAGCATCATGCCATCGCCCACATACAAGCCAACATGAGTGATGCCATCTTCGCCTGAGATGGTTCCCTCGAAGAAAATTAGGTCACCCGGCTTTGCTTCATCTGCTCTTACTGGTTTACAAACACCATAAAGGCTGGTAGCTCCCAGACGGCCTGTGTTATACACGCCGCTATTTGTGAAAACCCAGGAGATGAAACCCGAACAGTCGAACGATGTTTCGGGACTATCACCACCCCATACATATGGGTAACCAATGTAGAGTTCTGCTTCTGCCAGAAGAGCAGCGAACTGAGGATCTGCATCCAAGTATTCTTGAGGAACTTCATGAATCAGTGGATCTGTAAGTTTTGAGGCGTAAGGATTGTGCCTGAAGATGTCCGGCATGTTGCCCAGCGTGCTCATGTACAGAGCATAGAGACCCAACTGCGTGCGGCTCATAGAGTACACCGGCAAGTGCGAAAGGTTTTTGTTTTCCAGAGTCACCGTGCATACCGTGTACTCATACTGAACTTCCACTTCATACTGATAAGGTTCTTTCGTGATCTCACCAGTATCTGGATCAACGACATCCCGATATCCATTTTGTGTCTCCGTTCGATACCTGGTTTCGGTCGAAACAGTTTCAGTGAGGATATACTGTAGATCGAAATAAGTTTCGAGCGTCGGATAAGCACTCTCAAGCGTCCATTCCTCGCCATTATGCCTAGCACTGATGATGGCTATGAGCGCATGAGGATCATGCCAAATCTCATCAAGCTCAAAGCGGTATTCATCATAACCACTATGATTCGCTTCATAATGAGCCAGCTGTTGCTTGAGATCATCTTCCATGCCTTTGTATGCTCTTTCGGCAGCTTTCACATCATCTTCTTCTGCCGGGTAAGTGCCAATAACAAAAGCTTGAATGGTTGTCTGAACAATGGGGACGCAACCGACAACACTATTCATTACGAACACCAGAAGGAATCCCAAAGCCAGTATCAACATGCCTTTGGGATTCTGCTTAACTGTAGCTGCTGCTCGCTTTCTGGTTTTATTAGACGTAGCAGCCACAGTTTTCGCGGATTGATTACCGGATCCGTTGAACTTAGCACGAATGCGATTACGAAAGTTCTGCTTCTGATAATTTCGAGATTGAACATTACTCACTTTGGGTTGATGGTGGCTTGCTCTTTGTGAGTCATTGGAAGAAGGTGCATCAATCGGTTTTTCAGCAGCAATCCGTTCATTGGTACGATGTTGTTTCAGCCTGGAGGCAAATTGATGGGTTGCTTCAGACATTCGTTTTGTCGTTTGTACCCCAGTTTCAACTGCCTCGACAGCAACATTGTCTTGTCCTGAATCACAATCCGTTTGATCACCAGTCAACTTGTCGCCAACTTGGCGACAAGTTGCAATGTATTTAGATACATGACCTTTTTCAAAGGACAGACGCTGCTTGGCTTTCGTTGGCTCCGTAAACTGAAGCCGGGTAGTGGTTGGTTCACTACCCGGCTTGTTTGCGTTCATAGCGGATGGCTTTTCTTTTGCTTGAGCCACATCCATTACTTTCGCTTTTGCCTTTTTTCCTTTTTTTCTCGGTTGGTTCTCTTGCTCTTCCTTTGTGAAGTGTAAGCGAGAGGGTTTCTTGGGTGTCTCACTCATGCATACTGCTCCATTTCATCGTCATCTTCTGCATCTTCACAGTCTCTTGCTGCGATGAATGCCTCATATTCTTCGTGCATATGTCTCTCATCAATGGTGGCAGCTCTGCACAAGCCCATTGCGACAAAAAACATAAACAGCAAGACAGCAGCAAGAATGAAAGGCATTACTCAACATCCTCCTTATCAGGATCGTATTCATCCCAGTACTCGTCCCAATGCGCTTCGAAGTATTCATCATCACTTTCTTCGGGCATACAGTTGGTTTCGTGCTCCATCATGTAAGCATCAAGATCATCAATGAAGTTAGGATACATCCACGGGCTCGCGCATACCCAGATTTCCTCCAGCCGCTGTTCCAGTTCCATTTCGTTGATACCATTGGGATCCTCCAGTGCTTCGACGAGCTCCTCAAGCGCATTCCACAGATTCATTTCAGCATAGGTATACAGCTTCACCTTACGGATCACATCCTTCATTTCTTCAAAGTTCATCATTCTTCATTTTCCTCCTTAGTTTTTTCATGAATTTCTTCGGGTTTGGTAGTCATAATGCGATACATCTCCGTCTCTTTCGGGAAACGATCGACAAAGGGTAGAATCACATTCCCATAAAACAGAAGTCCTTCGCCTTCGCTCGATTGCGTGACGTAGGACAACTGATGGGGTGAAATATTCAGTTGTTTTGCAAGAATCTGCCGGTCGCCTGCGGCTTGATTGAGCATTAAAATGAAGTCGCTGTTTTCAAAGATGTTTTCAATCTCTCTGCTTGCCAACAGATCTTTCACATTTTGCGTGATCGCCGTTGGGCACCCGCCCCACTTTCTAAATCGCTTCCAGATCTCAACAGAGTAAGCAGCGGTTTGCTCATCCTTCAAAAGGAGATGGAATTCATCCATATAGTATCTGGTCGATTTACCCACAGCGCGGTTTGCAGTTACACGTCCCCAGACTTGATCCTGCACAATCAGCATGCCGATCTTCTTAAGCTGCTTACCCAAATCCTTTATGTCATAGCATACGAGACGATTGTCGATATCCACGTTGGTGCGATGATTAAAGACATTCAGGCTGCCAGTCACATAGATCTCCAACGCTGTTGCGATCCGCTGTGCCTCTTTTTCTTCCTGCGAACGAAGAGCGAGGTATAGATCACCCAAAACCGGCATCATTTCAGGTCGTGGATCATTCAAGTAGAACTGATATACTTGGCGAACAGCGCGGTCAATCACCGTCTTTTCGACGGGCTGCAGACCATCTCGTCCACCAACAATCAATTCGCAAAGCGACAGAATGAAGTCCGATTTCAGAGACAATGGATTTTCATCCTCGCTATAGTTTAGGTTGATGTCCATCGGGTTGATGAAGTGGCCACTGGTTGGCGAAATCTTGATGATCTGCCCATTAAGGCGATTAACTAACGGATAGTATTCGCCTTCCGGATCACAGATGATGATGTCATCCTTCGTTGTGATAAACAAATTGGCAATCTCACGCTTGGCTGCAAAGGATTTGCCGGAACCAGGTGTGCCGAGAATAAGCCCGTTGGGATTCTTCAACTTCTTCCGATCGGCAAGGATGATGTTGTTCGAGAGTGCATTCAGGCCATAATAAAGAGCTTCTCCATTTCCTTGGAAAAGCTCCTGAGTGGTAAATGGTACAAAGATTGCCGTGGATGAAGTGGTCAACGCACGCTCGATTTGGATTTGATTCAGGCCAAGAGGCAAGGAAGAAACAAGAGCCTGCTCCTGCTGATAATCAAGGCGCATCAGTTGGCAGTTGTATTGTTGAGTAATCGCCTGTGCCTGAAAGACATTGTTTTCGAGCTGCTGCTTCGTGCTACCGGTGTTCCAGATCAAGAAAGTGAACAGGAACATTCGCTCGTTATGGCTCTGCATATCTTGAAGCAGCTTCTTGGCATCCACATCAAACGATGCCAGATCAGACGGCATGATGTCCATATCGTATCCAGACCTCACAGCTCGTTTCTGTTCTTCGATTTTCATTTTGTCCAAATCCGTGATCTTGCGTTTCAGCTGCTTGATCGCTTCTGCCTGATCCATAGAGCGTATGTGCATCGTGATCACCTGACTGGAATCCATTGCAAGATAGTCTGCAAGCATCCTGTCATTCAGTTCCGGAGCAAGAATCTGCACGAGCGAGATTGCGCCAAGCGTGCCACCGACTCTGAAACGTCTGCTTTCAGGAAATGCAAAGCAACTGGGTGCAATGAAATCCTTGGTGGAAAGCCCGGAAGGTTGCAGCCAGTCCCACTCAAACTGCATGGTTTCCTGCGTATCCATATGGAACATATCATGCATGATCTCCAAGCGTTCCCTACCATACAGCGAAACAGCGGGGACACCGAGCTTTTTGAAGTTGTTCAGAATAGCAAGCTCCAGGCGCTCAAGACGAGGCCGAGCAGCTTTCAGGTTTTCTGCAACAATACCAATCGTGACATACTTGGTTTTTGCAAGACCATTGTTACCCTTCGCCAACTGGTTCTGAAGCATTGTGGTGAACTCACTTCGTATATCATTGAACCCATCATCCTGTTCGGGAATCATGATACTCTGCTCAAAGTTTTCTGCATTGGTCGCCATATTCACAAAAGAAAATTGAACTCTCACAGACGAATCGAAGTAATTCAGGAAATCGCACCATCCTTCAAAAATGGCGCTCTTATCTTCGTTCTGCGCAAGCTGATAGTTAATATCCCCAAACATAATGGTTTTGGTATAGTAACCATCATGCACACAGCATATGCCATCAGGGAACATTCTTTTGTAGGTGATAGTGTCCTGTGCACTATACGGCTGTTTACGATCGGCTTTAGCCTTCTCAATGATACTATTGATCTTCTTCTTTTCTGCTTTGGTCAACTTAACGCGCCTTTTCGGCAATAATCTTCACCTCCTCATGTACATCAATCTGCTTTTGCAGTAGTGAATAGAAATTATCAGTCTTGTAAGGTCTGAATTTCGGTCTTGCGAATTGTGCCTGATAAATGTGCTGGAGATATTTTTCCAGCGGTTCACCGTTCTTTTCAAACATTGCGAACATGAAAAAGGGCAGCATTATGCCGATCATCACCAACACCGCCATGCTCGAATCAATGTAGTTTTTCAAGAGAAAAAACACAGGTACCCCCACCAATGCTCCAAGACCAAAACAGACCAACTGTCTTTTTGTCAAGTTGAAAAGGACTTTCGGCTTGATTTTTGTAAAGTCCTTTGGAACCGATACATAAGCCATGAATAGCCTCCTTCTGTTGTGAATTAGTGTGCATTGAAAATACTCTTCGCAACGCTGCTGGTTTTGAATAACGTAAAACACAACAGGGCGGTATAGCCAATGCATGTCCAAATTGAGTTGATAATGTCGTCATCTACAGAGATTGTCTGAATGAGCACTGCGTAGATGCCAACACAGACTATGATCAGAAACGCTTGGAATCCAAGAGCAAACAAGCTTCTGAGATAGTTGTGGCCCATTTGCCCCCATTCGCGGTTGCTCATCGTTGCAAATGGAATTGGTGCAATGGAAGTCACGAGGTAAACCTCTATCATGCGCCCATACACCACAACAAAGATGCAGATGCTCATTGCCCATGAGAGGATACCGACGAGTGAAGACTGGAACCACAAGCCAAACAATGGGCCAACTTCCATCTCCATCAGACGTTCTTCCATGTTGCCAATAACGGTTTCCAGATCAATGCTGGTATCTGTGATGATGACACCGGCTGCATTGTTCACAATATGCTGTGCTACATCAAACACCGCCATGACGATATTCCATGTGTTCGTAACGATCAGCACAGATGCAAACGTCTTGAAGATCCATTTGAAGAACATGAATGTTTCAAAGTCATGGAGATTGTTTTTCTCTATGATCATCTGAATCAGTTCGATCGTCATGACAAATGTGAGAATGATGCCTGCAATCGGCACAACTACTGTTTCTGATAGGTTTTTTACCATGCCAAACACGCTACCATTCCATGCGGCAGGTGTGGCTCCGACTTGGCCTGCAATGTCGGTCACTCGATCATTGATACTATCGAACAGACCTGACAGATTGCTCATTACACCACTTACCAGCAGTTCCTTCAGCCAATCGGTTAACTTGTTCCAAACGAAATTCAATGAGCGATCCCTCCTTTCGCCCCACTCCGTCTGTGAGAGTGGGGCAGGGGCTTATTCAGATCAACCAAAAAGACTGCTGAGCATGGGCACCAGAGTAGCGCCAATCAGTGCTACACCGCCACCGGCCATGAGTTGTTTAATACCCTGGCTCTTTGCACCCGGGTTATCATTACCGTAGCCTTCAAGAAGATTGATCACACCCCAGATGCCCAAACCGGCACCCAGTGCGGTAACAAGAGTCTGTAGGGTCTTAATTGCTTCTGCGAAAAATGCCATTATTTCATTACCTCCATATATTCTGTATTTGATGTGATAGAAAAACGCCGACAGCTTTGCTATCGGCGTTCAGGGGTTATTCAGATATACATGGAGATAAAGGGGGAGCTCTGATCCAAGATATTCTCAGTTAATCACCTTCTTCTTCGTTACTATCTACCTCCATTTCATAGGAATCATATTCCTCATCCTTCCTTAAGCGTAATCTGGCCTTCAGATAACCTTCGATATCCAATGCATTTCGTGGATCTGCATCAGATAAATATCTGTAGTTCGGATGCTTTGTTATGTCGTATTTTTCAGACAGAAATGGGCGTACGCCTCTCAGCTGTAAAATACATTTACCACCATCCATGACAGCCAGCTCATCAATGCTCATAAGCTCTTTGCCAAGCTTTTGGTAGTTGAGCGAGTGCGATACTTCTCTGCCGCGATTTTCGCCTGTATTGAAAGTATCAATCGTTTCTTTCCCCAGAGCTTGATTCAGTTCTTTTAGCGTGGTTGGCTCTGAACCGCCGAGGAAGATACGGCTGTCCATATTTCCGATAATGGTATCTGCATTGTCCTTGTAGAGCGCTTTCAGCTGGCTTTGTGCTTGCAATACAAGACATGCGGATATCTCACGGCTGCGGATTGTGGCGATTAGTTTCTCTAGTTTGGGAATCTGACCGATGTTTGCACATTCATCAATCAAACACCGAACATGGATTGGAAGTCTGCCACCATGCTTGTCATCTGCTACTTCACAGAGCAAATTGAACAGCTGGGTGTAACACATAGAGATCAAAAAATTGAAAGTGTCATCTGTATCACTCATGATGAGGAACAAAGCTGTTTTTTGTTCTCCAAGAGTATCCAGTTCCAGTTCGTCATAGGCTGTTACCTCGCGCAGTTCTTGAATGTCGAACGGAGCCAAACGAGCACCACATGAGATAAGTATTGACTTTGCTGTTTTGCCGGCAGCCAGTTTGTATTTCTTGTATTGCCTGACAGCAAAGTGATTTGGCTCGCGTGCCTCCAATTCCTCAAACATCAAATCAACAACATTTTGAAACGATTCATCATCCTCTCTGGTTTCCATAGAATTGATCATCTCAACTAGCGCAGCGAAATTCTTTTCTTCATCTGGCGCTTCATAGTGCAAATAGCCAATAAGAGCCGTGTACAAAAGCATTTCCGCTTTCGTCCAAAACTCATCGCCTGCCTTACCATCCCCCTTTGTATTCGTGATCAGGCAAGTGACCAGCTTCAAAATGTCCTTCTCAGAGTGAATGTACACAAAAGGATTATAGTGCATCGATTTAGTGAAGTTGATTGTGTTCAGGATTTTCAGTTGATAACCCTTTTTGAGCAGCAGTTTGCCACATTCAACAACAATGCTGCCTTTCGGATCGGTAACAACATAAGAGCTGTGGCACTGCATTAGATTGGGCTTTAGCCAAAACCGTGTCTTACCACTTCCCGAGCCGCCAATTACCAACACATTTTTGTTTCGTGCTGTTTTGGGATTTTTGGGACGATTATTCATGGTCAGTCTTTCGGTTTGAGTCAATATCACATTGTTCTGGAAGTTGGGATCAATATATGGCCTAATATCTTCTCCGGTTCCCCAACGTGCTGACCCATATTCAACATTCTTACGATATTTCTTCGCATTCTTCCCCTTCACATAAACAACAATCTTCAGCATCAAGCCAACGAGGATGCCTATTGCCAGATCAGAAGGAAAAAAACTAGGAAATACTGACCGAAATGCTATATGGAAGCCCTCCAGGATGTTTCTCAGCTTTTCTGATAAATCGCCCCCAGGTGTCATTCGCCATGCCTCGCCAATCTTGGTCGAGTATAGACCAAGCAACACATATGGTATGTTTGGGATTACAAGCTTCTTGATGTTCACAGCGAATGCTCCTTGGTCTTGTCTTTGGTGACCTTCTTGTCCATCGTCATGAGTTTTGCCTTCAGGCTTTTCATAAGCTGCAAGACGGATGGCTTTTTGCTTCTGACATGCTTCTGATTCGCGTATTCGGTCAAAGCGCTGGTTAGCGCATCGGCATCCCGTGCCTTGAAAAAGATCTGATAATAGTCGTCTTTTCCGTTCACCTTCTTAATCGCATAATCGACGCCATATTTCCTTGCAATGCGTTCAAAACGTTTGATATCAGGATCGTTTAGTTCTATGGTGCTTACCCCTTGATCCTGCCCAATAAGCTGCTTAACCGTTTGCTTACCATGTCTGATGACTCCCTTGGCTTGCGATGGATGTTTACGGTATTCCAACAGCTTTTGAATTGCTGTCTTTAGCACGCGCCCGCTCATTTTGGCCCCGCTTACTGCTATCGTGACAGTTTTGTTTTCGAGATCCTCTTGCACATATGTCCTCCTTTCTCATTCGTGGGATAGAATGAAGGGAGACCGTTGAAACAGTCTCCCTTCATTGCCTTACTTGCGTTTCTTCTTCATGTGTCTGCGATATAGCACTGCGCCAGCAATGCCAAGAATCGCAACAAAGCTTCCCATGAGCATGGTGGGCGTGAAGATCAGATCAATACCCGTCTCAATATCCGGATAGTTGACCATACGCTTCAACTTCTTGGGAGGCATATAGTCAGCATCAATCGTAACACTGAGAGTCTCATCCGACCTTGTATAGCCATAAAGCGCTTCGATTTCCCTGATCAGGTATGTGCCTGGGTTCAGATTGGTGAAAGTGACTACACCATCTTCACCAGAGATTGCTTCCTGCACTTTGTTTCCACTTTCATCCTCAATGGCGAACTTAACACCTGCAAGAGGCTGCCAGTAATGGTTAATCTTCATGAAAGAATAGTGATTTGGAATATTTACGCATTTTACCACATCTTCTTCCGACCAGAATTCATCAACGGTCAAGTCGATATCCTTCATCAGCGAGAAGCCTTCCGGCGCTTTGGTTTCGCGGAGTACCCAATAACCGATATCGAAGTTGCTCATGCTGAATGTGCCATCCGCATTGCTGGTGGCGGTATCAACTACATCACCGGTCACGGCATTGATAAGGCAGAACTCTGCTCCACCGTGTGGATTTCCGCTGTTGTCCAGCTTAACACCGTTCAGAACCATGAGCTGGTTAGTAATGGTAGCGATGGGAACAGACGGATTAACGAATGTACCATCAATACTTAGTTCAACTTCCACATCGCTTGCCTTATAGCCGGGTAGGGGCTGACTCTCTCTAATGATGAATTTGCCAAACGGAATGCGCTCGAAGATTACCTCACCATTTTCGTTGGATTTTGCGGTCATGATCTCCTTATCATTTGCATCAACTAGGGCGAATACAACGCCTTCGAGAGGCTGACCATATCCATCTTTTTTCAGTAGTACTACTCTGGAATAATCATCTCTGATTACAGTTTGACCGCTGACATTACCCTCTGCATCAACTTCAAAGCTCATAACCGCTTCATTCAGCGCATAGCCATTGGGTGCGAGAACTTCCGTAAAGGTGTAACAGCCGGGAGTAACGGGGATATCCGGAATCTCACCATTCTCATCTGTGATTTCCCGGTAGATGGTTTCACCACTACTGTTCTTAACCTCAATGAGAGCACCCGGTACGGTAGAAGCGCCAGTCAGATCGGTTTTGGTCAGAGTCACGGTAGAATGGATCAGCTTGTTGTGAATAGGACGAGAGAAGTGAACACGTATCACATGATCTTCAGCTGCCATATCAGGCTGAAGATTGACCCGATACCTTCCTTCGGACAGAATCCAACCATCGGGCCCGCCAAGTTCACGAATAAAGTATTCGCCGTGCGGATAGTAACCAGTGAATACCAGCTTACCATCATCATTCGTGGTTGCAGTTGCCAACAATGTGTTTGCTTCCAGTGTACCGCCATCGTACTCGATCGTATTGATGTTGTAGAGGCCAAAGGTGAAACCGGTACCAGGTTCAGCAGACAGAGCCTGATGAATCATTTCATTCGCAGCAGTCACAGGCCGCAGCACGTCTTTTGTCTTATCGACATGAATTTCAATGGGCAGATACTCGTTTTCGATATCCAGTTGAAGCTCTACCACCTTAGTCTGGTTATCGACAAAGGAAAGGTTCGCCTCATAGATGGTAGGATCGCAATAGTATCCATCAGGAGTCTGGACTTCCTCAACAGTATACTTACCCAAAGGCAACTCAGAAGAGCTTACAGGTCCTTCACTATTGGTAGTGATGGTTTCCACCACATCTCCTTTCTGATACCAAGTGGTGCCATCTTTACCAATCACATCATCGGCTGCTTTGATATCGAATACTACACCGGACAAATATCGGTACTCATATACAGGTTTCATGTATTCCATACCATTTTCGTCTTTCATAGTTTCGAAGCCAACCAGTCTATTGCCTTTCTTTTCGATCACGATGCGTCCCTTTACCGGATCATTGGGTACCTGAACTTCAAGTTCGTAAATCTCTTCCGGTGCATCACCGACATGACCAACGAATACATCGACCCCGTCGCTGTTAATAATGTATCCCTCGGGAGAGGTAACTTCCTCGATGGTGTAATGCCCCCATTTGACGGTTTCGGGCAGCACCACGATGCCATTCTCATCGGTTTCAAACGTGTCAATGGTCATCGGAGTAGGATAACTGACAGACTGCTTTACATACTCGCCATTGGTATCCTTCAGCTTGAAAGCGGTATGTGCCAAAGTGATGGTTTTACCAGTTTCGGCATCCGTCTTAATGATTCGCAGGCGATAACGAATGGCAGTATTGTTCAAAATCAGCGTGGGAGGATCATTCAGCTCTTCGGTCCCATCGATCATGAATTCGATCGGACTCATCAACATATGACCTTCCTGACCAACAGTCTGTTGCATCACATATACGCCATACGGCAAAGCCTTTGTTTTTGCTTTGCCATTCTTGTTGGTCACAATCTTGTCACGCTCGCAATCACGTGCGCTTTCATAGGAACCAGAGCTCTTGAGATAGATCTCGAACTCTGCACCCTTCTCAGGAGTCTCAATCACACCACTTTCATGAATCTGATTGTCTCCCAAAAACTTCACAACGCTGATAGCACCGTACAGAATTTTGTTGGTCTTCACGGCATCGTACGTAACAACGGCAACTGCGGACTGCTTGGCGGCATCGGTAGCATCGATGCTTACTACCTTTGTGCTTGCCTGATACCCAGTGGGGGGAGTTACTTCAACGACATTGTATTTACCGGGCCAAAGAGGTTCGGTCAACACAGCAGCATTCTCACCATCAGTACGAAGAGATTCACACACAACATCACCCTTGTTGTAGATCACATTACCCTGTCGGTCTGTGATTTTGGCAGCTGCAGTTACTTGGAACTCTGCGCCCGTCAGAATACCATCCCCACGGGTATCCATGATAGCGATATCACCAAAGGATTCTTCACTATCACGCTTGAAGATTTGGAGCTGTACCTGCACTGGTTGATTTGTTGCGGTGAGATAGGTCGTTTCATCAGAATGAACAACAGCGGAGAAGTTCAATTCTTCAAAAACATATCCATCGGTAACGCCGCTTTCCTTCACGAGATAACTGCCCTTTCGCAGGGGCGGAGAAATGGCCACACCATTTGCATCTGTGGTCATGGTAGCAGCCAAACCTTCTCCATATGCATCGTTATAGAAAATGTCGAACTTGACTCCCTTGATGGGATTACCATTCAGGCGATCAGTTTTGGTCAGGCTGATCCAACCCTTAGTGGGTTCATTCTCGACATCTACTTCGCATACAGTCACTTCATCAGTAATACTGACATCTACAGAGTAATGGTTGTCTACATAATGTGCCGGCACCTTAGTTTCTTCAACACGGTAAGTACCCCAAGTAAGGAGAGAAGACTTGGCAAAGCCATTTTCATCTGTCGTGAGCACTTCAACGACTTCGCCCTCACCAACACCATCGTGAGAAGGAAGACCAGTAATGCGAGTGATTGTAAACTCTGCACCGGCAAGTGCTTCACCAGTCAGTTCATCTGTCTTGTGAATCTCAATCGTACCCTGCACAGGACAATTCGATGCAGTAAGTTTGGTGGTGACATCAGATTCAACCGAACAGTTGATGCTTACCAGATCCAGAAGATAGCCAACCGGATTTTCATGCTCTTTGACAATGTAGTGGCCCTTGCGTAGTGCCGGCGATACAGCTACACCATTTTTATCCGTTACCATAGTGGCAGCCAGCCCTTCGCCGTATTCGTCATTATAGAAGATGTCAAAAGTAACCCCCGCAATGGGTGTCGCATCCAATTCATCCTTCTTGGTGATTTGGATATATCCCTTTGTGGGTTCGTTCTGAACCGAAATTGTGTAGGTCTTTCCATCTTCATAAGCTTCAATGGTAGTGGAGAAATCAGGGGTTTCGTAGTGCTGAGGGCAACTGGTTTCAACAATTTGATATTTTCCCCAGGGCAACCAGCCGGTCTCCGCAATACCTTCGCTGTTGGTAGAAATGGAAATGGAAGTACCGACACCTTCATTACCCAAAGCGGTCGGCGCTGACAAACGCTTGATTTCAAACGTGACTCCTTCAAGGGGAGTCTTAGTCAATGCATCGATCTTTTTGATCTTGATCTTTGCATTGATGAGATCGTTTTTGAATGTGAGAGAAGCGGTTTCGCCAGCTTTTACTGTTGCTGCTTGAGAACTCGCCGAGCCCAGTGTATATCCTTCGGGCGGTGCCTTTTCTCGGACAGTATAGCTCCCTGCAGGCAGTTCGGAAAAAGTGGCTTTACCATTCGCATCAGTCGTTTTCGTCTGAATGACGGAACCACTACTATCCAGCAGCTCAAAGACTGCCCCTTTCAAAGCCTTACTGCTTGCAGCATCTTTCTTGACTACTGCAAGAGAACCATACGGCAGTTCAAAAGTAACAGAAGTAGACTGGTAAGGCCAGGGAGCACCAGTGTATGGAATGATAACCTTCTGCAACCATGCTGCCGGGATGCCGACCATGAAAAAAGCCTCTTCATCCGGTGCGGGCAGCGATTCTGCTTTGATTGTCGCATTGGCTATAGTGGAAGTGATAGAAATCTTATCACCACTGAGCAGATAGTAATATGTGTCATCCGATCCACCGCTGTTACCGGTCATGGTGCCATACTTCTTTTCAATGCGAATCCGATCTGCATCCGTCGTAAATGTGGCGCTATAGATGTATTTTCCACCACTGATGGAAGTGGACTTGTTTGTTACGTTGATCTTACCGGTGATCGAAGCTCTAGCAATTGCATTGTCAGCCAGCCAACGGGCGTATGCAAGGTATTCTTCAGGCGCGGAATCTGCCCGACGGTAGAAAGAATCAAGATCCCAGTAATATCTAACAAATTGGCTGCCTTCCAATTCCTTGATCACCTGACGAATAGCAAACTGACACGCTGCACGGCACCAGTTCTCATTGTCAGCATAGTTCAGATCCAGTACCTGATACGGATAGGAATGGCGCATCACCCATGCAATGGCGTGCATGGTTCTGGAAGAAAAGATGGTACCGGACTTGCCAGGAGTATGATAGTACGTTTCCAGATCAACGATCGTATAGGGACCAGTCTCACCAATGGAGCCATCATCAGTGCGTTCACCGGGTCCATCGAACATATGCTCCAGACAGTAAACTGTCACGTTATCAAGGTAGTGGGGTGTTGCATATACAGTACCATAATCAGGCGCAGCAGCCAACTGTTTGTAGCTATCGTCACCGGAACTACCGTGTACACCAGTCTGACCGACAGTAAAACTGCCAAGGTTTGCATATACAGGCTTCAAAGAAGGGACAAAACTGCGAGCCATTGCGAAAGTAGCCATCATGGGAACTTCGCCCACAACTTCATCTTCTTCACCATCTTCCGCTTCTGGTGTATCCTCAGATGCGACATCATCGGAAACATCATTTTCTTCTGCGGTAGAAGGATTCTCAGTAGCGTCGTTCATCTCATCCGAATCTGGAATTACTTCATTCTGCTCGAGTTCACCAGAGTCAGACGGCTGTAGTGTATTGATCTCAGTTTCGGGCAGCTCAACGTTTTCATGAGGCTCCTCAGCTTCTGGAGCTTCTGTATCAGGCGTAGTCTCGTCGAATTCGATAGGCGGTTCTTCCATAAGTGGTTCAGTATTCACCTGTTCTTCCCGCTCAATCTTGTTTGCATTCACAACCGGTACATCAACCAGTTCGTTGCCAATTGTTGCGCTCACCATTTGGGTATCTTTCATTGCGCTCTCGGAAATGGCTACATCATCAAGCGTGGTTTTTTCTACATAGCCATTGACGACATCTCCGTTATTCACTGCAAACCAGATTTCTGCCATCTCGCCGATAGAATGTACCAGCACAATAGAGCTGCTACTGGTCAAAGTATAACTACGATTTTCATCAGTACGACCAGGAGACGAATACACATCCGTTGCCATAGTGATTTTCCCATAACAAAACCCGTACTCATCAACTGCTTCAGCAATAGAGAGAACGGGTTCTGCGCTATCGACTTGTTCGGACGGTTCATCAGCGATTACCAGGACTTCTTCACTTTCCACGAAAGGTTCAGCTTCACTTTCCATGGTCTCTTCCGGCTGTTCAATGGGTTCTTCGTTGTCGGCTTCTGCGTTTGATTCAACTTCGCATGCTGTGGCTTCATCGAGAAGGTACTCATCAATGATCGGAGCCTCGATCACAGCGTTTTCCTCAGCAAGAGTAACCGGCAGCACACTCACAAGGAACAGGCCGAGTGCCAAGAACAGACACAGAATTCTTTTTGTTTTTGTGATTTTCATTTTTTCACTCCTTTTGTTTTTTTACTGCTAAGACAATCAAACGACCATCGTCACTGTCGTAATTACGGTCGCAGGTGATCAAGGTCAGCAGCTGATCGGCTGCTGTGACCTCGACTTCGACATCAAAAAATGATCTGGATTTGATCATTTCGACATACCGCATGAATGCGACAGGATCGCTGAAACTTGTCATTGATGCGTCCCATTCGGTTGACCGCATATTGCATGCGGCAAAAATTGTGTACACTCCTTTCTGGTATAGTGTGTCGAAATAGATCACGGGTGCTTGTTCGACAAAACCTCCTTTCTTGAAGTTATGCAAGGGTTCAAACATTGTTTGTGCCCTTGTCCTGCGCATGTGGTGTCCATAGATTGCAATGTTCTGGCTCGGAGTGACGAGATCAGTTTTTCCAAGCGTGAACAGAGTCCCAACTTTGTTTTTCTCACCGTAGAACGTGTGAGTTAAGTAGTACTCCACCCGATCTGATTGCACAACTGGGTAATCTATGCTTGTTCCAGGTAGTCTGAGCCAGCCAACAAAATCCGGATTGATATCCAAGCAGCTTTGAAAATCAATTTCTTCTGCTGGTGTTTCATGGCTGTATGGCAAGTCTTTTGACGACTCAACATATGGCACAGTCTCTGCTAAAGTTGGCAGTACAACTGGAACAGTAGCTGCCGGTAATTGGGACGAAGGTGTCACAGCGGTTTGGGATTCACCTTGTACGGTTTGCTTAAGAGAAATATACTCAAGAGCACCGGAACGCAGTTCCATTTCTTGCTTAATGATAGGTGACAGCATCACCACCAAACCAACAGCAACAAGCAAAGCAAACATCACATAGGCACCACACTCCCTAAAACTAAAATGCTTTTTTATTTTCTCATCTCCTTTCTGCATGCAATGCAATATCAATCAATCCATCATTGTTTGGCTCGATTGTGGCGTTCTTTTGCCTTGTAGTAATTTTCAATCGTTGTAGGAGCCCTGAAAAGCGTAGACAGCAAATAGCTATGCATATTGCCAACGGGCCTTACCTGATCCCGCAGACAGTCGAAAACGTAGATAATATGCAAGCTGGTAAGAGATGCAAAGCGCCTTTTCACAACACTGATGGGATAGTTGTCTCCAGCGATCTGCATGGAACTTCTGGTGGACAGACTCACTTCCAGCATAAGTTCAACAATCTCATCAAGAGATTCATAGCCATATTCTTGAGCAAGGCAGTAATATCCGATCTGATACCTGATCTCATCAACAAGATACTCTACTGAATCAGATTGATAGGATTGATAGGATAGAGCATTGCAAGAGCATATATGGTTAGTATTTTGTTCTTTAGTTCTTTGTTGGTTAGTTATTTGTTTATTAGTATTTATTTGTGTTGGATTTTCCAATGTTGGATTTTCCAATGTTGGGTTTTCCAATGTTGGGTTTTCCATCGTTGGTTCTTCCCACATGCAATCTTCCGGAATAGGTTCTTCATCAACCTGAATATCTTCTCCGACATCACCCATGCAGTCGTCGGTTTCAGAATCGTCAGAAATGAAAACATCCCCATTATCGTCTGACAATGGGGAATCCGTCGTTTTAAATGAAGGATGGATGTGCGCAGAATGGCTGCAAGCATTGTTCCTTTTTTCTGCTCTGGGTGGCAATACGTTTTCTTCGCCCTGGGGTTTCTCGAAGATATCATAAGTATGGCAACTGAGTCGGCCATTGGTTCTACGCCTGCGAGTTCTGCGCAGATAACCATTGTCCTCCAGTTCACGCAACGCTTGGCGAATGGCATCAACACCTTCTTTGCAACAAGTTGCAAGACCTTGAAGTGTAAAATCCCAATCATCGGGCAGGGAAAGCATGAAGGAAAGCAGCCCCTTGGCTTTCAGGGAAATACGCAAGTCCTGTAGGTGATAATTACTCATGATGGTGTAGTTTTTGTTCTTTTCAACACGAAATACGCACATTGTAATCCTTCTTTCTCACAAGAAAAGGGCAACTATCCGATTGGTAGTTGCCCTTAATGGTGTGTTCTTCTTTACCGTGCTTGTTGTTTGCTTTTCTGACGGAAGTACATATCCAGTATCTTATAGATACTTTCCTCGATTTGTTGGGGAGTATATGATTTGGGAAACTTGTCCGCAACGCGCTTCATTGAGATCTTCACATGACCGAGGTCGTTCTTTTTTTCTTCGGACAGAATTGCACGCATCACATCAACCGTTAGCTTTCCTTCGGTACTGAATTTCTTCATTCGCTGTGCTTGGGATAGGGACGGGGTGGCCTGCTCGCTTTCGATAGCATCCAGCAGATCAGTCTGTTCATCCTTGCTCAGGTAAGAAAGTTCGACAGCTGGATTAAAGGCAATCTTCCGGTCATCCACCATAGCCAGAAGCTGTGGTACCAGTTCAGTCAAACGAACGAAACGTTGCACTTGGCGACCACTCTCGCCGGCTGCTTGACCCACTATATCGGCGCTTTTCAACTTGTCGCCAACTTGTCGATAAGTTTGATCACTACGATCACCTTGGTGCCTGATTGCCTCCATTTTCATTCGATAAGCCCATGCTCTTTCACTTGGCAACAGAGTTTCTCTTTGAAGGTTCGAATCGACCATGATTATTGTAGCTGCATCGTCATCCAAATCTCTTACGATCACTGGCATTGTTTCTCGACCAGCAAGTTCACAGCCTCTCTTCCTTCGATGACCAGAGATGAGTTCATAACCTCCTTCCGCTCTTGGACGTGCGATGGCTGGAACAAGTACACCATATTCTTTGATGCTTTCCGTAGTCTCCTGCATGCGTTCATCATCTGAGACTTTGAAGGGATGATTCTTAAATGGATGAAGATCACATAAAGCGATTTCTTTGACTTTTTCGCGCTTCTCGTCTTGACGCATCTCCTCTGTAGAAAAAATGTCATCATAGGAAGTGAGACTGAGCTTTCTCGTGCTTTTCATAGTCCAACACCTCCTTTGTTAGGGAAGTATATGCCTGTGCTACTTTTCCTTTTGGATCATGAACAAAGATACTTTTTCCCTCTGCGCTTGTTTCAGCAGCTCTTACGGAATGAGGAATTTCTGTGGCAAAGACTTTGATTTTGGAACCATAGGTATCTCGGAGAAGATCGCTTATCTCAAGGGTGTAGTTGGTTCTTCGATCAACCATAGTCAGCAAGATGCCGCCGATTTTCAGTTCTCTATTCAGCTGCCTTTTTGCACGGGATATAGTTTCAAGGAGCTGAACAACACCCTTAGCGGGGAGATACTGAGTTTGGACTGGAATGATGACTTGAGAAGCAGCGGCTAATGCATTGAGAGTAAGCATGCCTAGTGAGGGCATACAATCGATCAGAATGTAGTCATATTGATCTTGGATCTCACAAAGATACTGCTTGAGGATGGTTTCTCTGCTCATGACCTGAACAAGTCCAAGCTCAGTGCCAGACAATTCAATGCTTGCCGGAACAAGATCAACCCCTTCGTTATGATGAAGAATTCCATCATCGGGATCAAATGGTATGTCGTTGATTATCTTGTTGACGATTGTTGATAGTGTGGTGGGCAGTAGATCAGGTTGTTCGAAGCCTAAGCTTATTGTAAGACTGGCCTGGGGATCGCAATCAATCAACAGAACTTTCTTGCCTTCTCGTACCAAACCAATGCCTAGATTTGCTGTTGTAGTTGTTTTTCCAACACCTCCTTTTTGATTTGCTATTGCGATAATAGTAGCGCTGGTTGTTTTTTCATCTGTTCTGACATCGTGTTTCAGTTCGAATTGTTTGGTCATAATACTCATCCTTCTGCTTACTAGATGAAACTGAAAAGAATCGCTTTTTAGCAACAAAAAAACGACTGCATTTGAGCAATCGTGTCTCAATGTGACTTATGCCTATTTTGATGTATTTTTGTGTTGCTATATGCGACCTATCCGTTGACATCGTGGAGGTCATAGGTTCGAGCCCTACTAATCCCACCAACGAGGAAACTCTTGAAACGTAACAGTTTCGAGGGTTTCCTTTTTTGCGCATTTTCGTGATTTTTATGTTCCACCCACAAAATTGGGCGAAAAATTCACAAATCTGGCACAAGGGGTTCGCTGTAACCCTTGCCCTGTAAGGGCTAGAGGCCTGTTTTTTGTCCACATTTCTGGCACAAACTTGGTTTTGGGAGGGTCAATTTACCTTCCGCTGGTAGGTCTGGTTCATCCGGTTCAGCAGGTCGGTATGCTTCATAATGCCCTCGTGCCGCTTGCGGGCGTAGATGGTTTCCACCATTCGGGTATCCGCATGCCCCATCAGGTCGGCGACCTCCTTGGAGGTGATGCCTTGCTCACACAGCTGTGTGGCATAGGTGGTGCGGAAGTCGTGGTTGGTGTAGCCCTCCAGCTGCAATAGTTTGAATACCCATCTGTGCATCTGCCGGTAAGTGGTCTGGGCGATGGGTTTTGCACCTTCATGACCGCCAACCAGAAAGCCTTCCTTCTTGGGTACTTCCATCAGGATCTCCACCAAGGCATCCGGCAGGATGACGGTGCGGCAGGAATATTCCGTTTTGCCGCCCTGTCTGACCACGGGCTGCATGTTTTGGGGAAAGGTGACGTCTGGGTGATGGTGCAGTACCGTCCTTCCAGATCGACCGTATCCCACTGCAAGCCCAGGATCTCTTCCAGACGCATGCCGGTGTAAGCCAGCAGCCCCATGTAGACCCGATCCCGCAGGATCGGCAGCGTGGGAATGTCCCGTTTTACCCGACATATCTCTTCATCCGACAGCGGCTTGTGATGACCGGCTTCCTCTGCACGGATGGTAAGCAAGGTGTTTTTGAAGGGGGTGTCTTCGATCAGCCCCATCTCCATAGCTACCTTGAAGATCCGGGAGGTGAATCCGCTGACACGCTGGATTGTGCGTGCATTCAGGTTCTTTAAGCGTCCACGCTCAGCAGCAGTGGCCATCCAGTTGTAGAACTGCTGAATGGTGCTTACATTCACTTCATCAAGCCTCATATCGCCCAGAAAGGGCAGGATATTCAACTTGAGGTACTGACTGTAGTTATCGACGGTTTTGGGGGCAAGGGGCTCGATGTATGTTTTGTAGTACACCTGCTCCACGAACTCCCGCACAGTGGGAATGTCGGGCTTGGGTGCTTCCGGCAGCATGATCTCGCCGCCGTCGATCAGCGTCTGCGCAATGGCCAGATGCAGCTCGTGGCGGCTGTTCCGCTGACCCAACGGGTTTCGTCGCCTACCTTGACCCTGTCTTTGAATTTTGCCATGCTCATCTCCCATGGCATTTCCTCGTGATTCCGATACGCTGTGGAGTTGTCAAGCTTCGGTTGTACATCACCGGCACGAAAGTACCGGCGTGCAACTTCATTATCGGATATTTCGTTCCGTCGGTCAAGTATGCGGGGGTTACCATAGCGTCTCCGGTTTCGATTCGTAGTGATCATTCGAATAATAGGTGTCCTCCTTTGGTAAAAACTGGTGTTTTGATTGTCGGGTGTGTAAAAATGCTTGATCGTATAGGCTTTTGCTGCCGTATGATTCCTGTCCCCGGCAGATGGGCACGCTTCAGCCTGCCGCCGGCTGCGGCATCATAGCCCCGTTTGTACCGCTGCCTCTCCGGGCTGGCGTATACAACAGGGGCTCCCTCTCAAGTCAGTGGAGGGCCGTAGTAGAAGTATCATTATCGCCATGCGGGTCGTTGCGCCCTGATCGCCACATCAGGGTCTGCGGATCCCGTTGATCGCTCCGGCAAAGTGCCATCGTGGCGCCGTTCCGCACGTCGCTAAGCCGCATGGGGGTTGTAACTGAAGCGTGGGTATGCGATTGTCAAGGTTCGATTTGTATGCACAAATGTGATCAGTTCACATGAGTGATCCTGGATAGGGTACGGGAGTTTATCACGCCAAGACAAAAGGAAAAGCTGCGCCGAATGATCGGCTTTACCTTCAAACGAGACAAGAACTACAACCTTCCTGCTAAGCGTCTGAAGGCTATTGAGAACTTCATGCAACAACGTGCACGGGAATTGTTGGAGATTCCGGTGAAGGTCTAATGATGAGCATATTTAAAGCAAAAGATCCAATCACTCAAATTGAATGATTGGATCTTTTAGTATGATCACTTATACTCCACCACGAGGATGCCATCAACACTAACACCAAACAGGCTTGCTAATACTACCAGATTATCCACGGTGGGTAGAGCTGAGCCCTGCTGCCATTTGTAAATTGCTTGCGGAGTGGCGAAGCCAAATACCTCTTGTATATCTTTGACTGAAAAACCACGAGCTTTCCGAATTCTGCGGATGTTCTCGCCCGTGCGAAGCAGGTTGATGGTGGGTATGTCTACGTGCTGCATGATATTCTCCTTCCCGGCGGCTGCCGGAGGGAGTACCGCTCACTCAGCAGCCTTGAAATTATAGATCGGTTTCATAATGTCGATGATGTCAACGGAATCCCGCACTACATCGATAATATCCTCAAGGGATTTATAAGCCATGGGAGCTTCGTCCAGCGTGGATGCACAAACTGAAGTGGTATAGATACCCTCCATAGCTTTCTGATAGTCCTCCATGCTTAGATTTGCTCGTGCATCGCCACGAGACATGAGTCGTCCAGCTCCGTGGGGAGCGGAGAAGTTCTAGTCGGGGTTGCCACGTCCTATGGCAAGAATGCTACCATCTCTCATGTTGATAGGAATCAGCACTCTCTCGCCTTTGTGGGCTGCAATGGCTCCTTTTCGCAGAAGCATCTCCGCAGTGTCGATATAATTGTGGATGGTATAATGCAAACTGATAGATTTCTAGAAGCAAATGAGGGCTACCTAAATGAAACAAACCATCAAAAACTACTCACTATTCCTCGTCGGACTTTTCATTGCCTCCATGGGCGTTGCCCTTTCCACCAAAGCCGGTCTCGGCACATCGCCGGTGGCCTCTGTACCTTATGTGGTGTCCATCCTCAACCATGCACTTACCTTCGGTTGGTGGTTGAATGTGTGGAGCCTATTGCAGATCGCAGTGCAGATCGCCTTGCTGCGAAAGAAGTGCAATGTGGTCGAGATCATCATTCAGACGGTGCTTGCACTGGTCTATGGCACCATGACGGATTTCTCCTGCTCTATCATCAGGAACATTCAGGTAAACACCTATGCTGCATAGTTTGCCTTTATGGTGCTGAGCTGCTTTGTGCTTGCCTTTGGCATTTGGCTTAAATTCAAGGGCGGTGTTGCCATGCTTCCGGGCGAGGCGATGAACCGAGCCATCAGCGCTGTTACAAAGAAACGGTATGAGAATGTTAAGATCTTTTTTGATGTGCTCTATATCGCCTCAGCGGTTGCCATCAGCTTGATTTTTATTGGAAGAGCGGAAGGTGTTCGGGAAGGCAGCGTGATCGCCGCTGTTGCGATCGGGAATATCATCAAGCTGTATAACCATTCTTTTGATAAATTGAAAAAGAGTTTGGCACAGAAAAAGGGATAAGCCTGTTTGCGCTTTGTTGATTTGAAACCCGCACTGAGAATGGTGAGGGTTTTGCAGTGCCCGGCAGTAATGCAAGCGCCATCGCCCCGTTTGTATCATTATTTCCGAAAAAACAGATGCGGAAAGTTTGAACAAAAGAAGGCAATCCCCCCCACCTTGACATCCCCTCAATTTGATGTATACTATCCCAAAATCTACACAGATAGGATGATCTATATGCCCACACCAACCACCCGCAACGCCTTCCGCAAAGAAGGCGGCGTAAAGCTTCTCTTGCTCTCCATCCTGATCACCGGTCTTTCCTGCGGTCTGTACAAAGGCGTGCTGGATAATTTTCTGGCAGATGTCGTGGGCATGGGGGAGATGGATCGCGGCGTAACGGAGTTTTTCCGTGAGATACCGGGCATCCTGCTCGTTTTCATTCTGGCAGCGTTTTACATGCTCTCCGCTGAAACGATGTATAAGGTCGGCGCCATCATCATGCTGGGCGGCATGACCATGATCTCTGCACTGCCGCCCACCAAGGTGCTGATGACTATGGCCATCTGCGTGTACTCTCTGGGTGAGCACATCCAGCTGGGCATGAAGAACACCCTCTCGCTGAAATACGCCGCTCCCGGCAAGGGCGGCGCTGCGCTTGGTGTGCAAAATGCCAGCGGACAAATCGGCACGTTGATCGGCTATCTGGCTGTGGTGGTCACCTTCAGCCTCATTACCAAGGATCAGCCATATCGGTTGTTCTTCGTGTTGGCAGCGCTGCTGGCCGGGGTCAGTGCCGTGTGCTCCTTCGGCATTACTGGCAAAAGTGAGACCGATAGTACTAAGCGCCGCTTCTATTTCCACAAGAAGTACACCAAATACTATATGCTGGAGATGTTCTACGGCGCACGCAAGCAGGTCTTTTTCACCTTTGGTCCCTATGTGCTGATCCTGTTCTACGACGCCAATGCTGCTACCATCAGCCTGCTGTTTGCCATCTCTGCAGTGGCGTGCTTCTTCGCCTCTCCCATTGTAGGCCGCATTATCGATAAGCTGGGCTACAAAGTGGTCATGGTGGCTGATACGCTGATCTTGGTGCTGGTGTGCCTCTGCTACGGCTTTGCCCACCATATCTTCCCCAAGGATGTGGCGTTCATCATCTGCTGTGTCAACTATGTGCTGGATGCGGTGATCTCGTTGGCGTCCATGGCTTCGAACCTGTATGTACAAGACTTGTCAGACACCAGTGAGGAAGTAAAAGCCACTATCTCCACCGGTGTATCCATCAACCATGTCATCACGATCTTTATCGCTCTCTTTGGCGGTTGGATCTGGCAAACTTTGGGCATCGAGCTGCTGTTTATCGTCTCTGCTGTGCTGGGGCTGTTCAATAGCGCTTATGCCGCTACTATTAAAATGAAGAAGGCCCCTGACCAGTAATGATATGGACGAAAACTTAATAGTCATCAGGAATGGAGGTGTAAGCATGATCTATATAACCGGCGATACCCACGCAGAGGTCAGACGATTTACAGACATACATAAACAATATAAGCTAACACAGCAAGATATGCTCATCGTGGCCGGGGACTTTGGCTGCATCTTCGGGCTGGGATCGCGGGATGAAGATAAGCTTGATGAGCTGGCAGCACTTCCGTACACCATCCTTTTTCTGGACGGCAATCATGAGTGCTTTCCTCAGATTTACTCCTATCCGGAAGAAGTGTGGAACGGTGGAAAAGTGCATCGCATCCGTCCCAATGTGCTTCATTTGATGCGAGGCCAGGTGTTCGATCTTGAGGGGAACTCTGTGTTTACGATGGGCGGAGGTTACTCTATTGATATGCCATTCCGGCTTCCGGGAAGAAGCTGGTGGCCGGAGGAAATGCCCAGCGAAGAGGAATATGCCGAAGCGTTGGAAAATCTCCATCGCCATGGCGACCAGGTGGATGTGATCATCAGTCATGCTGCACCTGAAGAAACGATGCAGATGTTTTTGCAGATGGGTGATATTTCCCATCGTTACCTGCAGGAAGGCCGCCTGAATGTCTTTTTGGAAAACATAAGACAGACCGTAAAACATCGCCATTACTATTTTGGGCATATGCATCTGGACAGGCAACTGTTCCGCAACCAGACAGCGCTGTTCTATGATGTGTATGATCTGAAAACGGATCGGCGGGTTATGCCGGAGGATGGCTGAATAATGCTCCCCCCACACCGAGATCGGTATGGGGGGAGCATTATTCAGTTGTCTTCTGTTGGATTTGACATAGTGCTGGATGTTGGCTTGAACCTATTATTCCACAAACGAGTAAGGCGCAAAACAGTCCGGAGTCCAGATCAATCCACAGTGCAGGGCGAATGGCGACCATTGGATGGTGTAATCTTGTTTGATTAAGCTAGTCTTAATAATATGGAAAGATATGCCCGTGGGGATCTATCTGAATAGAGAATGCTACGACTGATCTTTTCAAATTGTTGCACACTCCATGAAATAATGATATGATACAAATAAAAATGACCTGTTTTCACAGGCCACTACCGCTCGATGCGGGTCCTTTGCAGGACGGGTTGGCTAAAGCTTTTTTTGAACATGGTGTTGTTGTCTCGAGGTAACAAGACATCTGTATTATAGTTAAAAAGGAGGATGCTGTCAATGGGAAACCGTGCAAGCGATGCGAAATATTGGGGTTTGGATATGGGCACCAACTCCGTTGGCTGGGCTGTAACCAACGAAGATTATGAGCTTTGCCGTTTCAAGGGTAAGGATATGTGGGGCGTTCGTCTGTTTGATGAGGCGAGCACGGCAGCAGAACGCCGAGGACACCGTACTCAGCGCAGACGATATGATCGGCTTGATCAGCGTTTGGCATTGCTCCAAGAGATTTTTTTCGATGCCATTACGGCCGTAGACCCGGCTTTTTTTCAGCGCTTAGATGCCGCCCGTCTCCTGCCGGATGATAAACCTTGGAAGCATACTCTTTTTCAAGATGAGAACTTTACCGACAGGGACTACCACAAGCGTTTTCCCACTATTTTTCATCTACGAAAGGCTCTGATGGAGCAAGATGACCATTTCGATGTTCGATTGGTCTATTTGGCGCTGCACCATATTTTGAAGAAGCGAGGTCATTTTCTCTTTGCGGATTTGGGCGATGACAAAATGCCCGCTATTGAAGATGCTCTCGAAGAGATAAAGCTAATTTTTAATAATGAGTTGGAAATGAATGTGTTTTGCAGTAATATCGGCACATTAACCAACCTTCTGACTAACGCATACATATCGCAAAGAGACAAAGAAAAACAACTGCAAGAATTGTTTGACGCGACAGATGCCCAGAAAAAAGAATGGATGAAAGCACTGGCAGGTGGAAAAGCTAAGCTTTCTACCATGTTTGATGATAAAACCTTTGATGAATCGGAAATTTCTACTGTTCAGTTCAGCGAGCCTGGATACGAGGACAAGCGCTCCGCTATAGAAGAAACAATTGGAAGCGACCACTTCAACCTGTTAGAGTGTTGGCGTGCCATTTATAACTGGGGTGTTTTGCAACGCTTGCTTGGTGGATATGCATCCCTTTCGGAAGCCAAAGTAGCTTTATACGAGCAAAACAAAAAAGATTTAGCCGAGATGAAAGCCGTTATTCGCAAGTATGGCACCAAAGAGTTATATCAGCAGGTGTTCCATGCCCCGGAAGTAGCAAATAACTACGGTCACCTAATTGGCATGGTGCGTGTGAATGGCAAAAAACAAAGTGTAAAGCACTGCTCTCATGGGGAATTCTGTGATTACATCAGTAAAACGTTAAAGCAATTGGAACAAAACGACAGAGTGACAGCCATTACCCAAAAGGCACAGGAGCAGCGCTTGCTGCCCAAGTTGATCGGTGGAGATAACAGCGTTATTCCCTACCAGCTGCACAAGATGGAGCTGGAACAAATTTTGAAAAAAGCTTCCGTCTACCTGCCGTTCCTTACCGAAAAAGGTAAGGATGGTTTCGCTCCCGCTGAGAAAGTGACCAGTCTGCTTACCTTCCGCATTCCGTACTATGTTGGGCCGCTTAACCAGCACAGTGAGCATGCATGGCTGGTACGCAAGGAAGAGGGCAAGATCTACCCTTGGAATTTTAAAGACAAGGTGGATTTGGGTGCAAGTGCTACCAAGTTTATCGACCGAATGACAGGCAATTGTACCTACCTGCGTGGCTGCAAGGTGCTGCCGCTTTGTTCGCCCACCTATGAGCGTTTTACTGTGCTTAACGAGTTGAACCCTCTGACCATTAACGGCGAGGGTATCAGTATCGAACTAAAGCAGTATCTCTATGAAAGCGTTTTTGAGGCGCAAAAGAAACCGAGCATATATAAACTTCTTGGTGCACTAAAGGCCAAGGGCTACGATGTGCGCAAGGAAGATTTGTCGGGCATTGATGTAGAAGGTGGCATTAAGAGCAGTTTAAAAACAACGATTGCCCTCAAAAATTTGCTGGGCACAGCTTATACCGATGAACTGGCTGAAGAAATCGTTGCTGCCGCTACCCACTTTGGTGACGACAGTGCGTTGCTGCGAAAAAAGTTAAAAGATGAACTGCATGTACCGCAGGAGACCTTGAACGGTTTGCTTCGCCTGCGCTGCACTGGCTGGGGCAGACTTAGTTGGGAACTGCTGCACGAAACAATGATGGATATAAACCTAGGGGATATTCGTTGCAGTCTGCTGGAAGGTCTATGGCACACCAACGAAACCTTGATGGGCTTGCTCAGCCGCCCCGAGGTGAAAGTACAAATCGATGCCCATAACGATGGTCAAGGTGAACAAACATTGGATGCATTCCTGAAAGATCTGTACGCTTCCCCTGCGGTGAAGCGGCAGATCCATCAGGCGATGGCTATTGTTCAGGAACTGCGCAAGGTGACTGGACACGACCCGGAAAAAATCTTTGTTGAAATGACCCGCTATAACGGTACAAAGAAACAACGCACCGTAGATCGCAAGCAGCAGTTGTTGGCGCTTTATAATTCTTTGAAGAAAGAAGAACCGAAACTGTTTCAAGAACTGCAAGATGCGGATGCGGAATTTTTGCGCCGGGACAAAATATTTTTGTACTTCCTGCAAATGGGCAAATGTATGTATTCTGGGCAAAAAATTGAGCTGGATGATTTGTTGCTCAATAAAGAAATGTACGATATTGACCACATTTACCCCCAGTGCCGTGTAAAGGATGATAGCCTCGACAACCGTGTTTTGGTGCTGCGCACCTTGAACGAAGAAAAAGGCGATAAGTACCCCATAGCTACCAATATTCGCAAAGACCAGCGCCCGATGTGGGATGTGCTGCTCCACAAGAAGCTGATTTCCCAAACAAAATATGATCGTCTTACTCGAAAGACCACATTTGAAGACAAAGAATTGGCAGGCTTTATTGCCCGCCAAATCGTGGAGACCAGCCAGAGCGCTAAGGCTGTGACCCAGCTGTTAAAGAAACTGATGCCTAAAACAGAGGTCGTGTTTGTGAAGGCTGGTGCGGTTTCGGAGTTCCGTCATGATCGGGATATGCTTAAGGTGAGAGAATTAAACGACTTGCACCATGCACAGGATGCATACTTGAACATAGTGGTGGGCAATGTATATAACACTATGTTTACTCATGACCCGTTGGGATTTGTGCGTAAGCATCTGGACAAATATACTGTACACAGTAAAAGCTTGTTTAAACTAACGGTTAAACGTGACGGTGTGTTAGCATGGAACCCGGAGGAGAATGGCAGCATTGTAACGGTACGCAAGACCATGGCGAAGAATAGCCCGTTGATAACGATGATGCCGGTCGTGTATAGCGGCGAGTTGTTCAAAGTGAGTCCGCTGACAAAGGGTAATGGACAATTGCCTCTCAAAAAAGGCTTGCCCATCGAAAAATATGGCGGTTACAACAGTGTTGCCGGTGCTTGTTTTATGCTCGTTGAGCATACTCAAAAGAAAAAACGCATTCGCTCCTTAATTCATATTCCATTGCACCTTTATGAGCAGATAACGCAATCATTAGAGGCAAGAGTGGAGTATTGCGAAAAAGTTCAGGGATTAGAGGAGGTTCGGGTCCTTATACCGTTGGTACGTAAATATACACTGCTTGTACTGGATGGCTTTAGGATGTATGTAACTGGACGCACGGGAAAGAATCTATCCTTCAAGCATGCCAGCCAGTTGCTACTATCTGCTGAATGGACACGTTACCTAAAGCAGCTAATTCGATTCGAAACCAAACGCATTGAATTCGAGAAATTGAATAAAAAGGAAGGATATAGGATTACAGAATTTGACGGTATTACGGTAGAACAGAATCAGCAGCTTTATGATATCTTTATAGACAAAATGGGCAAGCAACCTTATCAAAGCCGTATGGGCGGCAAACAAATCAGCTTACGTAATGCGCGCGGACGTTTTTGTTCTCTTTCGCTTGAAGATCAGGTGCATGTATTATGTCTGATTCAAGATTTGCTTGCCCATGTGGGCATTACGATAGATTTGCGTCTCATTGGAGAGGCAAAAGATTTTGGCAACGTTAAACCGAGCCAGAATATTTCTTCTGCTGATCGAGCATTGCTCATCCACCAATCACCAACTGGACTATTTGAAAAAGTCATCGATCTAAAAGCATGAGCTGGCGAACAGTTGTTATTTCCAATCGGTGCAAACTGGATATGAGCCTCGGCTACATGGAAGTGCGAAAAGACGAAGTAACACGCATCCATCTATCAGAGATCAGCACGCTGATCATCGAATCCACCGCTGTTTCGATGACAGCCGCTTTACTGGTAGAGCTAACCAAGAGAAAAGTGAAGATCATCTTCTGCGATGAAATGCGCAACCCATGTGCCGAGCTTATGCCCAGCTATGGCAGCTATGATGCCAGTGGCAAGCTACGTCGCCAAATAACATGGCCGACAGAGCGCAAAGCCTTGCTGTGGGCTGCCATCATTCGCGAGAAAATTGTCAAGCAACAAGCCATGCTCCAGTACGCACACGAGCCGGAGCGAGCCAAGCTGCTGGCGCACTATGCTGAACATATTGAAGGGGCAGATGCCAGCAACCGCGAGGGTCACGCTGCTAAAGTTTATTTTGGCGGCTTGTTTGGTGTATCCTTTACCAGAAATGATGATAGCCCCATCAATCAAGCTTTGAACTACGGCTATTCCATTTTGCTTTCTGCCTTCAACCGGGAAATTGTTAGCAACGGCTATGTAACCCAGTTAGGTGTTTTTCATGATAATATGCTTAATCCTTATAATCTTGGTTGCGATCTGATGGAACCATACCGCCCATTGGTGGATCGGATCGTTTACGATCTTCGCCCAACAGAGTTAAGCAAAGAGGTTCGCCTCAAGCTTGTGGATGTACTAAACCAGCATGTCGTGATCTCTCAAAGCAAGCAGTATGTAGCCAATGCCATAAAAATCTATTGTAAAAGTGTTTTTCGTGCCATGGAAGAAAACGATATGGAGGAACTACGGTTTTACGGAAATGAGCTATAGATTTATGCGTGTACTTGTCTTTTACGATCTGCCCTCCACCGATGGCGAAGAGCGGCTGGCCTACAACCGTTTCCACCGTTATTTGATCAAAAATGGCTTTTTAATGATGCAGGAGTCCGTCTATTGCAAACTGGCACTTAACCAGACGGCAGTGGAAGCCATTATGGCGAATCTGCGCAAAAACAAACCACCCGCTGGGTTGATACAGGTGTTGTGTGTAACGGAAAAGCAATTTGCTCGGTGTGAGTTTATCTTGGGCGAAACCACCACAAACATAATAGATAGCGACGAAAGGTTGATCGTGCTATGAAACTGGCTTGCTTGAATCGTGAGATGGTTGTGGAGTGGCCGGAAAACCGCGTGCCGGTATTGCTCGTCGAATCGCCACGGATGTTCCGTTGGGTTGTGGAAAGAATGTTAAAACAGGCAGACGGTGAAAAAGGCCCATTTGTGCTTTCGGAAGATAACCAACCATTGGATTTTAGTAAACATTGCGAAGTGGCGGAAACATTGGCTGTCGTTGAATTAAACGACCGTGCAGCCCATGCTGCGCTGGGGAAATGGCTAAAGAAAATAGCTGTGTCTGAAACGTACTATTTAGCCACTCAGCAAATATGCCAGCAGCTGTTAAGTTGGGTATCGGATTTGGCTATGGAATGTGAAGAACCCCTCGTTTTTACTCGGGAGTTGGATTGGTCGCAGATCATTAAGGTGTGCGATTTACAGTTTGAGGGTGAAGAAGACGATTTACCACAAAAACTTCTGCGCCGTATGCGAATCGCCCAAAGCTTTTTGCACAAGGATTGCTTTATACTCATTCATGCCAAGCAGTACCTGTCGCAGGAGGAACTGAATATGTTGTACCAAGAAGCATTTTATAGAAAAATTCGTATTCTACTGTTGGAAAATCTATGTCTCCATTTGGATAGCGACTATGAAACCGCTTGGATCGTAGATCGGGATGATTGCGAAATCTACCCCGATGAAGTATAATGTTATTGTATTAGTTACCTTTCACAGCCATACGTATGGTGTCGTATGCATTTTCTCCTCAAAATTTTGGGGTTTGAGAATGGTGTTGTTTAAGAGGTAACTAAGACTTAAACACAACAGCAGGGCGAACCAAACCACGTTTGAGAATGGTGTTGTTTAAGAGGTAACTAAGACTCTATCAACAATCTGATAAAAACCGTTTTCGTCGGTTTGAGAATGGTGTTGTTTAAGAGGTAACTAAGACTCTCAGGTGTGGTATGATAGAATCGGTTAAGTTTGAGAATGGTGTTGTTTAAGAGGTAACTAAGACGTATATTTTCGTTATAATATTTGATGAGGTGTTTGAGAATGGTGTTGTTTAAGAGGTAACTAAGACAATCAAACGCCAGATTCCCGAAGCCGTTGAGTTTGAGAATGGTGTTGTTTAAGAGGTAACTAACACTTTCCAGTCCATAAAAAGCACCTTACCTTTGTTTGAGAATGGTGTTGTTTAAGAGGTAACTAAGACTGACCACGGGAGAGATGCCCATCACTACAGGTTTGAGAATGGTGTTGTTTAAGAGGTAACTAAGACTTGCGGAACAAGCCAAAGCGAATGGAACCAGTTTGAGAATGGTGTTGTTTAAGAGGTAACTAAGACTAATCACTTCCCGTTATACGATGGATCAGCGTTTGAGAATGGTGTTGCAAAAAGGTAATTGTATTCAGCTAAACCAGAAATACAACCAGCTTTTGATGGAAAAACTGGCATGCTTTCTGACAGAAGTTAATTGATGGACAAGGAGATCATCCCCCCATGCTATTACTAAGCGGAGCCAACCTGAAAAAAACCTTTACAGGCGAGACCCTGTTCGAAAACGTTACCTTTAACGTATATAGTACAGACAAGATCGGTTTTGTGGGCGTGAACGGCGCTGGAAAATCTACCTTGTTCAAAATGATCGCCGACCAGATGGATTATGACAGCGGCGATATTTTCAAGGGCAAGGATACCAAGATCGGCTATCTGGAGCAGCACGCCATCTCCGATGGCACCCTTACCATTATGGAAGAAATGCTGAAAGCCTTTTCGGAAGTTATCAGCATTGAAGCGCAGCTGGCCAAGGTGCGGCAGGATATCGAGGAACAAAGCGAGGATATGCAGGTGCTCATCTCCCGGCAAGCGTCTTTGCAGGAACGTTTTATGGCGCTGGATGGGATGTATTATCGGTCGAAGATCAAAAGCGTGCTGACGGGTCTGGGGTTTTCGGAGGAGGATCTCTCAAAACCTGTGGGGCAGCTTTCCGGCGGTCAGAAAACCCGTGTGGCGCTTGGCAAGATATTGTTGTCGGATACCAATCTGCTGCTTTTGGATGAGCCCACCAACTACCTCGATATCGATTCCGTGGAATGGCTGGAAGGCTTTTTGTCCGGCTACAAGGGCGCCTTCATTGTCATCTCCCACGATCGTTTTTTTCTGGATAAGATCACCAATAAGACCTTTGAGATCGAAAATACCCATTTCCGCTCCTATGACGGCAACTACAGCGCCTACATGGCCCAGCGTGAGATCGACCGGCTGACCGAGCAGCGCAATTACGACTACGCCACCCGGGAGATCCACCGTCTGGAAGAAGTGGTGGAGCAGCAAAGGCGCTGGAAGCATAAGAAAAATAAGAAAACGCATACGCTGGATAATACGAGAAAAAAGATCGAACGGCTGGAAGAAAACCTTGTGGAGCCGGAAAAATCGCCTATGTCCATGCGCTTTCGGTTCAAGGCCTGCGCAGGCGGGGCGCAGAAGGTGCTTACCACGCAGGATCTGGGCATGGCGTTTGAGGGTCGTCAGCTGTTCCAAAATGTGGATATGTTGATCAAGAAAGGCGAAAAAGTCTTTCTGCTGGGCCCCAATGGCTGCGGCAAAACCACGCTGATCAAGATCTTGATGGGGATGCATCAGCCGACCAGCGGCGAGTACCGGATCGGCGAAAATATCCACGTGGGCTACTACGACCAGCTGAAGGAAAACCTGAACCGGGAGAAGATGGTCATCGACGAGGTCTGGGACGAATACCGCACCTTGGAGCAGACAGACATTCGCAATGCGCTGGCAGTGTTCCTCTTTCGCGGTGAGGATGTTTACAAGGAGATCCGCTCCCTGTCCGGCGGCGAGCTGGCCCGGGTGGAGCTGACCAAGCTATTGCTCAAGCAGGTCAATTTTCTCATCATGGACGAGCCTACCAACCATTTGGATATTCATTCCCGAGAGGCGCTGGAAACAGCCCTGTCCGATTACGACGGCACCATGCTGATGGTCTCCCACGACCGATATTTTATCAACAAACTGGCAGACCGTATCCTGTACCTGACACCGGACGGCGTTGTGGAATACATCGGCAATTACGAGGCCTATCTGGCAAACCGTCAGGTGGAGGCCAACGAGAAGCAGCCGGAAGCTCCCGCCGAAGAAAAGGGGCGGGATTACAAAGAGCGCAAGCGCTTGGAAGCGGAAAAACGCAAAACCTTGAATCGCTTTGCCAAGGTGGAAGCTCTGATCGAAGAGACAGAAAACCAGATCGCGCAGCTGAGCCAAGAGAGCGAAAACCCCGATATTGCATCGGATTATGTAAAGCTGACAGAGCTATCCACGCAGATCGATTCGCTGCGCCACACGCTGGATGGCTATATGGATGAATGGGAAGAACTGCAGATGACCATCGATGCGATGGGGTATGAGGCAGGAAATACGGAACACTTCTCCTGAACGACTTATCGAAAGGATTACTTGCCATGAAAGAGAACAAAAGAAAACAATTCAATAAAGAGCTGATGCCACTGGCTATTCCCTTTGCACTGCAAGGATTTCTTAACTCCCTTGTGGGCGCTACCGATGCCCTGATGCTGGGGCGCCTCACCCAAGACTCCATTGCAGCGGTCTCGCTGGCCAATCAAGTGTCCTTTATCATGTCCCTGTTCATGGGCGCTGTGGTGGGCGCTGCCGGCGTTTTAACTTCCCAATACTATGGCAAAAAGGACTTTGCCACCGTAAAGCGGCTGCTGAGCATGGCCATCCGTTATACGATACTGATCACTCTGATCTTTGCTGGGCTCACGTTTTTTGCGCCAGAGATGATGATGCGTATCTTCACCAACGAAGAAGATTTGATCCGTATTGGCGCAGGATATCTGAAAATCGTCAGCTTTTCCTATTTGTTCAATGGTTTGACCCAGTGCTACCTGATGCTGATGAAGATCGATGGTCGTGCCAAAATGAGCGTGTGGATCTCCGCAGTCATCGTTGTGGTGGATATGGTGGCGGACTTCTTCTTGATTTACGGTTTCGGAAAGATCCCTGCACTGGGAGCCAATGGTACGGCTTATTCCACCATCGTTGTGGAGCTTATCGCCTTTGCATGGTGTGTGATCGCCTCCTATCAGAAGGATCGCATCCATCCGGATGGCAAAAGCTTGGTCAGCTTTTCCAAGGTATTGGAAAAGGATATGGTCATCATCGCCCTTCCCATGCTTGCTAGCGGTCTTCTGTGGGGACTGAGCATTTCCGCTCATTCTGCCATTATGGGGCGTCTGGGTAAGGATGCGACAGCCGCTTATTCCGTTACCAATGTGGCAACCAGTCTGATCCAGTGCCTGAGCCATGGTTTTGCCAGTGGTTCTGGTATTATGATCGGCGGCCTGCTGGGTCAAAACCGTCTGGAGGAAGCCAAGGAATACGGCAGAAGATTCTGGAATGTTTCTATTTGGTGCGGCATAGCCAATGTGTTCTTGCTGTGCCTTTCCGGCACGCTGGTGTATATGTTCTATGTGCTGGAACCGCTGGCGAAAAAGTATCTGCTGCAGATGCTGCTCTATAATCTTTTGTATATGTTCGCTTATTCCTTCAATACCATTTTCACCTGTGGTCTGCTTCCTGCCGGCGGCGATGCCAGATACGATGCCATCAGCGTTGCTATTGCTACATGGTGCATTGCGTTGCCCCTCAGTTTCATTGGTTGCTTTGTGTTCCATTGGCCGGTGATGGTGGTGTACATGGTCATGTGTGCCGATGAGATCGTAAAGGTGCCATTCCTGATTCCTAGATACAGGAAGTACTATTGGCTCAATAACCTTACCAAGGAAAGCGAAGCCTTGGAAAATGTCGATACATGTTGCTAATTTCGTATTGTATTCAAAGGGCTATGGCCTTCTAACATATCACTGGGTTTTTAGCGAATCGAGGGGGCTGTCTCAAAACAAGAAGATATTAGCAATTCAGCGTGAAAAACTGTCAAAAAAAGGCATGGAATGCTGCCGAATGAGCAACATTTCATGCCTTTACTTTTCTCAAAATTGTATTTTGAGACAGCCCCCTCAGACTGTCTATTTTACTTGCTTTCTCCCAGCATCCTCCGGATGAACATAAGCGACGTTTCCAATTCGCCGAACAAGTCGCCGTCGTAGGCTTTGTCGTGGTCGGCTGTGTACCATACAGGGGCGATCTCGCTTTCGCAAAGGGGAATGAGCGTTGCCCAGTCCATTACGCCGCTGCCGGTCGGGCTAAAGCGGAAATCCAGCTCTGGGTCGAACCGCTGACGGGTATAGTCCTTCAGGTGGATCACCTGAATACGGTCTGCATACCGGCGCAGCGGTTCCTCGCAACGGTGGCCGCCGATCTCCATCCAGCCGAGATCCGGCTCAAAAAGCACCTGTGGGCCGGTGTTTTGCAAAATGTAGTCCATGCGGTACTGGTCGCCGCGTTTGTTGCGGTATTCCTGCGCATGGTTGTGGTATTGCAGCTTCATACCGGCTTGTCCCACAAGCGCTGCCACACGGTTCAGCTTTTCGGGCAGCTCATCGCTGTAAATGTCCTCATCGGCCAGCAGCAGGCTTACATATTGGCAGCCGAGCTGCTGTATATAGGCGCACTTTTCCTCCGGTGTGCCTGCGGGCAAAGCCACCGCTTTACCAAAATCATCTTCTTCTGTGGCGGTGCGCTCGCCCAGCAATTCATCCATTCGTGCAAAACAGCCGAAGGGGATCAGTCCCGCCTCGGCGCACCATTGGCGAATGCTTGCAGCCGAGTGCCCGAAAAAGCCCAAAAGTTCGATGCCGTCAAAACCAAGTTCTCCGATTTTCCGAAGCGTACCGGGCATATCTTGACGCATGGTATCCATCAAAATAAAGCCGGGCGCTGCGATCTGGTGCTTTCGCATAACCGTTTCTCCTTTGAAGTGCTTTATGTGTTTGCGCAGGTCTGTTGTGCTGTGCATAGTGTAACACAAAAATCGTCGGAGGGAAAGTGCTACGGGGCGATTTGCGGAAAGGTCGCTGGCCTAAAACGGGTAGCGTTAGGCAGCCATATGGTCGAAATTGCCCAGATACGCACAATATGGTATAATACTTACCACAACGAAAACACGCAGCCAAAGACGAGGGCTCACCGACAAACTGGGCAGTTTTTGGCAGTGTGTAACACGATCAAGGGGAATGGTGAACGCTGCGATGAACACAGAAATGCTGGCAGCAGCCTATGTGCGGGGATACGCCGCGCGCACTGGCTCGACGGGCTTGGAAGAAACTTTGATGGCTAAGCCGCTGGAAGCCTTAACAGAGGAAGAGCTTGCGGCTGTTTATGCCGTTGGCAAGCAAGCTGGGCTGAAGCTGTACCGCTTCAAAAACCACGAAGAGCTGCCGCGGGTGCATAAGGTACTGGGGTTTTTGCGAAGCATCTGGCCGGAAAATCTGCTGGATGTGGGCAGCGGACGGGGCGTGTTTCTGTTTCCCTTTTTGTGCGCTTTCCCCGGCGTGCCGGTAACCAGCGTTGATCTGTTGGATCACCGTGTGGAGTTTCTCAACGATATCCATCTTGGCGGCGTGGAGCAGCTATCAGCCAGCCAAATGGACATTACCAGCGGCGCATTGCCGCAGAAAGCCTTTGATGTGGTGACCATGCTGGAGGTGCTGGAGCATATCCCCGATGTGCAGAAGGCCATCGAAAGCGCAGTACAGCTGGCTAAACGCTATGTTGTGGTCACCGTGCCCTCTAAGCCGGATAACAACCCGGAGCATATCCATCTGCTTACCAAAGAACACTTGACGGCGCTTTTTGGCAATGCAGGCTGTACAAAGCTGCAGTTTGATGCGGTGCTGGGGCATTTGTTTATGGTGGCGACCATCGGTTAACGTACAAGCGTAAAGAAGATAGGTGAAACGATATGGATTACAGCATTATCAAATATCCTCGCACGCCTCACATCGAAGGCTCGCGCCTGCAGCCGGGGGATGAGGATCTTTCGCAGGTGCCCTTTGAAAGCATCGCCGGTAAGCATCTGGTGGTGGAAGAAAAGATCGACGGGGCGAATACCGCCGTTTCTTTTGATGCGCAGGGCGAGCTGCTTTTGCAAAGCCGCGGACATTACCTTACCGGCGGCTATCGGGAAAAACATTATAACCTGTTCAAGCAATGGGCGGGTGTGCATAGGGATGCCCTGTGGGCTGTGCTGGGCTGCCGGTACATTATGTATGGGGAGTGGATGTATGCCAAGCATTCCATCTACTACGACCGCTTGCCCCATTATTTTATGGAGTTTGACGTGCTGGATCGGGAAATGGATCGTTTTTTGGATACGCCGTCCCGCCATGCTTTGCTGTCGGCGCTCCCGGTGGCGCATGTGCCCGTGCTGCATACGGGTGCGATCAAGCATAAGGAACAGTTGCTCAAACTGCTTGGCCCATCCCATTACATCTCCAATGATCATATCCAGCACCTGAAAGAAGCCGCCCGCCGCGAAAAGCAGGATGAAGAGCGCATCTGCCGGGAGACGGATGCCAGCACTGCCATGGAAGGCCTCTACATCAAGGTGGAAGAAGGCGGTCAGGTGACCGAACGTGTTAAGTTTGTTCGGCAAAGCTTTTTGCAAACGGTGGAACAGTCCAACAGCCATTGGCTGGAGCGCCCGATCATTCCCAACGGCATCGTTTGTTCGGTGGCCGATCTTTTTGCGCCCACCCTGTCAGCCAAGGAGGATGAATGAGCATGTGGGAAACCTTGCTGAATGCCTGCCCGCATGCGCCCGATCATCGCTGGGACTGGGATGGGATACAGCAAACGCCGGTGGGAGAACTGCTTGTAAAAATGGAAAAAGTACCGCAGGACCCGGTATGGCACGGGGAGGGCAGCGCAGGAAAGCACACCAAGCTGGTTTGCGAAGCTTTGGCAGCGGATGCCTCGTTTCGGGCCTTGCCTGTACATCAGCAGCAGGAGGTCGCTGTGGCGGCGCTTTTGCATGATATCGGAAAGATCCCTACTACCAGATGGGAAGATGGCAGATGGATCGCGCCAAACCATAGCGCCAAAGGAGCGCACATGGCAAGGGAACTGTTATGGAAAACCTTTGGTCTTTGCGGAACACCCGCAAAGCAAGCCTTCCGGGAGACGGTGTGCCTGCTGATTCGAAACCACATGCTGCCGGGGCACATCCTTGACCAAGCAGAGCCGGAAAGACGTCTGCTGCAAACGGCGGCAGACGGTGCGTTGTGCAGCGATTTTTCCATTCAGCTTCTTTGCACACTGGCGCAAGCTGATGTGAATGGCCGGATCGCCCCCGATACGGATGAACTGCTGGAAAAAGTAGCGCTTTGCCAGCTGGAAGCCGATAGTGCAGGCTGTCTGCACGAACCGGGCGCCTTTGCTGATGCCTACACCCAGCGAGCTTATTTTCAAGGGAGAAACCTCTGGCGGCAGCAAAGCCTTTACAACGATACCTGGGGCGAGGTGATCCTGCTTTCGGGGCTTCCGGGAACGGGCAAGGATACATGGCTGCAAACGAACGCTGCCGATCTGCCTGTTGTCAGTTTGGATGATCTGCGCATCCGGCTGGATGTTTTGCCAACCGATAAGCAGGGCGAAGTGGCGCAGGCCGCCAAGGAACTGGCTCGCACCTATCTTCGTGCCAAACAGCCCTTTGTATGGAATGCCACCGATCTGACCGAAGCCATGCGCGGCAAGCTTATTACTTTGTTTGAAGATTATGGCGCAGCAGTGAAAGTCGTGTATCTGGAAACGGAATGGAAAGAGAACTTGCGCCGCAACGCAGGACGCAAAGCGGTCGTGCCCGAATATGTAGTTGAAGAGATGCTCGGTAAACTGGTTCCTCCGCGCCGCTGGGAGGCAGAGCAGGTGGAATGGGTCTGCGTGTAGAACTTTCGCTAATACAAAAGATCAGCCCCCAGCTGCCCGAAAAGGGTAGCTGGGGGCTGGTGTTCGTTTGCCGGTGAATGCTTAAATACCCAGCAGATCGCTGTAGACCTTCAGCGCGCCGTCGGTCTCGTGTGCCAGCACCTGCTTGGCCAGCACCTTGCCCAACTGAACGCCTTCCTGGTCGAAGCTGTTCAGGTTCCAAGCAAAGCCTTGGAACATTACCTTGTTTTCGAAATGAGCCAACAGAGCACCCAGTGCTTCGGGAGTAAGCTGCTTGCCGATGATGATGCTGGAGGGGCGGCCGCCAGCGAAATACTTGTTGCGGTCGTCGTTATCCTTGCCGCAGGCAAAGGCGATGATCTGGGCAGCCACGTTGGCGCACAGCTTCTGTTGGCTGGTGCTGCCCTGAATGACTACATCGGTAGCCATCTGGCTGTTTTTGAAGCCTACGAACTGCAGGGGGATGATATCGGTGCCCTGATGCAGCAGCTGATAGAAGCTGTGCTGACCGTTGGTGCCGGGCTCGCCGAAGATGACGGGGCCGGTAACATAGTCCACGGGCTCGCCGAAGCGGTTGACGGACTTGCCGTTGGATTCCATATCCAGCTGCTGCAGGTGAGCAGGGAAACGGCTCATGGCCTGAGAATAGGGCAGCACGGCAGTGGAGGGATAGCCCAGCACATTGCGCTCGTACAGACCGATCATGGCATCCAGCATGGCGGGGTTCTTCAGCAGATCTTCGTTCTTGGACAGGGCGTCGGCCTCGGCAGCGCCTGCGAGGAACTGCTCAAACACCTCGGGGCCAAAGGCCAGCGACAGCACGGCGCCGCCCACGGCGGAGGTGGAGGAATAGCGGCCGCCGATGTAATCGTCCATGAAGAAGGCGGCCAGATACCCGGAGTTCTTGGCAAGAGGAGAGGTCTCGCTGGTGACGGCCACCATGTGGCGGGCGGGATCCAGACCGGCCTTCACCAGAGCGTCCTTCACGAAAGACTCGTTGGTGAGGGTCTCCAGCGTAGTGCCGGACTTGGACACCAGAATGAACAGGGAGTGAGCCACATCGATGCGGCTCAGCACGCCGGCGGCGTCATCGGGATCCACATTGCTGATGAACTCAGCCTTCATCTTGAAGG